>NZ_AYWU01000011.1:0-147421 GCF_000502375.1 Mesorhizobium sp. L48C026A00 | reverse complement strand
ACGACAGGGGGAAAACTGTAACCCATGTATCCGGTTCAAAGTGTTACCCATCTATCAACTGGACACCGGCAGGGCAATGAGGGGCGGCGCTACCCCCGTCATTTGCGTGAGCACCGGAAACATGCAGACATGGCGCCGGTCGCGGGCCAAGCGAACGGGGCAGGAGGGCATATGGCCGAGGTAGCAGTGCAGCGAGCGCCGGAACGCGGCATCTGGGGATGGATGCTGTTCGACTGGGCGGCGCAGCCGTTCTTCACAGTCATCACCACCTTCATCTTCGGTCCCTACTTCGTCTCGCGCATGGCGAGCAATCCCGAAACGGGCCAGGCGGCATGGGGTTACGGCATCGCCGCGGCGGGTCTGGCCATCGCCGTTCTATCGCCGATCCTCGGCTCGATCGCCGACCAGACCGGCCCGCGAAAACCGTGGATCGCACTCTTCGCCGCGGTCAAGATCACCAGTCTTTGCCTGCTATGGTTCGCTGCTCCCGGTTCGAACCTTTTCCTGGTCGTGCTGTTCTTCTCGCTGGCTTCGGTCGCGGCGGAATTCTCGACCGTGTTCAATGATTCGATGATGCCGCGTCTGGTGCCGAAGAGCGAAATCGGCCGCATCTCGAATATGGCCTGGGGGCTTGGTTATCTCGGCGGGATGATTGCGCTGATCTTCGTCGTCGCCTTCATGGCCAGTTCGCCGGAAACCGGCAAGACGATCGCCGGCCTCGACCCGCTCTTCGGGCTCGATCCGAAGCTCGGCGAGGACGCGCGCGCCACCGGCCCACTGTCGGCGGCTTGGTATTTTCTATTCATCCTGCCGATGTTCTTTTTCACACCGGATGCGGTGAAGGGCATTCCGCTTGGACCGGCGGTGCGCGAGGGACTGTCGGAACTGAAATCGACGCTGGGCGAAATACGCCAGCGCAGCGGCATCTTCCGCTTTCTCGTCGCCCGCATGATCTATCAGGACGGCGTCAACGCGCTGCTTGCGCTGGGCGGTGCCTTTGCGGCGGCGATGTTCCACTGGTCGATCACCGAGATCGGCCTGTTCGGCATCATCCTCAACGTCGTCGCCATCGTCGGTTGCCTGATGGCCGCACGCCTCGACGTGGCGCTCGGCTCCAAGGCCATAGTGATGATTGCGCTTGTCCTGCTCAGCCTCGCCACGATCGGCATCGTCTCGACCGGGCCAGGCTACACGCTGTTCGGTGTCTGGATGATGCCCGGAGCCGATAGCGGCGGGTTGTTCGGTACGCCGGCGGAAAAAGCCTACATCTTCTTTGGTCTGCTGATCGGGCTTGGCTTCGGGCCGGTGCAGGCATCGTCGCGCTCCTACATGGCGCGCAGCGTCACCGCGGCCGAATCGGGCCGCTATTTCGGCATCTACGCGCTGGCCGGACGGGCGACCAGTTTTGCTGCGCCATTCCTGGTGGCCACGATCACCCTGGCCAGCGGCTCGTCGCGGCTGGGCATGGCGGCAATCGTGCTGTTCCTCGGCGTCGGCCTGGCGATCCTGATCCGCACGCCGTATCCGGCGGACCAGCCGGCGGAGTGAGCTTACCCTCCCCCTTGTGGGGACTTGTGGGGAGGGTCGATCCGCGAAGTGGAGCGGGGTGGGGGCGGCGCTGCCCCCGCCCCGTCTCACGAACTTTGCTTCGCAAAGATCGTTTGCCGACCCTCCCCACGAGGGACCCACGAGGGGGAGGGAGAGGCGCCTAATGCCTGAAATGCCTGACGCCGGTAAACACCATGGCGATGCCGTGGGCGTCGGCGGCGGCGATGACATCGTCGTCGCGCATCGAGCCGCCCGGCTGGATGACGGCGGTGGCGCCGGCTTCGATCGCAGACAAAAGCCCGTCGGCGAACGGGAAAAAGGCATCCGAGGCGACGACGGAATTTTTGGTCAGCGGCTCGGCCAGGCCGGCCGCCTCGGTCGCGTCGAGCGCCTTGCGCGCGGCGATGCGCGAGGAATCGACCCGGCTCATCTGGCCGGCGCCGATGCCGACGGTGGCACCGTCTCTGACATAGACGATGGCGTTCGACTTGACGTGCTTTGCGACGCGGAAAGCGAATTTGAGATCGGCCATTTCGGCCGTTGTCGGCGCCCGCCGGGTCACCACTTTCAGGTCGAGGTCGTCGACCACCGCATTGTCGCGGCCCTGGACGAGCAACCCGCCGGAAACGGATTTCACAGTGGAGCCGGCCGCGCGCGGATCGGGCAAGCCGCCGGTGACCAGCAAGCGCAGGTTCTTCTTGGCGGCGACGATGCGGATTGCTTCGTCCGAGGCGCCCGGCGCGATGATGACCTCGGTGAAGGTTTTGACTATCTCTTCGGCGGCCTCGGCATCGAGGGTGCGGTTCATCGCGACAATGCCGCCAAAGGCCGAGACCGGATCGCAGGCAAGCGCCTTGGCATAGGCCGCCTTCAGCGAAGCGCCCTCGGCGACGCCGCATGGGTTGGCGTGCTTGATGATGGCGACGGTGGCGGAGCGGGCCGGATCGAACTCGCCGACCAGTTCGAAGGCGGCGTCGGTGTCGTTGATGTTGTTGTAGGAAAGCTGCTTGCCCTGAAGCTGGCGCGCCGTCGCGACGCCCGGTCGCTTGTCGCCATCGACGTAGAAGCCGGCGCTCTGGTGCGGGTTCTCGCCGTAGCGCATCACCTGGTCGAGCCTGCCGCCGAAGGCGCGCCAGGTGGGATGCTCGATCTCCAGCGCTTCGGCGAACCAGCCGGAAATCGCCGCATCATAGGTCGCGGTGCGGGCGAAGGCCTTGGCCGCCAGCTTCTTGCGGAAATCCAGCGAGAGCGAGCCGAAATTCATCTCCAGCGCGTTGAGCACCGAGGCATAGTCCTCGGGATCGGTGACGATGGCGACGTAAGCGTGGTTCTTGGCCGAAGCGCGGATCATCGCCGGGCCGCCTATGTCGATGTTCTCGACGATCGAGGCGTAAGCGGCGCCGGAGCGGCGGACATCCTCGAAAGGGTAGAGATTGGAGACGACGAGATCGATCGGCTCAATGCAATGATCGCGCATCGCCGCGGCGTGTTCGGGATCGTCGCGCACGCCAAGCAACGCGCCGTGCACGGACGGATGCAGGGTCTTGACGCGGCCGTCCATGATCTCGGGAAAGCCGGTGAGTTCGGAGACGTCGCGCACAGCCATGCCTGCCTCGGCGATCGCCTTTGCCGTGCCACCGGTGGAGACCAGCTCGACGCCGGCCGCGGCCAGCGCCCTGGCGAAATCGATGAGCCCGGTCTTGTCGAAAACGGAAAGCAGCGCGCGACGAACGGGAACGAGGTCGGGCGCGGGAATGTTCTTGGCGGCAACGGCCATGGGCTGGCGGCCTTTCACGGCTGGTTGGGACAGTGTCCGCGCGCCGTAGCACATGAGGGCTGGAAATCAAACTGCGGGACTAACCGCAGTCTCAGCTTTTTGCCGGATGACCGGCGATGGCCGTCCGTGTCAGTTGCCAATGGACTTCGGAAATCTCTGACGCCTTGAAGGCCAGCACGATCTGCCGGCTGCGGCGCGGGCCGCCAAGACCGGCGAAATAAATGGATTCTTCGACCTCGGGCGCCACCTCGATGCAGGTGAACACCCATGTGTCGGCTTCATCGGCGGTCAGCACCAGACGGTCGTGCTCGTCCTTGAGCAGGCCTATGTCGGGATGGATGTGGAAGCGCACGGTGACGAAATCGCGGCCGTTGTTGCGGATCGCAGCATTGCCCGGCCGCAGAAGGCGATCCCTGCCGGCGAGCACATTGCCGTTCGTCGACAATTTCAGTTCGCGCTCATGCAGCAAGCCGAAGCGCGCGACATAGCCGTCATGGCGAGCCAGAAAACCCTGTGTGCCTTGCTGGTCGGTGCGCTTGCAAGGCACATGCTGCGGGCCGCCGATCAACGGCGTGCCAAGCAGATCGTTGACGCGCAGCGAGTGGCTGAAACGCGCCGACGAGGTGTCGTTGATGGTGGCTGTCGAATGGGCGGCCGTGGCGCGGGCAAGCGGCCGGAATTCGGCGGCGCCATAGGTGTCCACGCCGGCGTTGACGACATAGTGGCGGCGGCCGGAAGACAGCTCGAAGGAAAGGCATCCGGCGTGCGCCGCGTTGGAAACATCGATGCGCGGTGGCGGGCCGGTATCGGCGATCACGGTGACGCCGCCCATGGAGAGGCGCTCGTAGCCCGAATGCGGTGCGTGCAGCAATGGCGCGCCGGCGGTGTCGTCGTGGCGCAGAATGGTGGCGATGCGGTTGTGGATGGTCGCGCCCATGCCGTTGAAGCGGGCGAGGCTGCCGTCCTGGTGGCGAAAGAAACGCAGCGCCGGCAGCATGCGATCGATGGCGCCCATCAGCGCCGCCGGCGGCGTTTCGGCCTGATTGGCATAGGTCTGGCGCAGCGGCAGAAGGTCGGCGAGGATTTCAAGCACGGCCATCGGATTGCGCGAAATATGGCCGCCATCCGGCAGAATCTGACGGTCGAGTTCCTCGGCGAGGTTGCGGGTCGCGCCGCGCAGCGCCGATGCCGGCGCCGGTAGCGACAGAGCGGCAAAGGCAAGCGCGATGCGGGCGCGCAGCCTGTCCTTGCCGTCCGGCATCTCGCGTGCCATCGCCCTGAGATAGCGGATCTGCATGGCCAGCGATTTCAGGAAGGCCCGGTAGAAGGGAAATTCAGCACCCTGCAGCACCACCGAGGAATGCTGCAGCCAGGCAATGACGCGCTTGGCCGTCGTGCCGGGCTCCCAGGCGACACCGGAAATATTGCTGCCATGGATGGTGATCCAGTCGGAGACCAGCGCGCGGGCATTGGCGGCGGCAAGCTCGGTGCCGGCGGCGCGCATATGGCGCAGCCAGCGAAAGCCGTGCAGGGCCTTTTGCCAGCCGGGATTGGCCACGGCAATCTGGAAGGGCGACTTGCCGCCGGTCTCTACCAGATGTCCCGACAGCGGATAGCGGCCATAATAAATCTCGAGCGCAATCTGTCGGTCGGCCAGGCGCAGGTCTGGCGGAGCGATCAACACGCGTTCCGGTGTGCGGCCGGAGTAGCGCCAGCGATGGATCGGCCCGCCACGCAGGCGCCGGCGCGTCTTGCGCCAGAACTCCTTCGCGACAAGCGTCCATAGACGCGTCGTGCTGCCGGCAGCGATCGCCAAAAGCCCTCCTCATAGCGCCCAATCCGAAGACAAGCTTATGTGATTCAAGAACTTATGCGAAGGTGAATTCCACGGAGGCCTTGAAATTCAGCCTGTTTTCCGCAGGATTCTTCCTAAAACAGTCTTCAAATTTTCAGCGTTGGCCGGTTCTGCGCATGCGGGCGGCGAAGAAGCCATCCAGGCCGGACCGTTCCGGTGAGCCGAGCTCCAGATCTGCGGGCGTGGTGCGCAGAGTGCCCTGCGGCGTCAGGAACGGATCGATGCCGGCGATCTCGCCCGGGCGGAGCGGGTCGTCGACGACATCAGCCGTCCCGGCGAGGAAGGCGCGATGGAGCGCCTCGCCTTCGAGCGGGTCGAGCGAGCAGTTGGAAAAGACGATGCGCCCGCCAGGCCTGACCAGGCTGACGGCGCGGGCGAGCAGCCTGCGTTGCAGATCGGCGAGTTTTTCGATGTCGGCCGCCGTCTTCGTCCACGGCACGTCGGGATGCCGCCGCACCGTGCCGGTCGAGGAGCAGGGCGCGTCGAGAAGGACGGCGTCGAACAGTTGTTCCGGCTCGTATTTGAGCAGATCGGCCTGGACAACCTCTGCGGACAGACCGAGCCGTTCGAGGTTCTGCGAGAGCCGCGCCAACCGGTTCTTCGAGGAATCGATCGCGGTGACCGTGGCGCCGCCGAGAATGAGCTGAGCGGTCTTGCCGCCGGGGGCGGCGCAGAGATCGGCGACGCGCAAACCCCTCACGTCGCCGAAAAGCCGGGCAGGAAGGCTGGCGGCGGCATCCTGGACCCACCAGGCGCCGTCTTCAAAGCCGGGCAGTTCAGTGACCGAGGCGCTGAGTTTCTCCACGCGCACAGTGCCGGTCGGCAGCACGATGCCGCCGAGCCGCTCGGCCCACAGCGCAGGATCGGTCTTGACCGTGAAGTCGACCGGCGCCTCGTATCTGTGGGCGGCGAGGATTTGCCGGGCTTTCTTAGTGCCATAGGCGGCTTTCAGCCGGTCGGAAAACCATTTCGGCGCTTCGTCGGTGGCGGCAAGCGCTGCAGCCAGTTCGGCCTGCTTGGATCGCGCCAGCGTGCGCAGCACGCCATTGACGAGACCGGAGAAGCGCACCGTGCGCGGATCGGACTTGGCGTGGGTCACGGCAAGGTCGACTGCGGCGCTGTCGGGAATATCGAGGAACAGGATCTGCGCCGCTGCTACATGCAGAATATGCGAAAGCGCGGTGGCGTTGGGTGGCAGCGGCTTTTCCAGGCGGCGGGCCAGCAACCCTGATATGGTCATGCGGAAGCGCAGCGCAGTGACCAGTATGGCGCGCACCAGCGCCCGGTCACGCAGGTCGAGCGCCTTGTATTGCGGATGGCCGTTCTCGTGGTCGGTCAGCCCGTCCAGCGCCGTCCTCGCATCGATGACGGCGGCCAGCAATCGTGCCGCGGCCTTGCGCGCGGCCAGGCCGGCAATAGGTTCGCCGGGGCTCGCTGCATTGTTTTCATGATCGCCTGAAATTCGGTGCCGGCGTTTCGCTTCGCTCACGACCACGGACCCTTGGGTCCGGTCGGATTGCGGCCCCAGGGATTGGACTTCGGCCTGGCCGGTTCAGCCGGCTGCTCAGCTTTCTCCCACGGGCCCGAAGGCCGCTGTTCGTCTGCCTGCCGCGGCATCGGCGTTTGCGGCCGCGCGGAGGCGGATGCGCCACCGGCCATGTCCTGCGCCATCGCCTGCAGGGCAGCGATGCGGTTGTCGGTGCTCGGGTGGGTCGAAAACAGGCTGTCCATGCGCTCGCCGGAAAGAGGATTGATGATGAAGAGGTGGGCAGTTGCCGGATTGCGCTCGGCATCCGGGTTGCGGATGCGTTCGGCGCCGCGAGCGATCTTGTCAAGGGCCGAGGCAAGCCAGAGCGGCTGTCCACAGATCTCGGCGCCGCGCCGGTCGGCCTCGTATTCGCGGGTGCGGCTGACCGCCATCTGCACGATCATCGCGGCAAAGGGCGCCACGATCATCGCCACCAGCACACCGATAATGCCAAGCGAATTGTTGTTGTCGCGATTGCCGCCGAAAAAGAAGGCGAAATTGCCGAGCATCGAGATCGCGCCGGCAAGCGTGGCGACGATCGTCATGGTGAGCGTGTCGCGGTGCTGCACATGGGCGAGCTCGTGCGCCATCACCGCCGCGACTTCCTCATGCGACAGTTGCTGCAACAGCCCGGTGGTGGCGGCGACCGCGGCATTCTCCGGATTGCGGCCGGTGGCGAAAGCGTTGGGCTGCGGGTTGTCGATCAGATAGGTTTTCGGCATCGGCAGGCCGGCCTGTCTGGCGAGGCTCTGCACGATGGCGTAATATTCCGGGGCGTTCCTTTCGTCGACCTCGACCGCGCGGTTCATCGACAGCACCATCTTGTCGGCGTTCCAATAGCTGAACAGATTCATGGCGGCGGCAATCAGCAGGGCGATCACCATGCCGCCCGATCCGCCGATCAGATAGCCGACGCCCATGAACAGCGCGGTCATCGCTGCCAAAAGCATGGCGGTGCGAAGTGTGTTCATTGTCTGCTCCGTTTCTGCCGGCCTTCCGGAAAAAGGGTCGATCCTTGTCGGCTCATCGCTATATGATGGGAAACGTGTGGCCCTGTTTCAATTGGGCCATGTTTCAATCGCCGGGAATATCGCATGATCGACGAAGCCAATAAATCAGGCGAAACCAGCAATGCAGACGCCGGCCCCGGTCACGACGTGCCGCAAAGGACGCTGACACCGGCAGCCCGCCGCGCTTTGGCGGAAGCGGAAGCACGGCGCGAACACTATCGCCAGCAGGAAGCCGCGATGCCCCGGGAACTCGGCGGCCGTGGCGGCAGGGAACCCGGCCGCTATGGCGATTGGGAAGTGAAGGGCCTGACCAGCGATTTCTAAGGGTATGTCGATATTCAGGTGATGCCGGCCTGCGAACAGCGGATTCCTGCGCTTCTCACGGACCTGAAAGTCCGCTCTGTTCCGGTTCTCGGAACCCACCTAGTCTGGTCGCTTCGCGCCCGTCTTCGACCCCGGCTCGCCCTGACCTGAATCTCAACATACCCTAAGCCGCAGCGCGCTCCGCGCCGAGGACAATCCAGCCGCGGTCGTCGACGGTGACGCCGATCCCGTCATAACCGGCGATCGCAGCATGCGGCGTTTGCAACGGATGCTGGTGCGTGGCGCTAATGACCACGACGGTGGCTCCCGCGGCCTCGGCCGCCGCTATCCCGGCGGGCGCATCTTCGAAAACGAGGCAGTCGCGCGCGTCGACGCCCAGTCGCTCGGCCGCCAGCCGGAAGCAATCCGGCGCCGGCTTGCCGCGGGAAACGTCCTCGGCCGCGACAAGGGTGGCGGGAAGCGGGATGCCGGCGGCCGCGATGCGCAGCAGAGCCAGCTCGCGCGGCGCCGAAGTGACGATTGCCCAGCGCTCGGGTGGCAGCGACGCCAGAAACGCCGCGGCGCCGGCGATTGGAAGGATGCCGTCGATATCGGCCACCTCGGCCTGCAGAAGCGCATCGGCTTCACGCATCGGGTCAACGCCTGGAAGCGCCAGCCGAGCGATGGTCTCGATCGCTCGCACGCCGTGGATCGTTGGCAGGAATGCGGCAACGTCGAGATCTTGCCGGCGTGCCCAATCTGCCCAGACCCTTTCTGCCGCGGCAATCGAATTGACCACCGTGCCGTCCATATCGAACAGCAAGGCTGCGAATTTTCTGCCTGCGAACATCTGCTATCCCAAGTTGTTTCGGAAGGAACCAAAGCCTGTCGATCGACCGTAACGTCGCACCGGCGGCATGGGAAGGCACGAGATCGCCTTTTTCGACAGACCAGGGAACCACGGCCGGCCATCTCGCGTTAATCCAATCGTCTTCCACGACACTCACAAGAGGGGATCCGCAATGCTGATTCGGCTCGGCTACGAAATCGCCATCGACTGTGCTGAATCCACCCCGGTGATTTCGCTGCTCGAGATCCACAAGCAGCGCCAGGCCGACATCAAGCGGCAAACGCGCGTGCTGACCTCGCCTTCCGTCCCAACCAGGCTCTATCACGATCTTTATGGCAACACCTGCCGCCGCTTCACCGCGCCTGGCGGAGGCTTTCGCATTCTTTACGACGCCGTCGTCGAGGACAGCGGCGAGACCGACGAGGTCAACACGCTGGCCAGGGAAGTGCCGGTGGCGGAGTTGCCCGACGAGGTGCTGTGTTATCTGCTCGGCAGTCGCTATTGCGAAACCGATCATCTCAGCGATCTGGCCTGGCAGGTTTTCGGGCCTGTTCCATCCGGCTGGGCCCGGGTGCAGGCGATCGTCGACTATGTCCACAACCGTCTGTCGTTCGGCTACGGCTATGCGCGCCCGACCCGCACGGCGGCGCAGGCGCATGAGGAGCGCGTCGGCGTCTGCCGCGACTTCGCTCATCTGGCGATCACGCTCTGCCGCTGCATGAACATCCCAGCCCGCTACGTGAACGGTTATCTCGGCGACATCGGCGTGCCGGTCGACCCGGCACCGATGGATTTTTCGGCGTGGCTGGAAGTGTTCCTCGACGGCAAGTGGTACACGTTCGACCCCCGCCACAACATGCCGAGGATCGGCCGCGTCGTCATCGCGCGCGGCCGCGACGCGACCGACGTGCCGCTGCTGCACAGTTTCGGCCCGCACCGGCTCAGCCTGTTCAAGGTCTGGACCTACGAGCAGGAAAGCAATCTGTTCAACCCGCCTCATCGCGGGGTCGACAGGACGGCCAGCGCGCAGATGCTGACATAGCGGCGCAGCGCGTCCAGCGCGTCCGGCTGTTACGATCATCGGGCTGTCCTACGGATATGATGCGCCTGATCCGCTTCGGCACAGACCCTCTGTGCCGGATCGGGATCGGGCTGTTGTGCTCCACGGCAGACGTCGGGATCATGGTAAGCGCTTGGTAAACGAAACTGCCGCAGCGGCTTGTCGTTTACCAGTTGTTTACATTGCCGCATTTCGAAACAAAGCAAAAACAATGGCTTGACGATGAGCCGCTGGCTTTGCTGCGTTGACGACGCCGTCCGGCCGGAATCCTGCAATGCGGGCCTTCACACGGCTTCGAGGTCGTGGCGAATGGAGGCGAAAGCATGCGGCGTTTTGGGGGTCTTGTTCACGCGATCGGGCTTTGCCCGAGATCGAAGCGGAAATTTGGCGGTTCTGTTCGGCATGGTCGCGTCGGTGCTGGCGCTTGGCGTTGGCTTTGCCGTCAATGTTTCCCAGCTCTACAACACCAAATCGAGCTTACAGGGCGTGGTCGATGCGGCGGTGACCTCGACGGCACGCGACCTGACCACCGGCGTCATCAACGAGGCCGACGCCAACAAGTCGGTGCAGGCGTTTCTCGATGCCAACAGCCGAGCGGGCATGCTGCAGGCTGATCGGATCGTCCTCGACAAATTGACCATCGACAAAATCGCCAAGACGGTTCAGGCGGAGATCCATGTCGATCTTGGCCTCTATTTTCCAATCTTCGGCATGGGCGACATGAAGCGCATTGCCGCATCGACGACGGCAGTCTATTCGGACAAGACGATCGAAGTGGCGATGATGCTCGACGTCACAGGTTCAATGGCCGGCCAGAAAATAATCGACCTGAGGACGGCCGCAGCGAACGCGGTCGACAGCTTCCTGGGCGGTCAGGACCCCGCCAGCCCCCGAGTGCGAGTCTCCATCGTGCCCTACGCCAATTCGGTGAATGCCGGCGCGCTTGCAGGCAGCAGCGTCTACGTCGAAGCCTCGACCAGCCAGCGCAAGCAGGCGCCCGGCAATGGCGCTATACAGTATGTCTCCGGCTTAACGCGTCCGGACAATTGCGCCACTGAGCGCAAGGGCACCTATCAATATTCGGATGTAGGTCCCGACATCAGCATGATCAATCGCGATTACCTGTTGTCGTTCTTCGCCTGGCCGACCGGCACGGCTGCCTGCCCGGTCGCCGCGTTGAAGCCGCTGACGGCGGACGCCGTGGCGCTCAAGAACGTCATCAAGAACTTTGTCGCATCGGGCGGCACCGCGGGCCATATCGGCGTGCAGTGGACCTGGTACATGCTTTCGGAAAACTGGGGCAGTGTGATGAACGCGTCGCAGCGGCCGGCCAAGGCGGATCCGAAAAAGGTCGCCAAAATCGCGATCCTGATGACCGACGGCGAGTTCAACCTGTCCTATTTCGATGCCAGCACTGTCGGTGAGGTCTACAATGATGCCGGCAAGGAACCGACCCGCACGGCAGCCAAGACGCTCTGTACCGCCATGCGCGACAAGGGCATCGAAATCTTCACCATCGGTTTCGATCTCAACGAGGAGAATGCCCAGGCGACACTGCAGAATTGCGCGAGCCCGGATACCGGCAAGATCAAGCACTTCTATCAGGCCGCGAACGGGACGGAGCTCAACCAGGCTTTCCAGGATATAGCGCGCAACATCGAAAGCCTGGCATTGACCAAATAGAGGGCATTGACCAGGCAGGATCCGGACAAGGAAAAGGCCGCCGCTTCTTTCGAAGCCGGCGGCCTTCCGCGTTTCCGTCCATGGCGCGGCTCATGGCAGCGACGTGACTTAAAGTGCTGGAGCGTCCTTTGCGCATCCAAAGGACGCGCGGCGCTCCAGGCGTCGCCAGCCGCGCATCTCGCGCCTTAACGGGAAGACTGCTTCCCGAAAGTGCAATCCGCTGAGGCCACGTTCTGGAAAACGAAATCACTCGACATCGGATCACCTCCTTTCGATTTGTTGAACACGCCCTCATGATGGGGTGTCGATCTGCAAATGGCAAGGCGCCATCGTGAAAATGCGGTGCGCGTTTGCCGCTAACTGCTTGCGGCTATCCGATCGGACAGGCAATGTCGCTGCCGGACCGCCAGGGGCTGAGCAGGAGGAACGCGGATGGAGGCAGCCGAGAGAGCCGCACGGATCGTTCGAACGGTTATCGAGACGTTGAAGCCGGGTTTCGCGGTCAAGCTGTGGAACGGCGAGCGGATCGGCCCCGCCACCGGCCCCGTGGTCACCATCAACGACCAGGACATCGTCTGGCAGGTGATGCGGCGGCCCAACCTCTCGACGCTGATCGAAATGTGGATTTCCAAGACCATCGACGTGGAAGACGGGTCGCTGTTCGATTTCTACGCTCTGCCTGCGCAGGGCAAGCTCAGGGCGAAGCTCAAGTCGTTGCCCAAGCTCGCGGTCCTGCGCGACCTGCCAGCCGTGCTGTTTTCGCGAAAACAGATGACGGCGCGGACCGACCTTTCCGGGCGCAACCCCTTCGTCAGCGGGTCGAACAGGCAGGCAATCCAGCACCACTACGACATTTCGAACGCCTTCTACCGGCTCTTCCTCGACGAACGCATGGTCTATAGCTGCGGCTATTTCACCGATTTCGCCAATGGCATCGACCAGGCGCAGAAGGACAAGCTCGATCATATCTGCCGCAAGCTGCGGCTGAAGCCCGGCGAAAGGCTGCTCGACATCGGCTGCGGCTGGGGAGCCATGCTCATCCATGCCGCGAAAAATTACGGCGTCGTCGGCCATGGCGTCTCGCTGTCGGAAGCCCAGACCCAGCTCGCCCGCGAGCGCATCCGTGCTGAGGGACTGGAGGATCGCATCACCATCGAGATAAAGTCCTATGCCGAGCTGTCCGGCTCCTTCGACAAGATCTCGTCGATCGGGATGTTCGAGCATCTGGGGCTGGCCAACCACGCCGCCTATTTCTCGACCATTCGTCGCCTGCTCAAGCCGGGCGGCATCTATCTGCATCACGCCATCACCCGGCGCGACAAGGGCAGCATCAAGAAGACCTTGCGCAAGGGCCCGGAATTCAAAGCGCTGATCAAATACATCTTTCCCGGCGGCGAACTCGACACGATCGGCATGACGCTCGGCAATCTCGAAGCGCACGGCTTTCTTGTCTACGATGTCGAGAATTTGCGCGAGCACTACGCCCGCACCTGCCGTCTGTGGGCCGAGCGCCTCCACGCACGCTTCGATGAAGCGATCGCCGAGGTCGGCGAAGCCAAGGCGCGCCTCTGGCTGCTTTATCTCACTGGCTGTTCGATCACTTTCGAACGCGCCTCGGCGCAGATTTTCCAGACCGTCGTCACCAAGCGCGCGCGGGGCCCGAGCGGACTGCCGCCGACGCGGGCGGACCTTTATCGGTAGAGCGGGAGCGAGCCGATCTCATCCGATCGGGTTTCCGCCGAACGTCCCCCGGATGTTTCTTATGCCCGCTTGTTCTGCCGGTTGGCGATGAGGTCGTCGACGACCGCCGGGTCGGCCAGCGTCGAGGTATCGCCGAGCGCGGCAAAATCGTCCTCGGCGATCTTGCGCAGGATGCGACGCATAATCTTGCCCGAGCGGGTTTTCGGCAGGCCCGGAGCGAACTGAATCTTGTCGGGCGTGGCGATGGCGCCGATGTCCTTGCGGACGTGGGCGACAAGTTCCTTGCGCAACTCCTCGTTCGGCTTCTCGCCAGCCATCAATGTGACGTAGCAGTAGATGCCCTGGCCCTTGATGTCGTGGGGGTAGCCGACGACGGCGGCTTCGGAGACTTTCTCGTGCGAAACCAGCGCGGATTCGACCTCGGCCGTGCCCATGCGGTGGCCGGAGACGTTGATGACGTCGTCGACGCGGCCGGTGATCCAGTAGTAGCCGTCGGCGTCGCGGCGGCAGCCGTCGCCGGTAAAATACTTGCCCTTGTAAGTCGAAAAATAGGTCTGCACGAAGCGCTCGTGATCGCCATAGACGGTACGCATCTGGCCCGGCCACGAATCGGCGATGCAGAGATTGCCGCTGGCAACGCCTTCCAGCACCTTGCCGTCGCCGTCGACCAGTTGCGGCTTGACGCCGAAGAACGGCTGCGTCGCGGAACCTGCCTTGAGCGGGGTGGCGCCGGGCAGCGGCGTGATCAGGATGCCGCCGGTCTCGGTCTGCCACCAGGTGTCGACAATCGGCACCTTGCCGTTGCCGACGACATCGAAATACCACTCCCAGGCTTCCGGGTTGATCGGCTCGCCGACCGTGCCGAGCACGCGCAGCGATTTGCGCGAGGTTTTGGTGACATGGGCGTCGCCGGCACCCATCAGCGCGCGCAAAGCCGTCGGCGCGGTGTAGAAGATGTTGACCTTGTGCTTGTCGATGACCTCCCAGAAGCGGGATTGCGACGGATAGTTCGGCACGCCTTCGAACATCAGCGTGGTGGCGCCGTTGGCGAGCGGCCCGTAGACGATATAGCTGTGGCCGGTGACCCAGCCGACATCGGCGGTGCACCAGTAGATGTCGCCGTCGTGGTAGTCGAAGACATATTGGTGGGTCATCGAGACATAGACGAGATAGCCGGCGGTGGTGTGCAGCACGCCCTTCGGCTTGCCCGTCGAGCCCGATGTGTAAAGGATGAACAGCGGGTCCTCTGCCTTCATCTTCTCCGGCTTGCATTCCGCCTCAACTGTCGCCATCTCGTCATGGTACCAGACGTCGCGCCCCGGAGCCCAACCAACCTTGGCGCCGGTGCGGCGCACGACCACGACCTTGTTGACCATCACGAAGTTCTTCGCGGCGATGTCGATCGCCTTGTCCGTGTTCTCCTTCAAGGGAATGGACTTGCCGCCGCGCAGGCCTTCATCGGCGGTGATGACGAAAGTCGATTCGCAGTCGACGATGCGGCCGGCCAGCGCGTCCGGCGAAAAGCCGCCAAAGACCACCGAATGGATGGCGCCGATCCGCGTGCAGGCGAGCATCGCATAGGCGGCTTCCGGGATCATCGGCATGTAGATGGTGACGCGGTCGCCTTTCCTAACGCCGTGCTTCTTCATCACATTGGCGAGCCGGCAGACATGCCTGTAGAGCTCGTTATAGGTGATCTTCCTGTCGTCGTAGGGATTGTCGCCTTCCCAGATGATGGCGGTCTGGTCGCCGCGCTTCTTCAGATGCCGGTCGATGCAGTTCCAGGAAACATTGGTCTGGCCGTCCTCGAACCATTTGATCGAGACCTTGCCGTCGAAGGAGGTGTTCTTGACCTTGCTGTAGGGCCTGAACCAGTCGATGCGCTTGCCGTGCTTGCCCCAGAACTTGTCCGGGTTCTTCACGCTGTCGGCGTACCATTTCAAATAGGTGTCATTGTCGATCAGTGCGTTCTTCTTCCACGCCGGCTGGACGCGATGGACATGAACATCGGACATTTTTTCCATTCCCTCCCAAGACCAACTGCCAGCTTGCCCGCCGAGCAGCATCGCGGCGCAGAGGCCGCGAATTCGCGCGCATTATTAACAGTTCCGCGGTGACGGCAACATTAGACGTTGGATTCGCGCGGCGGGATGCCGCAGACGTCGTTTTCGCCGCTATCAGCACTCGACCACGATCGCTGCTAACCGCATGTTTTTGTGTCGTAAATCAGGTCTACACCACAAAAAATCAATAGACGATTAAGCAAATTGCGCGCACAATTTCAAATTGGGAGGAAAGGAGAATCAACCAGGGGGACCGCGATGCGCGACCAATCCGAAATGGACCTGATGCTCAAGGGCTATGGCTTGACCACGGCCCAGATCCTTTATCATTTTCCCGATCATCCGCATCTGCTGCAGAGCTTCATCTGGCAGGACTACGACATCGCCCCGAAATTTCCGGTGCTGATCCGGTTCATCGAGTTCTGGCAGACCAAGCTCGATGGCCCGCTGCATTCGGTGAGCTATACGCACCAGAAACTGATCGCGCCCAATGAGTGGCGGAAGCTCGATGGCGAGTTCGTGCTGCATTAGTGTAACGGCGCAGGATGTCAGCTTGCAGTTGTATGGCTGTTGAGATCCGCGTTTTACGGCGCCCCCCTCTGTCCTGCCCTCTTTGCCAAAACTTGGCATTTCCCCCACAAGGGGGGAGATCGGATGTTGCAGCGGCTTTCGCCAGATCTCCAACGTGGTGAAAGAGTGGCACGGTCAGCGAAGCTGCCGATCTCCCCCCTTGTGGGGGAGATGTCCGGCAGGACAGAAGGGGGGCGCTGTCCCGCGGCCTGGCGGCCCGCGCGCATTAAACCGCAGGCTGGCTCAGCCGGGCAAAACCCTCCTGCCGGCGATACGGAAAATACGGATAGGCTGCGGTCACCGCGCTTGCTGCGTCGAGCGTCTTGATCTGGTCTGATGTCAATGACCAACCGACGGCACCAAGATTCTGGCGCAGCTGTTCCTCGGTGCGCGCGCCGATAATGACAGAGGCGACGGTCGGCCGCTGCAGCAACCAGTTGATGGCGATCTGCGGCACGGTCTTGCCGGTTTCCCTGGCCACGGCTTCGAGCGCATCGACAACCCTGTAGAGCAGCTCGTCTTCGACCGGCGGCCCGAAGCTTGCGGTGTCGTGCAGCCGGCTTTTTTCCGGCAGTGGCTCGCCGCGGCGGATCTTGCCGGTCAGGCGGCCCCAGCCGAGCGGGCTCCACACCAGCGCGCCAACGCCCTGGTCGAGGCCGAGCGGCATCAACTCCCATTCATAGTCGCGCCCGACCAGCGAATAGTAGACCTGATGGGCGACGTAGCGCGGGTAGCCGTGCTTGTCCGCCAGCCCGAGCGATTTCATCACTTGCCAGCCGGAAAAGTTGGAGACGCCGACATAGCGCAGCTTGCCGGCACGCACGAGACTGTCCAGCGTCGACAGCACCTCCTCGATCGGCGTTGCGGCGTCGAAAGCGTGCAGCTGCAGCAGGTCGATGTAATCGGTGCCGAGACGCTTGAGCGCGTCCTCGACCGCCTTAATGAGGCGCGAACGGGAGGAGCCGGCATCATTGGGCCCGTCGCCCATCGGCAGCGAGGTCTTGGTCGAAATCAGCACGGCATAGCGGCGGCCCTTGACGGCCGCGCCGAGCACTTCCTCGGAGGCGCCGTTCGAATAGACGTCGGCGGTGTCGAACAGATTGACGCCGGCCTCCAGGCAGATGTCGACCAGCCGCCGCGCTTCCGTCGCATCGCTGTTGCCCCAGGCGCCGAACAGCGGCCCCGAACCGCCGAAGGTTCCAGCGCCGAACGAGAGCGCCGGGACCTTCAGGCCCGAGGCGCCAAGACGTCGATAATCCATCTTTTTCTCCTGTGATGTCTAAGGGGTTCGTCGGGTTGCTATGAGCGGGCAGATGCCGGTTCTCCAAGCGCCGGGCGATCGAGGCGCAGCGCCAGCCACGCCACGGCGAGCGCCGAGAGCGGCAGCAGGGCGGCGACCCAGGTGACGGCGCCAAGGCCGGGGCCATGAGCGATGACCATGCCGCCGAGCCAGGCGCCGGCGGCGTTGCCGAGGTTGAAGGCGGCGATGTTGAAGGACGAGGCGAGGCTCTGGGCGGCGCCTTCAGCCTTTTCCAGCACCCACATCTGCAGCGGCGCTACGGTGGCGAAGGCGGCGGCGCCGAGCAGGCCGACATAGATGACGGCCATCGCCCGGCTGTGCAGGGCAAAGGTCATCGTGCCGAGCACCAGCGCCAGCACAACGAGACTGCCGAGGACGGAAGGCACCAGCCAGCGGTCGGCGAACTTGCCGCCGGCGAGATTGCCGGCGATGAGGCCGCCGCCGAAGACAAGCAGGATCGGCGACACCGCCGCTTCCGCAAAACCGGTGATCTCGGTCAGCAGGGGGGCGATATAGGTGAAGACGGCGAAGACGCCCGCATAGCCCAGCACGGTGACGGCGAAGCCAAGCAGAACCGGGGCGCGGCCGAGCAGGGCGAGATCGCCGCGCAGGTCGCTCTTTTCCAGCGCTGCCGGGCTGCGCGGCACCAGCAGGAGAATGATGGCGAAGGCGACGATGCCGACCAGGGTTACAGCCCAGAAGGTCGCCCGCCAGCCGAAGGCCTGGCCGAGCCAGGTGCCGAAGGGCACGCCGAGGATGTTGGCGATGGTCAGGCCGGTGAACATCAGGGCGATCGCCGAGGCCTTCCTGTTGGGAGCGACCAGCCCGGTCGCAACCACCGCACCAACGCCGAAGAAGGTGCCGTGGGCGAAGGCGGTGAGCACGCGGGCAGCCATCAGCGTCCAGTAGTCGGGGGCCAGCGCGCAGGCGAGGTTGCCCAGCGTGAAGACCGCCATCAGCGCCAGAAGCACGGTCTTGCGCGGCCAGCGGCCGGTGGCGATCGTCAGCAGCGGCGCGCCGATGACGACGCCCAGCGCATAGCCGGAGATCAACTGGCCGGCGGCCGAGATCGAGACGCCGAGATCGGCGCTGACGTCGAGCAGCAGGCCCATGATGACGAATTCGGTGACACCGATGCCGAACGCACCAGCGGCGAGAGCATAAAGTGCAAGAGGCATTGCGGTTCCCACTCCGATGACAGCAGTTTTGACGACAGGACGCCGTGTCCTCCTGCGCCCCGACCCGGAAGATCGTGTTGCCATGTGCTGTGAACCAGCCTTGCGTCGGGCACATTGTCTGTGAAATAGATTCACGAATGGCGAGGCCTGACATCAACCGCTCCGGCGAGATCGAAGTGTTTGTCCGTGTCGTCGAAGCGGGCAGTTTTTCGGCTGCGGCGCGGATGCTGCGGATGACGCCGTCGGCGGTGAGCAAGCTGATTGCGCGGCTTGAGGCGCGGCTTGGCGCGCGGCTGATCAGCCGTTCGACGCGCAAGCTTCAATTGACTCCAGAAGGCGCGGCCTTCTTCGACAGCGGCGTGCGCATCCTGGCCGACATGGCGGCAGCCGAGCGCGAGGCGGCGGCCGGTGCTGCGCCGCGCGGCCGGCTGCGGGTCAACAGCTACGTGCCGTTCGGGCAGCACCGGCTGATCCCGCTCTTGCCGCGCTTTCTCGAACGCTATCCGGAAATCGCCATCGATCTGGTTTTGACCGACAATGTCATCGACCTGATGGAGGAGCGCGCCGATGTCGCCATCCGCGCCGGGCCGCTCGGCGAATCACGTTTGGTGGCGCGCAAGCTCGGGCAGAGCCGGCTGGTCGTCGTCGCCGCGCCATCGTACATCAGGACGCATGGCGCGCTCCAAACGCCGGCCGATCTCGATCATCACAACCGGATGGGTTTCTGCTTCGTGCGCCATGTCGACGGCTGGCCCTTCGTCGCTGCGGCCGGCGACGCCTTCATCGTCCCGATCACCGGAAACGCGCTGGTCAGCGACGGCGAGGCGATGCGGCTGATGGCGCTTTCGGGCACTGGCATCGCCCGGCTGGCGCGCTGGCATGTCGAGCCCGACATCGCCGCCGGCCGGCTGGTCCCGCTTCTGGAGGACTTCAACCCCGGCGACGAGGAGCTTACCCACGCTGTTTACGTCGGCCAGGGCAAACATTTGCCGGCCCGAGTGCGGGCCTTTCTCGACTTTCTGGTCGAGACGGTCCGGCTGAGCTGAGCCCAAGAAAGATCGGGAGCCCGCCGGCTCCCGAAATCGAAGATGAGATTTACTTCTTCTCCGCAAAGGGCGCCGGACGCCGGCCAGCCGCCTGGCGCTCGAGCATCCAGCCCGGATATTCGGATGGCAGCGCGCTGACTTCGTCGAGACGAGCAAGATCGTCGCTGTCGAGCTTCAACTCGGTGGCGGCAAGGTTCTGTTCGAGCTGCTCCATGCGGCTGGCGCCGATGATCACGCTCATCACGAAAGGCTTGGCCAAGACATAGCCAAGTGCCACCGTGGCGACGCTGACGCCGTGCTTGCCGGCGATCTCGCGCATGACGGCGACCGCCGCCCAGGCGCGGTCTTCATTGACCGGCGGGAAATTGAAGCTGGCGCGGCGGCCCTCGCCATTGCCAGGCGCGCCGGGTCCGTATTTGCCGGAAAGCAGCCCGCCCGCCATCGGCGACCAGACCATCAGCCCAAGCTTCTCCTCGTTGAGCAGCGGCACGATCTCGCGCTCCAGATCGCGGCCGGCGATCGAATAGTAGGACTGGACCGTCTCAAAACGGGCAAAGCCCTTGCGTTCGGCGATGCCCAATGCCTTGGCGATGCGCCAGGCCGCCCAGTTCGAGACGCCGACATAGCGGACCTTACCGCTGGCAACCAGATCGTCGAGCGCCCTGAGCGTCTCGTCGATCGGCGTTACCGCGTCGGTGCCGTGCAGCTGATAGAGATCGATATGGTCCAGTTGCAGCCGTTCGAGACTGCCGTCGACCGAATCTATGATGTGGCCGCGCGAGGAGCCGCGCTGGTTGGGGCCGTCGCCCATGGCGCCATGGACTTTGGTGGCGATGATCACGTCCTGCCGCTCGATGTCGAGATTGCGCAGCGACTGGCCGAGAAACCGTTCCGATGCGCCGAAGGAATAGACATCGGCCGTGTCGAAGAAATTGATGCCGGCGGCGAGCGAGCGCTGGACGATCCTGTCGACGCCATCCTGGTCGAGGCTGGCGATCAGGCCCCATTGGTTGTTTTGGTCGGCGGCGCCGAAGGTCATGGTGCCGAGGCAAAGTTCGGAGACGAACATCCCCGTATTTCCAAGTTGATTGTAACGCATGGTGGCTCCGGAAAGTTTTGGAATGATCCGGTCGATATAGGAACGATACGTTTCGTTTCCACTTGTTGGCGTAACGGCCGGGTGGCTCTGGACCAACTGTCCGCTAGCGGCTGCCGAAGATCGCCGAGCCGACCCTGATGCTGGTTGCACCGAAGGCGATCGCGGTTTCATAGTCGCCGGACATGCCCATCGAAAGCGCCTCCACCCCTGCCTCCGTGCTGAGCTTTTCCAGCAGCGCGAAATGCGGGCCGGGATTCTCATCGGCCGGCGGAATGCACATCAGGCCTTCGATGGCGAGACCATGGACCTCGCGGCAGCGCGTAACGAAGGGTACGGCTTCGCGCGGCTCGATCCCTGCCTTTTGCGGTTCCGAGCCGGTGTTCACCTGAACGTAGAGTTTTGGTGACCGGCCTTGCCTGGCGATTTCCTTGGCGAGTTCGGCGGCGATCTTCTCGCGATCGACCGTCTCGATGACGTCGAACAGGGCGACTGCTTCCTTCGCCTTGTTCGATTGCAGCGGACCGATCAGGTGCAGCTCGATGTCGGGGAAGGCTTGCTTCAGCGCTGGCCATTTGGCTTGTGCTTCCTGGACGCGGTTCTCGCCGAAGACGCGCTGGCCGGCGTCGATGACCGGGCGGATATCGTCGGCGCTGAAGGTCTTCGAGACCGCGACCAGCGTCACCGCGCCGGCTTGCCGTCCTGCCTCGCGCTCGGCGGCGGCGATCCTCGCCTTGACCGTGAAAAACTGTTCGACGGCGCTCGCCATGCCTATATCCTGACTCTGGTTTTTGTCCTGGCCGGGGCGTCGCAGTTGACGGGTCCGGCAATCCATGGTGAACACCGCGACGACATTTCCTGAGCCGCCGGGCATGTCCGGCTGTTCGCGCATGCTTTTTAAGTGAAAAACATCCAATGGCAACCGAACGATACAATCCGCGCGCATCAGAGCCCAAATGGCAGAAGGCCTGGGACGCCAAGAAGCTGTTCGAGGCTGACAACGACGACCCGCGTCCGAAATACTACGTGCTCGAGATGTTTCCGTATCCGTCGGGGCGCATCCATATCGGCCATACCCGCAACTACACGATGGGCGACGTGGTGGCGCGCTACAAGCGGGCCAAGGGTTTCAACGTGCTGCACCCGATGGGCTGGGACGCCTTCGGCATGCCGGCCGAGAACGCGGCGATGCAGAACAAGGTTCATCCCAAGGACTGGACCTATCAGAACATCGCCGCCATGCGCGAGCAGCTCAAGGTCATGGGCCTGTCGCTCGACTGGGCGCGCGAATTCGCCACCTGCGATGTCGACTACTACCACCGCCAGCAGATGCTGTTCCTCGATTTCGTCGAGAAGGGGCTGGTGACGCGCAAATCCTCCAAGGTCAACTGGGATCCGGAGGACATGACGGTGCTTGCCAACGAGCAGGTCATCGACGGACGCGGCTGGCGCTCCGGTGCGCTGGTCGAACAGCGCGAGCTGACGCAGTGGTTCTTCAAGATCACCGACTATGCGCAGGACCTGCTGGACTCGCTGGAGGGCCTCGACGAGTGGCCAGAAAAAGTCAAGCTGATGCAGGCGAACTGGATCGGCCGTTCGGAAGGCCTGCTGATCCGCTGGCCGCTGGCCGCGCCGATTGCTGGCGAGGATGAGCTGGAGGTCTACACGACGCGGCCTGACACCATCTTCGGCGCCTCCTTCATGGCGGTCGCAGTTGACCATCCACTGGCCAAGAAGGCGGCCGAAAACAATCCGGCGCTGGCCAAGTTCATCGACGAGGTTCGCCACATGGGCACTTCGGTGGCGGCGCTGGAAACGGCCGAAAAAAAGGGCATGGATACCGGTATACGAGTCGTCCATCCGTTCGACGCGAACTGGACGCTGCCTGTCTATGTCGCCAATTTCGTGCTGATGGAGTACGGCACCGGCGCCATATTCGGTTGCCCGTCCGGTGACCAGCGCGACCTCGACTTCGCTAACCGATATGGCCTGCCGGTCATTCCGGTGGTGATACCGGAAGGCGAGAACCAAGGAAATTTCCAGATCATTGATGAGGCCTATGTCGGCGACGGCGTGATGATCAATTCGCGCTTCCTCGACGGCATGAAGCCTGATCAGGCGTTCGATGAGGTGGCGAAGCTGCTGGAACAAAAGACCATCGGCAATCGGCCGATGGCCGAGCGCAAGGTCAACTTCCGCCTGCGCGACTGGGGCATTTCGCGCCAGCGCTACTGGGGCTGCCCGATCCCGATGATCCACTGCGAGGATTGCGGCGTGGTGCCGGTGCCGAAGGCGGACCTGCCGGTCAGGCTGCCGGACGATATCGAGTTCGACCGGCCGGGCAATCCGCTCGACCGCCATCCGACATGGCGGCATGTCAAATGCCCGCAATGCGGCAAGGATGCACGCCGTGAAACCGACACGATGGACACTTTCGTCGATTCGTCCTGGTATTTCGCCCGCTTCACCGCACCCTGGGCGAACGATCCGACCGATCCCAAGGCAGCGACCGAATGGCTGCCGGTCGACCAGTATATTGGCGGCATCGAGCACGCCATTCTGCACCTGCTCTATTCGCGCTTCTTCACCCGCGCCATGCGCGAGACCGGCCATGTCGATTTCGCCGAGCCGTTCAGGGGCCTGTTCACGCAAGGCATGGTGGTGCACGAGACCTATCGGGTCGGCAGTGGATCGAACAGCCGCTGGCTTGCTCCCAGCGAGGTGCGGCTGGAAGACGTCGACGGCAAGCGCCGCGCCATCGAAATCGCGACCGGCGAAGAGGCGGTGATCGGCCCGCTCGAAAAAATGTCGAAGTCGAAGAAGAACACAGTGAGCCCGGAAGAGATCACCGACGGCTACGGCGCCGACACCGCGCGCTGGTTCATGCTGTCGGACTCGCCGCCCGAGCGTGACGTCGAATGGACCGACGAGGGTGCCGCCGGCGCGCACCGCTTCATCCAGCGTATCTGGCGCCTGGTGTCGACGGCTGCCGAATCGCTCGCCGGAATCCGACCGGCAGCGGCGAAGGAGGGCGAGGCAGGGACTGTTTCCAAGGCCGCGCACAAGGCGTTGAAATCGGTCGGCGAGGATACTGAAAAGCTCGCCTTCAACCGCGCCATTGCCCGCATCTACGAGCTCGCCAATGCGCTCACCACGCCGCTCAACGAGGCGGCCGAAGGCAAGGCCGATCCGGCGCTCAAGGCTGCCTGCCGGCAGGCCGTCGACATCCTCGTCCATCTGATTGCGCCGGTCATGCCGCATTTGGCCGAGGAATGCTGGCAGACGCTCGGCGGTACCGATCTGGTCGCCGAACGGCCTTGGCCCGTCTATGATCCGGCGCTTGTCGTCGACAGCGAGATCGTGCTGCCGGTTCAGGTCAACGGCAAGAAGCGCGGCGATTTGACAATTGCCCGCGACGCGGACCAAGGTGCCGTCGAAAAAGCGGTTCTGGCTCTCGACTTCGTGCAGAAAGCGCTTGAAGGTAGGGCACCGCGCAAGGTGATCATCGTCCCGCAGAGGATCGTCAATGTGGTTGCCTGATCCGAGGAAGACAGAAGTGACGCATTTGCTGCGCCGTATAACGCTGTATGGCCTGGTCGCTTCGGTTGCGCTGGTTTCGGCCTGCACGGTGCGCCCGCTCTATTCGAGCGCGCCGCTGTCGGCGGGCTCGCAAGTCGGGGCTGCCGCCGAACTCGGGTCCATCTCGGTCAAACCGGTCAACACCCGTTACGCCCAGCAGGTCCGCAACAATCTGATCTTCGCGCTCGGCCAGGGTGCGGGCGAGCCGGCGTCCCCCGCCTATTCGCTCGATCTCGGCGTTACCGAACTTGTTGAATCCGCTGCAACCGTGCAGATCACGACCGATGACGACGAGCCAACGGCGGGCACGGTGACACTGACCGCGAATTATCTCCTGACCGACGCCAGGACCGGCAAGACCATCGCGACCGGCAAGCGCTCGATAGCGTCGTCCTTCGACAGGCCGCGTCAGGAGTTTGCCTCCTACCGGGCGCAAATCGACGCCGAGAACCGCGCGGCGCGCGAGCTGGCGGATCTGCTGCGCCTGTCGATCGCGCAGGATCTGGTCAAGCACGGCAAGACAGTGGCCGGTTAGAATTTTTCGGCTTGGGCCGAGACGTTCCGGTTACCGCCCAGGCCTGATTGCTGGCGCAAAAAAAGGCCGATTGCTCGGCCTTTTTTATGTGAACACCGCGTCTTGATTTCAGCCGATTGTCTGGCCGGTCTTGGCCCAGTCGGCGAGGAATTGCTCCAGGCCCTTGTCGGTCAGCGGGTGCTTGACCAGCGCCTTCAGCGTCGCCGGCGGCGCGGTGATGACGTCGGCACCGATCAGTGCGGCCTGCTTGACATGGTTCACCGTGCGCACCGAGGCGGTCAGGATCTCGGTCTGGAAATCATAATTGTCGTAGATGGTGCGGATATCCGCAATCAGCTCCATGCCGTCCCAGCCGCTGTCGTCGATGCGGCCGACGAAGGGCGAGATGAAGGAGGCACCGGCCTTGGCGGCGAGCAGCGCCTGGGTGGCCGAGAAGCACAGCGTAACATTGACCATGCGGCCGTCCGACCGGATGTCCTTGCAGGCCCTCAGGCCGTCGAGCGTCAGCGGCACCTTGATGCAGACATTATCGGCGATCCTTGCCAGGATCTTGGCCTCCGCCATCATGTCCTTGTATTCGGTGGCGACGACTTCGGCCGAGACCGGTCCCTTGACGATCTCGCAGATCTCTCTTGTGACGTCGGCGATCTTGCCGCCGGATTTGAGGATCAGCGAAGGATTGGTGGTGACGCCGTCGAGCAGCCCCAAATCATTCAGTTCACGGATTTCCTTGACATCGGCGGTGTCGACAAAAAATTTCATGACGGTCTCCTGAAGATTTTTATCGCATCGGCCCGAAAATCGAATCGATTTCGGAAGCACGATGCGAGGTTTAAAGTTCTAGAGCGTACTTTGTGCGTCCGGATGGACGCACGTCGCTCTAGTGCGTGTCATGCACATTTGGGGTCGGACTTTGATCTAGACCAAAGTCGGGGCAAGGTCACGCCTCATGATCGAAGATTCGCCCTTTGTCGCGGCCGCACCGGTGCTGGTGCCGATGCCCGCCGAGCGCCCCTACACCTATGCCGTGCCCGCCGGCATGCGCGTGGTGCCGGGCTCGATCGTGCGCGTTCCGCTCGGCCCGCGCCAGGTCGCCGGCATCGTCTGGGACGGAGCCGTCGAAAAGGTCGATGCCAAAAAACTGCGCCCGATCGAGCAGGTCTTCGACTGCCCGCCCATCGACCGCGCTATGCGCCGCTTCGTCGACTGGATCGCGCAATACACGCTGTCGCCGCCCGGCATGGTGGCGCGTATGCTGCTGCGGACGCCGGAGGCCTTCGACCCGGAACCGTGGATCGAAGGGCTGCAACGCACCTTGGCCAGACCCGACCGTGTGACGGATGCGAGGATGCGCGTGCTGGAGACAGCCGAAGGCGGGCTCGCCTGGACGCGGTCCGGGCTGGCGCATGCGGCCGGCGTGTCGTCGACGGTGATCGACGGGCTGAAGGCGCAAGGCGTGTTCGAGACCGTCATGATCCCGCCGCGACCGGTGGTCGCAGCACCCGACCCAGGCTACGCCCAGCCATCGCTGATGCCGGACCAGCGCGATGCAGCCGAGATGCTGCACAGCAATGTCGCGGCCGGCGCATTCGGCGTCACGCTGCTCGACGGGGTGACCGGATCGGGCAAGACCGAGGTCTATTTCGAGGCGGTGTCGGCGGCGCTCGACCGCGGCAAGCAGGTGCTGATCCTGCTGCCGGAGATCGCGCTGACCCACGCCTTCCTCGAGCGCTTCCAGGAACGGTTCGGCGCCAAGCCGGCCGAATGGCACTCGGACCTGCCGCCAAGGATGCGCGAGCGTGTCTGGCGGCAGGTGGCGGAGGGTGGCGTGCGCGTCGTTGCCGGCGCGCGTTCGGCGCTGTTTTTGCCGTTCAGGGAGCTTGGGCTGATCGTCGTCGACGAGGAGCACGACCCCGCCTACAAGCAGGAAGACCGCGTCTTCTACAATGCCCGCGACATGGCGGTGGTGCGCGGCCACATCGGCGGCTTTCCGGTCGTGCTCGCCTCGGCGACACCGTCGGTCGAAAGCCGGGTCAATGCGAGCCAAGGCCGCTATAGCAGGGCGGTGCTTTCGGCGCGCTTTGCCGAGGCGGCGCTTCCCGACCTGAAGACGATCGACATGCGCCGCGCCCCGCCGGCACGCGGCGGCTTCCTGTCGCCGGTGCTGCTTGGCCATATGCGCCAGACACTGGAGAAGAAGGAACAGTCACTGCTGTTCCTCAACCGGCGCGGCTATGCGCCGCTGACGCTGTGCCGGGTCTGCGGCCATCGCTTCGGTTGCCCGGTCTGCTCGGCCTGGCTGGTCGAGCACCGCTTTCGCGGCCAGCTCGTCTGCCACCATTGCGGGCACAATGAGCGGCGGCCCGAGGCCTGCCCGGAATGCGGCACGCTCGACCATCTGGTCGCCTGCGGGCCGGGCGTCGAGCGCATCGCCGAAGAGGTCGTCGCGCATTTCCCCGACGCCCGCACCATCGTCCTGTCGTCCGACCTGATGGGCGGCGTGCGGCGGCTGAGGCTGGAGCTTGAAGCCATCGCAAATGGCGAGGCCGACATCGTCATCGGCACGCAGCTCGTCGCCAAGGGCCACAATTTCCCCAACATGACACTGGTTGGCGTGGTCGACGCCGACCTCGGCCTGGCCAATGGCGATCCGCGCGCCGCCGAACGCACCTTCCAGCTACTCAGCCAGGTGACCGGCCGCGCCGGCCGCACCGGCAAGAAGAGCCTTGGCCTGCTGCAGACCTTCCAGCCCGACCACCCGGTCATGCGGGCGATCGTCTCCGGCGACGCCGAGGCTTTTTACGAGCGCGAAATCGCTGAGCGCGAGCGGGCGGTGCTGCCGCCTTTCGGCCGGCTCGCCGGCGTCATCGTCAGTGCTGCGACGCGGGCGGAAGCGGAGGGCCATGCGCGGGGTTTGCGGCGCGCCGCACCTCAGGCCGCCGATCTGTTCGTGCTCGGCCCGGCCGAGGCGCCGCTGTCGCTGATCGGCGGCCGCCATCGCTTTCGCCTGCTGATCCAGGGCGAGCGGCGCGCCGACATGCAAGGGTTCATCCGCACCATGCTGGCCGAGGGACCGAAGCTGCGGGGCTCGGTGCGCGTGCAGGTCGACATCGACCCGCAGAGCTTTTTGTGAGGCGTTTGGAGTTAGTCTAGTCGGCCGCAGGCGGGTCTTGCAATATATTCCAGCACCACACCTCGAGCGCCTCACTCCCTGTGTGGTCTCATGTGGTCATAATGCATAGCGTTCCATAAAGGAGGAGCAGCCCGTCATGAAGCTCTTGGTACGACGCGCATCCATACCGAGGCGGCGGTCGTGTTCGCGTTGGACTGATGCGCGCCCGTAATTCGTGACGCGCATCTGGCGCATGGCTCTTGCTTCGCTAGAATGCCCGAAATTTCGAAACAGCCATTTGCGAGGGGACAGTATGGAATTTGCGTTTCCGTGGCCGATGAGCCAGGGCGAGTGGCTGGCGTGGTCGAGCGCCGTCGTGACCTTGCTGTTCGGGCTGATGTTGTTCCTGGCGCCGGCACTGGCTTTCCGGATACTCAGACTGCAGGTCAAGCCCGAAAAGGCGGCGGCGATCGCCGAAGGGCGCGGCAGGATGTCAGGCTTCTATCTCGGCGTCGGCCTGTGCTGCATTCTGCTGGCGCAACCGCTGCTCTACATGGCGCTTGGCTTTTCCTGGCTGTTCACCGCCTTCGGTCGCCTGCTGTCGATGATGTCGGACAGCGCCAACACACCTTTCAACTGGGCGTCCATCGTGGTCGAACTGGTGCTGGCGGCGCTGCCGCTTGCCTTCGCTTTCGGCTTTGTGCCTTGAATCAAAGGCTAATTCGGGACCGGCGGTCGAACCGCGCCGCCGGATGCGACAATAGTGCCTGAAAACCATGCGGGGCGACGCATTGCGGTCTTAAAATGCCTGTGCTAGACGGCAATCGACTTTCGGCCGGGGATAGCGGAAGCCGCGTCTTCGTGCTTGGAAAAATGCAGTAAGGTCAAAGATTTAGCCAGAGTTTTCGCTCGCGCCAATAATCTGCGGCCTGTCAGACAAGAGAAAAGACGGTCCGTGGCCCAATCGTCATCGCCAATCTCAGGTGTCGCAGAGCGCTATGCGGGTTCGCTGTTCGAGCTCGCGCTCCAGGCGAATTCGGTCGGCCAGGTCGAGGCCGACCTCAACAGTTTCGCGGCGATGCTCGAAGGCAGTGCTGATCTGACCCGCCTGATCAATAGCCCGGTGTTCTCCAGCGAGGACCAGGCCAAGGCCATTGCGGCGATCGCCGACAAGGCAGGGATCACCGGCCTCACCGGCAATTTCCTGCGCGTCGTCGCCCAGAACCGCCGTCTGTTCGCCATTCCCGGCATGATCAAGGCATTCCGCCAGATCGCCGCCGAGCATCGTGGCGAGACCGCCGCTGAAGTGACCTCGGCGCATGCGCTGACCGACGCCCAGCAAACCGAGCTGAAGGCGGCGCTGAAAAGCGTTGCCGGCAAGGATGTCGCGATCACCGTGACCGTCGATCCGTCGTTGCTCGGCGGGCTGGTGGTCAAGATAGGCTCGCGCCAGATCGATACGTCGCTCAAAACCAAACTCAATTCGCTCAAGCTTGCACTGAAAGAGGTCGGCTGATGGACATCCGCGCCGCGGAAATTTCCGCAATTCTGAAAGACCAGATCAAGAATTTCGGCAAGGAGGCCGAGGTCTCCGAAGTCGGCCAGGTTCTGTCCGTCGGTGACGGCATCGCCCGCGTCTACGGCCTCGACAATGTCCAGGCCGGCGAGATGGTCGAATTCCCCGGCGGCATCCGCGGCATGGCGCTCAATCTCGAAGCTGACAATGTCGGCGTCGTCATCTTCGGCGCCGACCGAGACATCAAGGAAGGCGATATCGTCAAGCGCACCGGCGCCATCGTCGATACGCCGGTCGGCATGGGCCTGCTCGGCCGCGTCGTCGATGCGCTCGGCAACCCGATCGACGGCAAGGGCCCGATCCAGGCGACCGAGCGCAAGCGCGTCGACGTCAAGGCGCCCGGCATCATTCCGCGCAAATCGGTGAACGAGCCGATGTCGACCGGCCTCAAGGCCATCGATGCGCTGATCCCGGTCGGCCGCGGCCAGCGCGAGCTGGTCATCGGCGATCGCCAGACCGGCAAGACCGCGATCATCCTCGACACAATGCTCAACCAGAAATCGGTGCACGAGCACGGCCCGGAGAAGGAAAAGCTCTACTGCGTCTACGTCGCCGTCGGCCAGAAGCGCTCGACCGTTGCGCAGTTCGTGAAAGTTCTCGAAGAGCGCGGCGCGCTCGATTATTCGATCATCATCGCCGCCACCGCTTCCGATCCGGCGCCGATGCAGTTCCTGGCGCCGTTCACCGCCTGCACGATGGGCGAATATTTCCGCGACAACGGCATGCACGCGCTGATCAGCTACGACGATCTGTCGAAGCAGGCCGTCGCCTATCGCCAGATGTCGCTGCTGCTGCGCCGCCCGCCTGGCCGCGAAGCCTATCCGGGCGACGTCTTCTACCTTCATTCGCGCCTGCTGGAGCGGGCCGCCAAGCTCAATGACGACAATGGCGGCGGCTCGTTGACGGCTCTGCCGATCATCGAGACCCAGGCCAACGACGTGTCGGCCTATATCCCGACCAACGTCATCTCGATCACCGACGGCCAGATCTTCCTGGAAACCAATCTGTTCTTCCAGGGCGTCCGCCCGGCGGTCAATGTCGGCCTGTCGGTGTCGCGCGTCGGCTCCTCGGCGCAGATCAAGGCGATGAAGCAGGTCGCCGGCTCCATCAAGGGCGAGCTCGCGCAGTACCGCGAAATGGCGGCCTTCGCCCAGTTCGGCTCCGACCTCGACGCCGCGACGCAGCGCCTGCTCAACCGCGGTGCACGCCTGACCGAACTCCTGAAGCAGCCGCAGTTCTCGCCGCTCAGGGTCGAAGAACAGGTCGCGGTGATCTTCGCCGGCGTCAACGGCTATCTCGACAAGTTGGCGATCGACCAGGTCAGCAAATTCGAGCATGGCTTGCTCAGCCACATGCGCTCGGCCGGCAAGGAGGTGCTCGACGGCATCCGCAAGGAGAAGGCGCTGTCGGACGATCTGCGCGCCAAGCTGAAGGCGGAGATCGACACCTTCGCCAAGACCTTTGCTTGAACGACGGCCGGACGGACGGGATCAGGTTTGAAGCATGCCTTCACTAAAAGACCTTCGTAACCGTATCGCCTCGGTCAAGGCGACGCAGAAGATCACCAAGGCGATGCAGATGGTCGCCGCGGCGAAGCTGCGCCGCGCGCAGGAGGCTGCGGAAGCAGCGCGCCCCTATTCGGAGCGCATGGGCGCGGTGCTGGCCAACATCACCCAGGCGATCGGCGGCGGCGGCGAGGCCCCGGCGCTGATGACCGGCACCGGCAAGGACGACGTGCATCTGCTCGTCGTCTGCACCGCCGAGCGTGGTCTGTGCGGCGGCTTCAATTCGCAGATCGCACGCCTTGCCCGCGACCACATCCGCAAGCTTTTGGCCGACGGGAAACAGGTCAAGATCATCTGCGTCGGCAAGAAGGGGTTCGACATCCTGCGTCGCGACTATGCGGCGCTGATCCTCGAGCGCGTCGACTTGCGCGAGGTGAAGACGCTGGGCTTCGTCAATGCCGATGGCATTGCCAAGAAGGTCATCCAGCTCTTCAACGAGGGCGGCTTCGACATCTGCACGCTGTTTTACTCGCAGTTCAAATCGGTGATCAGCCAGATCCCGACAACCCAGCAGATCATCCCGGCAGGCGTGCCTACCGCTACCGCCGAAGCGACGGACGGCGGCAGTGCCGTCTATGAATACGAGCCGGAGCCGGGCGAAATCCTCTCCGATCTCATTCCGCGCAACATTTCCGTACAGGTTTTTCGCGCCCTGCTCGAAAACGCCGCCGGCGAGATGGGCGCCAAGATGAGCGCCATGGACAATGCGACGCGTAACGCAGGCGACATGATCAACAAATTGTCGATCACCTACAACCGCCAGCGGCAGGCGCAGATCACCAAGGAATTGATCGAAATCATTTCGGGCGCCGAGGCGCTCTAGGCGCGCTCCCATGAAGGTCGGCGACCTTCAGGCGGATCGCGTGAGAAACAAAGAGACGAAAGGGTAAAGACGATGGCGAAAGCAGCGACCCCCCAGAAGGCGGCCCCGAAGACCGCCGCGACGGCGGCAGCACCGGCACAGGCTCCGGCAGTGGCAGCGAAGGCGGCTCCGGCCAAGAAGGCGGCAGCGCCCGCCAAGGCTGCCGCGGCGAAGGCGCCGACCGTTGCCATCAACAAGACCGGCTTGGCCGGCAAGGTTCGCCAGGTCATCGGCGCCGTTGTCGACGTGCAGTTCGGCGAACATCTGCCGGCGATCCTGAACGCCCTGGAAACGTCCAATGTCGGCAATCGTCTCGTGCTCGAGGTGGCTCAGCATCTCGGCGAGAACACGGTGCGCTGCATCGCCATGGACTCGACCGAAGGTCTGGTTCGCGGCCAGGACGTCTATGACACCGGCGCGCCGATCACCGTGCCGGTCGGTCCGGGCATGCTCGGCCGCATCATCAACGTCATCGGCGAGCCGGTCGACGAGGCAGGCCCGGTCGACGGCATCGAGATGCGCTCCATCCACCAGCCGGCGCCGACCTATGTCGAGCAGTCGACGGAAGCACAAATCCTGGTCACCGGCATCAAGGTTCTCGACCTGCTGGCACCCTATGCCCGCGGCGGCAAGATCGGCCTGTTCGGCGGCGCCGGCGTCGGCAAGACGGTGCTGATCCAGGAATTGATCAACAACGTCGCCAAGGCGCATGGCGGCTTCTCGGTGTTCGCCGGCGTCGGTGAGCGCACCCGCGAAGGCAACGATCTCTATCATGAGTTCATCGAGTCCGGCGTCAACAAGAAGGGCGGCGGCGAAGGATCCAAGGCGGCGCTCGTCTATGGCCAGATGAACGAGCCGCCGGGCGCGCGCGCCCGCGTCGGGCTGACCGGCCTGACTGTTGCCGAATATTTCCGCGACCAGGGCCAGGACGTGCTGTTCTTCGTCGACAACATCTTCCGCTTCACGCAGGCGGGCTCCGAAGTGTCGGCGCTGCTCGGCCGTATCCCCTCGGCCGTGGGCTATCAGCCGACGCTGGCCACCGACATGGGCGCGCTGCAGGAGCGCATCACGACGACGACCAAGGGCTCGATCACCTCGGTGCAGGCTATCTACGTGCCGGCCGACGATCTAACCGACCCGGCGCCGGCGACCTCGTTCGCCCACCTTGACGCGACGACCGTGCTCAACCGCGCGATCTCGGAAAAGGGCATCTATCCGGCCGTCGATCCGCTCGATTCGACCTCGCGCATGCTCGACCCGATGGTCGTCGGCGAAGAGCACTACCAGGTCGCCCGCCAGGTGCAGTCGATCCTGCAGCGCTACAAGTCGCTGCAGGACATCATCGCCATCCTGGGCATGGACGAGCTGTCGGAAGAGGACAAGCAGACGGTGGCCCGCGCCCGCAAGATCGAGCGCTTCCTGTCGCAGCCCTTCTTCGTCGCCGAAGTGTTCACCGGCGCGCCGGGCAAGCTGGTCGATCTCGCCGACACCATCAAGGGCTTCAAGGGCCTCTGCAACGGCGACTACGACCACCTGCCGGAAGCCGCCTTCTACATGGTCGGCGGCATCGAAGAAGCGGTCGAGAAGGCACAGCGCCTGGCGGCCGAAGCGGCGTGATTGGTGAATAGTGAATTGTGAATGGGGAGCAGCGGACAGGAAATCGAGGCTGAGTGAAGGTCTTTCGGACCATTCACCATTCACCATTCACCATTCGCTGAGTTGATCATGCCTGAAGCTTTCAAATTCGAACTGGTCTCGCCGGAGCGCCTGCTGGTTTCCGAGCAGGTCGAATCCGTCGTCATTCCCGGCGCCGAAGGCGAAATGACCGTCATGGCCCATCACGCGCCGGTCATGACCACGATCAAGGCCGGCGTCGTCACGGTGAAGACCGCAGAAGGCAAGGCAGAGCGCTACGTCGTGTTCGGCGGCTTTGCCGACATTGTTCCGGCCGGCTGCACGCTGCTGGCCGAATCGGCTGTAGCCGTCGGCGACATCGACCGCGCCGACCTCACCCGCCGTATCCAGGAAGCCAGGGAAGACGTCGCCGACGCCAAGGACGACGAGACGCGCAGCAAGGCCGAGCAGTTCCTTAGCCAGCTCACCACACTCGAAGGCGCGATTTTGCCGGCATAGGGCGGGGCGCCCTCTTGCCTTCTCCCCTTGTGGGAGAAGGTGGATTGGCGCGCAGCGCCAAGACGGAAGAGGGCTGTTGGACGGAGTGCTGTCGGCGCCAAGCTGGAGCACCCCTCATCCGACCTCGCTTCGCGAGGCCACCTTCTCCCACAAGGGGAGAAGGTAAGTGCCTCAGCCCGTTCGCGATCTACCGCGCGCATGGCGCGTTGCAGGCCGGCCTCAGAGCTTTTCGCCCTCAATGCCCAGCGCTGTGAAAGCAGCAGCCACGCCGCCCTGGCGCAGGCGTTCGAGATGGGCGGCCGCGAGGTCGATCAGCGTCAGGCGCTCGGCACCGCCCTTGGCGAAGCCGGCCAGGTCGAACACCGCCACCACCGCTTCGCCAGCCGACAGATGCCGAGTGTCGAGTGCGGCCAAAGCCAAGTCGAGCGGGTCGGTGAAGTGGTTTTCCGGCAAGGCTTTGCCGCGCGCCTCGCAAGCCGCGATCCAGGCGGCCACCACCAGCATCAGATAGGCGGGCGGGGCACCGTTACTCATCCGCTCCATTGCCGAGGCAATGATGCGCTGAGGCAGTTTCTGGCTGCCATCATTGGCGATCTGCGCCGTCCGATGGGCGAGCGCGGTGTTCGAATAACGCTTGGCGAGCTGGGCCGTGTAGTCGGTCGTGTCGAGCCCGGCGTCTTTCGGCAGTGTCGTGATCGCCTCGGCCCACAATCCGTCGACGAATTGCCGGATCGCCGGATCGGCGAAGGCGCGGTCGACCGTCTCATAGCCGCTGAGCAGGCCAAGATAGGCGATCGCCGAATGCGAGCCGTTGAGCAGGCGCAGTTTCATGTCCTCGAACGGCCCGACGTCACCGACCATGGTGACGCCGAACCTTTCCCAGGCCGGCCTGCCCGCCGGGAAATCGTCTTCGACCACCCATTGGCAGAACGGCTCGGTCATGACAGGCCAGGCGTCGACGACGCCGAGCTGGCCCGATATCCGTGCCCGGTCGGCATCGGTGGTCGCCGGCACGATGCGATCGACCATGCTCGACGGAAATGCCACCTCGTCAGCGATGTGGCGGGCGAGATCGGTACCGCGCAAAGCGCCGAATTCGACCAGCAGCCGGCGCAGCGTGGCGCCATTGGCAGGGAGATTGTCGCAGCACAGCACGGTGAATGGCTGGATACCGGCGACGCGGCGGCGCGCAAGCGATTCGGCCAGAAAACCATGCGCCGTCCGCGGCATTTGCGGGTTGGCCAAATCGTGGACGATGTCGGGATGGGCTGTGTCCAGTCCGCCACCCGCCGCCCTGAGATAGGCTTTTTCGGTGATCGTCAGTGTGACGATGGCGGTGCGCGGATCAGTCAGCGCGGCCAGCACCGCACCGGGATCTTCCGGCGCCACCAGCATCGACAGGATCGAGCCGACGACGCGCAGGCTTTCGCTGTCGCTGCTCCTGACCGCCAGCGTGTAAAGTCCGTCCTGCGGCGCCAGCGCGTCGCGTGTGTCGGCGCTTCGCAGCGAGACGCCGACAACGCCCCAATCCGTCTCTCCTGCCTCCAGGCAGTCGTCGACATAGGCTGCCTGATGGGCGCGGTGGAATGCGCCGACGCCGAGATGGACGATGCCGGGTACGACACGGCTGCGGTCGTATCCGGGGACCGCGACCGAGGCCGGCAATGCCTGCCGCGTGCTGTTGGAAAGGCGTCTGTCTGTCATCGTGCGATGGGTCTGATCGAGCTCGTGCCGGGCGTGGCAGGCATGCGGCGTAACATCCGTTTCGTTCCCGCACAATGGGCTGGCGTTGCGTTAAAGTCATCATACAACAATCTATTTTTTGTATGTTGACATTATTTCTTTCCGACCCTACCGATGGCCGGGTTGGGAGGAACGAGGTGGCCGCATTGACCGATCCGGATCTGCTGTTTCCGTCGGAGGCCCGTCCGCTGTCGTTCGCCCGCCATCTTTACGCAGCTGTCAAGGATCTGCCGATCGTCAGCCCGCACGGTCACACCGATCCGCGCTGGTATGCGCTCAACGAGGCGTTTTCCGATCCAGCGCAATTGCTTGTTGTGCCGGACCATTACATCTTCCGCATGTTGTTCAGCCAGGGCGTCCGGCTCGAGGATCTCGGCGTGCCAACGCTCGACGGCTCACCGGTGGAGACCGATGGCAGAACGATCTGGCGGCGCTTCGCCGAGCACTATTATCTGTTCCGCGGCACGCCGACGCGGCTGTGGTTCGACCATGTGCTTGCCCATCTGTTCGGCATCGAAGAGCCGCTGACGGCCGCAACCGCCGACGGCCATTACGACTCGATCTCGTCCTTGCTGCAGTGGGAGAATTTTCGCCCGCGAGCCCTGTTCGAGCGCTTCAACATCGAGGTCATCGCGACGACCGAAGGCGCGCTCGACGATCTCAGATGGCACCAGATGATCCGCGACAGCGGCTGGGAGGGCCGCGTCGTCACCGCCTACCGGCCGGACGCCGTCGTCGATCCCGATTTCGAAGGGTTTTCTGCCAATCTCGATCGGCTCGGCGACATCACCGGCTGCGACACCGGCAGCTGGGTCGGCTATCTCGATGCGCATCGCCAGAGAAGGGCCTTCTTCAAAAGTTTTGGCGCGACCGCGTCGGATCACGGCCATCCGACAGCGGAGACCGCCAATCTGTCGGATGCCGCCGCGCAGGAGCTGTTCAACCGCATCCGCCGGGGCTCGGACGACGAGCGTGAGCGAAAACTGTTTCGCGCCCAGATGGTGACCGAGATGGCCAAGATGAGCCGCGACGATGGGCTCGTCCTGCAGATCCATCCCGGCTCCTGGCGCAATCATTCGCCTGCCGTCTTCCACAAGTTCGGCAGGGACAAGGGTTTCGATATCCCGACCAGAACCGACTATGTGACGGCGCTGAAGCCGCTGCTCGATTGCGTCGGGCTGGAGCGCGACGTCACCGTCATCCTCTTCACGCTCGATGAGACCAGCTATGCGCGCGAACTGGCGCCGCTCGCCGGCGTCTATCCGGCGCTGAAGCTCGGGCCGGCCTGGTGGTTCCACGACAGCCCGGAGGGCATGCGCCGGTTCCGCGAGATGACCACCGAGACAGCCGGCTTCTACAACACCGTCGGCTTCAACGACGACACCCGCGCCTTTCCATCCATCCCGGCTCGCCACGATGTGGCGCGTCGGGTCGATTGCGCCTTTCTTGCGCGTCTCGTCGCCGAGCACCGGCTCCGCGAGGACGAGGCGCACGAGCTGGCGCAGGAACTTGCCTATACGCTCGCGAAAAAGGCGTACCGGCTCTAACGGCGCTTGCCGCCATCGTTCAAACGGGAGGAACCAATGCTGCATTTTTCTAGACTGGCGGGAGCTACGCTACTGGCCGCCGCACTGATGGCCGGAACGGCAAGCGCCCAGACGGTCCTGCGCTCGTCCGACACGCACCCGGACGGCTATCCGACGGTCGAGGCTGTCAAATATTTTGGCGAGCTGGTGAAGGAGCGTACGGCCGGCCGCTATTCGGTCGATGTCTATCATTCCGCGCAACTCGGCGAGGAAAAGGACACGATCGAGCAGGTGCGCTCCGGCGTGATCGACCTCAACCGCGTCTCGATGGCGCCGTTCAACGGACTCATCCCCGAAACCACCGTGCCCTCGCTGCCCTACATCTTCCGCTCGGAAGACCATATGCACAAGGTCATGGACGGACCAGTCGGCGACCAGATCGCGGCGGCGTTCGAACAGGTCGGGCTGGTGCTGCTCGCCTTTTATGACGGCGGCGCGCGCTCCTTCTACAATTCGAAGAAGCCGATCAACACTGTCGCCGATATGGCCGGCTTGAAATTCCGCGTCATCCAGTCCGACATCTTCGTCGACATGGTGGCCGCACTCGGCGCCAACGCGACGCCGATGCCGTATGGCGAGGTGTATTCGGCGATCGAAACCGGGGTCATCGACGGCGCGGAGAACAATTTTCCGAGCTACGACACCGCCAAGCATGCGGAAGTCGCCAAGCACTATTCGCTCGACGAGCACACGATGGTGCCGGAAGCCTTTGTCATGGCGAAGTCGAGCTGGGACAAGCTGACGCCGGAACACCAGGCGATCGTCAAAGCGGCCGCCAAGGAAAGCGTCGCCAAGCAGCGTGAGCTGTGGGCCGCCAAGGTCAAGGAATCGCGTGCCAAGGTCGAGGCGGCCGGTTCGCAGATCACGACGCCGGACAAGCAGCCCTTCATCGACGCGATGGGACCGGTCTACGAAAAGCACGTCAAGGACGACAAGCTGAAGGCGATGGTCGAAGCCATTAGGGCCGTGCAGTGATCAGCGGCGGCGCGGGCATTCCGCGCCGCCCCTCTTGCGGAGAGAACCAGTGACCTCCAGCTCAGAACAGAGACCGTCCCTGTCCGGCATCGCGCGCGTGATGTCGCGCGTCAGCACGGCGGCGCTGTGGATCGCCGGCATCGGGCTGGTGCTGATGACCGCTTTCGTCGCCTGGCAGGTGTTCGGCCGCTATGTTCTGAACCGCTCGCCGAGCTGGACCGAGCAGGGCTCGGTGATGCTGATGAGCTGGTTCATTTTCCTCGGCGCTGCCGTCGGGGTGCGCGAGAACTATCACCTCGGCTTCGACGTCCTGCTCTACGTGCTGCCGAAAGGCGGAAAGCGTTGGCTGAGGATGATCTCGGATCTCGTCGCGCTCGCCTTCGGCATCGGCATGATCTGGTATGGCAGCCAGCTGGTCGCGCTGACCTGGGGCGCCACCTTGCCGTCGCTCGGCATATCGGGGGGCTGGGACTACGTCCCGCTTGTCGCGGGAGGCGTGCTCATCGTGCTGTTCACGCTGGAGCGCATCGTGCTTCGCCTCTCCGGTGCGCCGATCGACGATGCCCTCGACGAATTGCCGCCGGCGGAAGTCGCAGCCGAACTCGACACAGCCAACGTGAAGGTCTGACGCCATGGAACTCTGGATACTTTTTGGCGTCTTCACCGTCCTGATGCTCATCGGCACGCCAATCGCTTTCTGCCTCGGCGTCGCAAGCTTTGCCACCGTTCTCTATATGGGCCTGCCGCCGCTCATCGTGTTCCAGCGCCTGAATTCCGGCATGAGCGTCTTTTCGCTGCTGGCCATTCCGTTTTTCATCTACGCCGGCGACCTGATGGTGCGCGGCGGCATCGCCAGCAAGATCGTTGCCTTCGCCGGCTCGCTGGTCGGCCACATGCGCGGCGGCCTCGGGCAGGTCAATATCGCGACCGCTACACTGTTCGGCGGCATTTCGGGCTCCGCCGTGGCGGAGGCCGCGGCGGTCGGCGGCTTGATGATCCCGCAGATGAAGGCGCGTGGCTATGGAGCGGATTACGCCGTCAACGTCACCTCGATGGCGGCGCTGATCGCGCTGCTGCTGCCGCCGTCGCACAACATGATCATCTACTCGATCTCGGCAGGCGGAAAGATCTCCATCGCCGACCTGTTCACCGCCGGCATCATCCCGGGCCTGCTGTTGGCCCTGGCGCTGATGATCACCGCCTACTTCGTGGCGCGCTCGCGAGGCTATCCGACCGAGCCGTTTCCTGGCTTCGCCGCCGTCGCGCATCTCTTCGCCGTCGCGGTGCCAGGCCTGCTGCTGATCGCGATCATCTTCGGCGGCGTGCGATCGGGCGTTTTCACGGCCACAGAGAGTTCCTGCATCGCCGTCATCTATGCGTTGCTCGTGACTGTCCTGGTCTACCGGCAGATGACCTGGGAAGGTTTCGTTCATGCCACCCATGGCGCTGTGCGCACCACGGCCATGGTGCTGCTCATCATCGGCATGGCAGCGGCGTTCTCGTGGTTGATGGCCTTCCTCAAAGTGCCGGCAGCGCTGATAGCCTCGATGAACGCGATCTCGGAGGATCCGCTGGTCGTGCTGCTCCTGCTCAACCTCTTGATGCTGTTCCTCGGCACCTTCATGGACATGGGGCCGACGATCATCATCTGCACGCCGATCTTCCTGCCCGTGGCGCAGGCCTACGGCGTCGATCCGGTGCATTTCGGTGTCATCATGATCCTCAACTTCGGCATCGGGCTGAACACGCCGCCGGTGGGCGCAGTGCAGTTCGTGGCGTGCGCGGTGGGCAAGATATCCGTCTGGGAAGCGATGCGCTCGATCTGGCCGTTCTATGGGGCCGGCATCGTGGTGCTGGGGCTCGTCACTTACATTCCGGCCATCTCGCTATGGTTGCCGAGCGTCTTCAAATAGGGGCTGGCAATGGCATCGGATATGGCAATCAACCTGAAGGTCGAACGCAAGCCCAAGCTGTCGGAGACCGTGGTCGCGGCGATCCGCAAGCAGTTGCAGGCGGGCGAGATCCAGCCAGGCCAAAAGCTGCCGACCGAGGGTCGGCTGACCGAAACCTTCGGGGTCAGCCGCACCGTCATCCGCGAAGCGCTGGCCAAGCTTGCCGCCGACGGTCTGGTCGAGCCGCGCCAGGGCGCCGGGGTCTTCGTCACCGAGCACATCTCGACGATGTTCGGCACGCTGGCTGCGGACATCGGCAGCAAGGATTCGATCGCGCTCAACGTCCTGGAGGTGCGCCTGGCGATCGAGATCGAATCCGCCGGGCTGGCCGCTATCCGTCGCAATGCCGCGCAGGAAGCGGCGATCCAGGAGGCGTTCTTCGAGTTCGAGCGGCTGCTGTTGAACAGCGAGCCGACTGGTCCGGCCGACCTCGCCTTCCACCGGGCGATCGCCAGCGCCACCAACAATCCGTTCTATGTCGAGATGCTCGACGTGCTCGGCCGGCGCGCCATTCCTTGCGACGTGACATCGCCGTGGTCGACAGAACTCGCCCAATCCGACGCCTATCAGCGCGGCCTGCAAGACGAGCATCTGGTGATCCTGAACGCCATTACATCAGGCGATGCCGAGTCGGCGCGCGAAGCGATGCGCGCGCATCTCAGCGCCAGCCAGCAGCGCTATCGCGAGCGCCTGCACGCACGCCAGATTTTTTATGCCGATTCGGTCAAGGCCGCGGCAACCGAATGACCAATGAGGCAGCCCAATGGGACAGCAATGAATCACACTGACAATCACACCGACTTCACCTCGCGCTTCGCCATCGACCCTGTTACCGCCGCGGCGATGGGGACGGACGAGCTCCGCCACAACTTTCTGATCGAAGGCTTGTTTCAGCTCGGCCGCATCGGCCTGACCTATACGCATTACGACCGCATGATCGTTGGCGGCGCCATGCCTGCCGGGACACCGCTTTCGCTGCAGGCGATCAAGCCGACCGGAACAATGAACTTTCTCGATCGCCGCGAAATGATCGCCGTCAACATCGGCGGCGCCGGCATCGTGAAAGTCGGCGGCCAGTCCTACGAGCTGCAGCCCCGCGACATGCTGTATCTCGGCATGGGCGCCAACGAAGTGTCGTTCGCCTCAGTCAATCCAGCCGAGTCGGCCAAGTTCTATCTGCTCAGCGCGCCGGCGCATCAGAGCCATCCCAGCCAGCTGATCCGCATCGGCGATGCCAAGCGGCTCGACCTCGGCAGTCAGGCGACCTGCAACGAGCGCTCGATCTTCCAGTTCATCCATGCCCAGGGTGTGAAGACCTGCCAACTCGTCGTCGGCATGACCCAACTCGCCCCAGGCTCGGTCTGGAACACCATGCCGTGCCATGTGCATGACCGCCGCATGGAGGCTTATCTCTATTTCGACCTGCCGGAGACGGCGCGGGTGCTTCATTTCATGGGCGAGCCGGACGAGACACGCCATCTCGTCATGCGCAACGAGGAAGCGGTGCTGTCGCCGGGCTGGTCGATCCATTCGGGCGCCGGCACCTCCAACTACGCCTTCATCTGGGCGATGGCCGGCGACAATGTCGACTATACGGATGTCGATCCGGTAGCGATGGAAGAGCTGCGATGAGCGACCTCTCGGCTTTCAGTCTGGCCGGCAAGCGCATTCTCGTCACCGGCGCCAACACCGGCATTGGCCAAGGCATCGTCCTGTCGATCGCGCGCGCCGGTGGTGCGGTGGTCGGCGTCGGCCGCTCTGCAATGGATGAGACCGCGGAAAAGATCGGCACATCGGGCGGCCGCTTCGAGGCGGTGCGCTGCGATCTTGTCGACCACGCCGCCGCCCAGGCGATGCTCGATCGCGTCTGGGACGAAACCGGGCCGCTCGACGGGCTGGTCAACAATGCCGGCATCATCCGGCGCGCCGACGCTGTCGATTTGGGGCAAGCCGATTGGGACGATGTCATGGACGTCAACCTGAAGACGGTGTTTTTTCTCAGCCAGAGCTTTGCCCGGCGCGTGCTTGCCGATCCCGAACGGCGCGGCAAGATCGTCAACATCGCCTCGGTGCTGAGCTTCCAGGGCGGCATCCGCGTCGCCTCCTACACCGCCTCGAAACACGGCGTGCTCGGCATCACCCGGTTGCTCGCCTGCGAATGGGCGTCGAAAGGCATCAACGTCAACAGTATTGCGCCCGGCTACATCGAAACCAACAACACCGAGGCGCTGCGTGCCGACCCCGACCGCAGCACCGCCATTCTGGCGCGCATTCCAGCCGGGCGCTGGGGCGGACCGGAAGACATCGGCGACGCTGCCGTCTTCCTGCTGGCGCCGGCGTCAAACTACATGCATGGCGCGGTGGTGCCGGTGGACGGCGGCTGGCTGGCGCGATGAGGCGCATGCCCATAACGAGGATGTGGCGATGACCGGAACGAAGATCTTTGCGCATGCCGGCGAGGGCGTGTGGACGCCGACCCCGGATGGCAACCGCAGGCGTGTGCTGCTGCACACGGACGAATTGATGATGGTCGAGTTCGGTTTCGACAAGGGCGGTGTCGGCGCGCTGCATTCGCACCCGCATGTCCAGGCGAGCTATGTCGCCGAGGGCCGCTTCGAGGTCACCATCGACGGCACGACCGAGATCCTGGAAACGGGAAGCAGCTTCATCGTCCCTTCCAACCTGATCCACGGCGTCAAGGCGCTCGAGGCCGGCCGCCTCATCGACAGCTTTACCCCGCACCGCGCCGATTTCCTCGTCTGACAGTACGAGAACGCCCGCAGGTCACTACGAAGCGGCAGCCGATCTCGGAAGCAAAAAGCCCGCGCCTCCGGAGAGACGCGGGCGTGTGCCTGGGCGCTTGTGGCGCCGCGGTACTCAAAACATCACCGCAGGACCTGAACCTGCCGAATCATGGTGAAGATAGGATTAATCGGCCCGAGCCGTTGCGCGATATTCACAGCCAAAGTGAATAGAGGCTGGAATCACGCTCGCATATCCGCCAATGAGGAGGATAACTTTCAGACGGAAAGGACGGGGACTGGACTTGAGGAGCGTTCGAATGTCCGAATCGGCTGTCCAAGCGGTCACCCGACGATTCGCCAGGGAGCTTTGGCAGGTCACGTCGCCGCTGACTCGGGCCGTTCCCCCAATGCCTTTTCGGGCAGCGCCGATCATAGAAATTCCCTGATGCAGGCAGCGGCGGCGAGCGTCCCGGCGGAGGATCCCAAGCGGCGCGTCCTGAAGGACGTGTTCGGCTTCGACGATTTTCGTCCCGGCCAGGACGCCGTGACGGAGGCGCTGCTGGCCGGGCGTCATGTGCTGGCCGTCATGCCGACCGGCGCCGGCAAATCACTCTGCTACCAGGTCCCGGCGCTGGTCCTGGGCGGTCTCACCATTGTCGTTTCGCCGCTGGTGGCGCTGATGCAGGACCAGGTCGCCGCATTGCGTCTTGCCGGCGTGGCCGCCGATACGATCAATTCCTCGCTCGACCGCGATGCCAATGTCGCCGCATGGCGCCGCGTCGCGGCGGGCCAGACGCGCCTGCTCTATCTTGCACCGGAGCGGCTGATGACCGCGCGGATGATCGAGGCGCTAGCCAGGCTCGACATCCGGCTGATCGCTGTCGACGAGGCGCATTGCATCTCCCAATGGGGGCCGTCTTTCCGGCGCGAATATGAAGAGTTGTCGCGGCTGCGCGACATTTTCCCTGATGTGCCGATCATTGCGCTGACGGCGACAGCGGACGAGGCGACGCGCACCGACATCGCCGGACAATTGTTCGCCGGGCGTGTCGAAACCCTGGTGCTGGGCTTCGACCGGCCGAACATCAAGCTTGGGGTCGAGGCCAAGCAGGACAGCAAGCGCCAATTGCTGGGCTTCGTGCAGCGTCATGCCGGCCGCAGCGGGATCGTCTATTGCCTGTCGCGCAAGAAGACGGAAGAGATGGCGGCGTTCCTCGAGAAGAACGGCGTGCGCGCCCTGGCCTATCATGCCGGCATGAGCAAGGAGGCGCGTGAAGCAAATCAAAACGCTTTCATGACCCTGTCGGGCGTGGTGATGGTGGCGACCATCGCCTTCGGCATGGGGATCGACAAGCCTGACGTCGCCTATGTCTTCCACACCGACCTGCCGGGCAGCCTCGAAGCCTATTATCAGGAAATCGGCCGCGCCGGCCGCGACGGGCGGGCTGCCGAGGCACATATGCTCTTCGGTCTCGGCGACATTCGCATGCGGCGGCTTTTCATCGACGACGAGGACGCGCCGGCGGAGCATAAAAGGCGCGCGCATGGCCGGCTCGATACGCTGATCGGCTATTGCGAAACGGCCCAGTGCCGTCGCCAGATCCTGCTTGGCTATTTCGGCGAACCAGCAATGCCTTGCGGCAATTGCGACAACTGCCTCGACCAGACGCCGCATTCGGATGGCGAGGCGGAGGCACGGATCGTCTTCGCGGCCATCGCGCAGACCGGCGAGCGTTTTGGCGCCGCCCATATCGTCGATGTTCTGCTCGGCCATGAAACCGAGAAGGTCCTGGCCAGGAACCACCAAAGGCTTGCCAGCTTCGGGACCGGTGTGGCGCGCAAGAAGGATGTCTGGCAGTCGCTCATCCGCCAGCTCGTCGCGGGAGGGTTTGTGACTTTTGACTCAGGCGGCCATGGCGGCCTTGCCATCGCCGAAAAGGGCCGTGAGCTGGCCCGTGGCGAGGTCCCGTTCCGGTATCGCGTAGAGGTGCGGAACCGCGCGGCACGAGACAAGACTCGTCCCACCCCGAATGCTGCCGCGGGCACGGAAGACCTGGATACCGCGCTCTTGGCCACGCTCAAGGCGGTTCGACTGCGTCTCGCCCGGGAGTGCCAGGTGCCGGCCTTCGTCATCTTCTCCGATCGCACGCTGATCGACATGGCCGAACGCTGCCCGCGCGACCTCGACGCCTTCGCCGCAGTCAATGGCGTCGGCGCCGCAAAACTCAGGGAATTCGGCGAGATCTTCCTCGGCGCAATCGCTGCGCACCAATCCCGTGGATCGGCCTGAGACAGCCAAGGATCAAGTCCGCGGTGCTGCATCAGGTCAATTTGCGAGACAGCATTTCTTCGCTTTCTTGCCGCTGCCACAGGGACATGGGTCATTTCGTCCGACATGGCGCAAAGGATTTGTGACCAGCGCTGTCAGGCTCGGCAACTCGTCGAGCCAGGTCTTTTCAGGCAAGGGCGATTGCCGATCTTCCTCGTCAGGAAACCCTGCATGGCGGCTCCATTCCAACGCTTCAAGCACATCGTCGATATAGTCGAGACCGGCACGCCTGAATCGGTCCTCGATATCGTTCGGGCTTTGCTCGGCTGCCAGGAGATCGTCTTCGAAATCACTGAGTTCAAGCATGCCCAATGGGACGCGGCCGTCGTCCGACGAGACGGACGCGCCATTGTTCCGTCTGTCCGTCGAACCGAACGAGCGCAACGGGCTGCTCACCGTCTGCCGACTGATGGTGGACAAGATCACCACGGTCCCAAAGTCCAAGATCGGCGCAAATATCGGGCGGTTAGACGACGCGGACATCCTGCGCCTCAATCAGGCCGTTATCGTTTTCCTCGGCTTGGCCGTGTCGCCGAGACTGAAGCCGTGACGGTGAGGATGACAGAATCCACGGAGCCGTCGAGCCTCGGCTGTAATACTGCGAAATCGATCATTTTCAGCCTTCGGCAGCAGGCTCTCACACCGATGCCGCAATCAGCACCTGCTTCGTCTCACAGCTGCGATCGCAGCCTCCTGCTGCTGCAATTGCTCGATTTTCGCGTTCTGGCGGACTGTGACGGTAGTGGCGACACGCCGGACTCCCCATAGCCAGTTCGGAATGTTGGTTTTCGCGACTTTGCCCCGGGTGATCGCTGTCGCCGACAGCTCCTTGGCGACTTCGCCCATGGCCACGTTGAGTTCGACGCAACTCATCCTGTCGTATTTCGCGGCATCAAAGGATGCATGGAAGGGCGATGCGCAACCTCCGACAAACACGATGCTGCATATCAGGGATATGGCTGGCGAGATGGCTTTCATTTTATCAAGCAGATTTGACGCCGGAGGGGCGAATGAGGCATGTGAAGCTCTACAACACTCTGCCCTGGGCGTCATTCCCTATTCAACCTCGAAGAATTTCGAGAGAGCCGCTGCGGTCTGGTGAGGGTGCTCTTCTGGAAAGAAGTGCCCGCCCGGAACGGGACCTCCTTCAACTCTGTCGGCCCATTTCCTCCAGATAGCCAGCGGTCCGCCTTCCTCCGCATACCAGGTCTCGAGGCCGCCCTGGCTACTCCACAGTGCCAGGAGCGGACACTTGATGCGACGACCGTTTATCTGGTCCAGCGCGTCATGTTCACGATCGATCGTGGCAGCGGCCCGATACTCTTCGCAAATCGCATGAATATGAACGGGATCCCGAAGCGCCTTGACATAGGCCTCCCTGATCGTTGCAGAGAACATTTCTGCCGGCGATCCCCACTGCACAATCGCATTGTCGACGATGGCATCGGGCGCCGCGCCGATCAGTCGCTCCGGCAGCGGTTCCGGTTGCGCAAGCAGGCTCCAGGGCCAGAATCGGAGAGCCAGTCTGGCATCCGCCCTGTCCCACGCGGCGGCGGTCGGGATGACGTCGAGGACCGCGACCTTGGATATCTCATCGGGGTGATCGAGTGCCAGGCGATAGGCGACCCGCCCGCCGCGGTCATGTCCGGCAACCATGAACCGCTCAAACCCCAACTGCTGCATGACTTGAACCATGTCTGCGGCCATGGCGCGTTTGGCGTATGGGCTATGCTCGGCCGAGGAGACCGGGCAGCCGCTTTGCCCATAGCCGCGAAGATCGGCGGCGACGACTGTGAAGCGGGGCGCCAGGGCCGCGGCAATATCCCTCCACATCAGATGCGTTTCTGGAAAACCATGAAGCAGCAGCAGCGGCGGACCGGTTCCGCCGACCCTTGCGAAAATGGTCGTGTCGTCCAGTTGCAAGCTGGTGGCCCTGAAACCTGCAAACACCGTTTTTCTCCTCGGTGTGCCTCAGGCGACAACGCACAAGGTGGCAGAAGGATCACGGTCGGCTGCTTTGCTGAATTTGTGGCGGTCCTGGAATTCTCCTCAATTGCCAGGTACGGAAGCTGCGGCCACTGATATTTCGATCGGCGCACCCCATATAGCGCCAAAGTGTCGCTTGAGGATTTGCCATGATGATTTCGCGTTCGAGCCGGTTTGCCGTTTTGTTTGCAGGACTGTTCCTGGCTTTTTCCATGGTCACGGCCGATTACGCGGAGGCGCGGCGTGGCGGCAGCTTCGGCAGCCGCGGCACGCGCACGTTCCAGTCGGTCCCGCCGACCAGGACGGCGCCACAGCCGGCCGCGCCGGTCGAGCGCTCGATGACGCCCAACACCGCAACGAACAATGCGGCGCGCCAGAGACCGGCAGCCCAACGACCAGGGATCTTCAGCGGCCTCGGCGGTTCGATGATGCGCGGCCTGCTGCTCGGCGGTCTGATCGGACTTCTTTTGGGCCAGGGGTTCGGCGGCTTGGCTGGCATGTTGGGCCTGCTGCTGCAAGGACTGCTGATCGGCGGCGCGATCATGCTGATCATCCGCTTTTTCCGGTCGCAATCGGCACGCAACCAAGCGCCTGCCATGGCCGGTGTTCCGCGGAGCATGGGCAATTTTGGGCGAAACGCGGCAGCCCAGCGCGAGGCGGACAACGTCACATCTTTCCCCATTCCAGGCATCGGGTCTGGCTTTGGCCGGACGGCTCCAGCCAACGATCAAATTACGATGACGCCGGCCGATCTCGATACATTCCAGCAGCGGTTGACCGAAGTTCAGGAAGCGTTCGGGCGTGAAGACCATGCTGGCTTGCGCCGGCTGGCGACCCCCGAGATGGTGTCGTACCTGTCCGAAGAACTTGCCGACAATGCCAAGAACGGCATCAGGAACGAGGTGTCGAACGTCAGCCTGCTGGAGGCCGATATTGCGGAGAGCTGGCGGGAAGATGATCGTGACTACGCGACGGCTGCCCTGCGCTACGAGTCTCTTGACGTAATGCGCGATCGCGCCAGCGGCAAGATCGTCGCCGGCGAAGCCGATCGGCCGACGGAAACAACCGAACTGTGGACCTTCACGCGCCAGAACGGCGGCGACTGGAAGCTGGCGGCAATACAGCAGCCCTGACCGTTATGCTGCAGCCTCGGCGGTTCACGTCATCTGGCGAGCCATGATGTATGGACGGTTGTCGTCGCCCTCTTTGCGGGGCTTTCAGTGGCAAGAACGTCGAAGCCCGCGGCATCGATAGTCAGTCGCGATGGCGCAGCGCATCGACCAGGGCAACGAAAGCAGGCGAGGATTGCCGGCGGCTCGGATAATAGAGATGGTAGCCATCCCAATAGGGCGACCATCCTTCCAGGGCCCGCGCCAGCCGCCCTTTGGCGATGTGGGGAAGGGCCATTTCTTCCGGAACATAGCCGAGGCCGCGGCCGGCCAGCGCGGCGTCCAGGACATGAAAGATGTTGTTGAAGACGAGCTGCCCATCGACGCGAATTTTGATCTCGCGGCCGTTCTCCTCGAACTCCCACACATAAGGGCCCCGGACGTTGGAAAACGGTAGTTGATGCAATTGTGCTGCACGAGATCCTGCGGCTTCTCCGGCGCGGGATGCTCGGCAAAGTAGGATTCTTCGCCGACGACCGCGAAGCGGAAATCCGGTCCGATGCGAGCCGAGATCATGTCTTTCGCAAGCTGTTCGCCCATGCGGATCCCGGCGTCAAAGCGCTCCGTCACGATGTCGGTGAGGCCGTTGTCGAGCAGGAGTTCGACCTTGATGTCGGGATATTTCGGGAGAAAGCGTTTCAGCTTGGGCCAAAGGATGCTGCTGATTGCATAGTCGGGCGCTGACAGCCGGATGGTTCCAGCGGGCTTTTCCCTCAGTTCGTTCAGGGCATCGACCTCGATTTCGATCTGGTCAAAGTGCGGCCCAATCCGCTGCAAAAGCCTCTCTCCCGCCTCGGTGGGAGCCACCGCGCGGGTCGTGCGGGTGAGCAGGCGAACGCCAAGGCGCGCTTCGAGTTGACGGATGGTGTGGCTTAGCGCCGATTGCGATATGCCGAACCGGGCTGCGGCGCGCGTAAAGCTACGCTCCCGAGCAACAGCCAGGAACGCGAGCAGATCATTGACATTCTGCCGCGACACTCATGAATCCTTGTGATAGCCAGAACTCGATTATACCGGATAAATCGAAGGCGAACACAGAGACTTCATTGAGCGGCAGCTATTCAATCCGCCGCTCGCCCCCGGCGACTAACTACGAGCGGATTGCGCAGGTTTCAGTCGGCGCGTTCAACGCGGATGGTGACCGGACCGGGACGGTCAAAGATCGAGACATCGCCAGTGACCTGCCCGAGCCTGATGATGCCAGGCGCCGGGAGGCGACCGCTCCGATAGTAGATCACGAAATGATCGGAACTCCACAACCCAAGCGTGCCGGCAGAGAAGTCGCGCTGCCGCGCCAGCTCGGGCAAGGCGGAAGGCAGATTGCCGGTCTTTTCCTGGCGCAGATGATCGGACATCTCGATCGTAAGCGGCAGCATCTGCGCCAGAGATCTTGCGGCCTCGTTATCGGCGAGATCGGCTGTGACCTCGCCCCAATCCGAAAAAATGCGAATGCGTTCTTGAGCCATGGCAGATCCAAGCGTTCCGAGTGCAATAACAGCGGCGTTCAGCAACAGTTTCAGCATGCCCTTGTGTCTCCCGATCTATGCTGATGGAGCCTGTTCCGTCCGGTACAGGCTCCAGCGCGCCGCTCACGCGGAGAGGTGCTGATTGAAGAAGCTGGTCAGCTTGTCGAACGGGATCAGGTCGACGCGATCGTAGAGGTCGACGTGCCCGGCGCCGGAAACCCAAACAAGCTCCTTCGGCTCGGCCGCTCGCTGGTAGGCTTCCTCGCTGAACTCGCGGGAGTGAGCCTGATCGCCGGCGATGAACAGCATCGGGCGCGGCGAGATCGTCTCGATGTCGTTGAACGGGTAGAAATTCATGAACTTGACGTTGCTGGTCAGCGTCGGATGCGTGGTGATCTGCGGGTTTGCGCTGGCGGGCGTGAATTCACCCCGCGGCGTACGGTAGAAGTCATAGAATTCCCGCTGGATCGGATGGGTGTCGGCGGTCAGCTCATGCACCGTGCCGCTGGTATATTCGACCTCGCCGCCTTCAAACTCTGCCCAGCGCCGCTCGGCAGCTGCAGCAATGGCCTGCTTGCGCTGCTCGACGCTCAGTGAATGGTTAAGCGCGTTGCGGTTGGCGGCCCCCATATCGTACATGCTGACGGTTGCGACGGCGCGCATCCGCGGGTCGATCTTGGCCGCGCTGATGACGAAGCTGCCGCTGCCGCAGACGCCGATCGCGCCGATGCGGTTTCTGTCGACGAATGGCCGTGTCCCCAGGAAATCGACCCCGGCGCTGAATGCTTCGGCGTAGACATCCGGTAAAACGATCTGGCGGGCCTCGCCCTCGCTTTCGCCCCAGAACGGCAGGTCGATGGACATGGCGACGAAGCCCTGTTCGGCCATCTTGGTGGCATAAAGATTTGCGCTCTGCTCCTTCACCGCACCCATCGGATGCCCGACGACGAGCGCCGGATGGCGCGCATTGCGGTCGAGCTTGTTGGGAATGAACAGATTGCCCACAACGTTCATCTCGTATTGGCTCTTGAAGGCGATCTTTTCCAGCGTCACCCGATCACTGGTGTAGAAGTTGTTGGCGCCGTTTGACATGTCTTGAGCCTTTGCGAAGGGGATGTTGAACAGCGACGCCGCACCGAGCGCGGCAACGCCGGCGCCGGTCAGCTTCAGGAGATCACGCCGGCCAAAGTCGACACTGGACTGCGCGGTGTTCTCGATTCCGCTCTGCTTGGTCATGCCTGTCTCCTTTGATCGTCCTGAACTGTCGCAGGCCTGCCGGGCCATGCTCATTTCCTCGGCATGTGCGGCAGTGTTGCGAATGTTCAAATAGAATAGCGACGACGCCGGCGATCGATTAGGCGGCAAAATCCGCATGTCGTTATGAGGGTGATTCATCAATCGAATAGCGCAGGCTCGTCCCGAAGGTGAACAGATTCGTCCGCCTCCGGCCGCATCTGCATGCACAGGAAGAAGATCGTCACCGTGCCCAGCCGATCAAAGGTTCGGCGTCAACGAGTTCGACGATGGCATTTGGCCCTTGAGCCTCATGCCCTATGATCTTGGATACTTCGACCTGGAACAGAGGACATTGGCAAAGCCCCATCCCGCATTCTTGGCGCAGCCGGGATGCTCGCACCTATGGTGTATAATGCCGGGGCGCGTGACGGGCTCCATTGCATCAGGAAGGCGGATCAGTTCGTCACTCATGCTATGATCCTTTCTTCTGACAGGAGGTGGACTAGCCACCTCTGCGAACGGTGCGGAAAGCACGAGTTCATGCATGTCGAGACGCTTATCCCAACCGCTCGGGAACGGCAGGGCATTCGGGTTAGGCGGCTTGCCGAAAGGTTCGAATCCTGTCGGGTGCAGCATTGCCGCAGTTCGCTTGCCGACAACTATTCCTGCTGGAATTGACAGGGCCAATCTTCAGGCCTCGTCAAGCCAGAAGGCAACTCGGTCCGGGCGTCTCCGCAAGCCATGTTGAGCTGCCACTGGGACAGACCCGCCGAATTGGTAAGGTCGACGCCCTCGATACGGGTCAGAAAGAAAAAGGCGCGGTCAAAGTCTATCGACGCGGTGAACGTCGCTCCTCGGAAGTCCGCCCGTGCGAGATTGGCAAACGAGAAGCGGCTGCCGCTGATATCGGCGTCATGGAACCGCGCACGCCCCAATTCTGCCTTTGTGAAATCAACGTTGGTCAGAATGGCGTCCTGGAAATTCGAGCGCTGCAATTCCGCGCTCGCGAACACAGCGCCCTGCGCGTCCATACGGCTGAAGTCGGTCCTGTAGGCCTCGATTCTGTCGAACCGGGCGCCTTTGGCGGTCGAGTCGGCCAGGGAAGCACGCACAAGCGTTGCCTTCTCAAGATTTGCCGCAAGGAGATTGCTGTTCCTGAGGTCGGTCGAAGTGAAATCAACACCGAACAGGTTCGCCCCGCTCAGGTCCTGTCCTTCTAGGATGAGAAGCTTCTTGTCACACTCGTGCCAATTGACGCCAGGCGTCGCGGCTGCGTGGCAATTGTGAGCAGCAGTGGCGTTCTGCCAAGCAAACACAGTGCAAATCGCTAGAACCAAGCCGGATGCGGCGTAAGCTCTGGTTCGCCTCAAAGTCATGGTTGCTGGACCTCTGCTACTCGCCGACACTCAACCTGACCACATCTGCTGACACTCGAGAGTGCTCCTCGTCTACACCACCGTCAACCCGGGAGCAGAGGACATGGCGACGGTCGCCGCAGATGCGCAGCGGACGTCAACAATGGGAAGCCTGCTCGGGTGCTGACCGCCACCGCCGGCGTCCGCCGCCGACAAGGGTGAATCCGCTTGGGTCCGCACCGATCGGTACTTCCCGACGGCGAGGTTGACCCGGCACGGGGTGCTAGTCGCGTATCCTGATTCCGCTGTCGCTACCCCACGACTTCGCTTAGCGAGGCCGAAGTTGATCTCTGCCATCTACCAGGTCGAAGCATGAACCCCGCATATTTGTGTCGTAAGCTGACGTGCCGCGAATACGGCGTTTTCGGCAGGCGGGCTTTATGGCGGGCGCGCAACCTATTCTTTGATTTTTATCAATGTAAACAATGTCGTATGGCGGAGAGGGAGGGATTCGAACCCCCGATGGGCTTGCACCCATGCCGCATTTCGAGTGCGGTGCATTCGACCACTCTGCCACCTCTCCGGGGTCATGGTCCGCCGTTGCCGGCGCGGCGCACTAGATAACGGCTGGACGGACAGGTTACAAGGGCCAATCTGCCTGATATCAGGCTTCTTTCCGGGCCGTATGGCTCGTCCCTCGATACCTCTGCCGCTTGTGCCAACGGCACCGGCTTGCTTTCGGCCGTTTGCCTTGACTCGCGCCGCACCTTCGGCTAGGGACAGCGCGCAATCGGCGTGGAGGGCTCTTCCGCGCCGCTTGCTTTTTGAACCCGCAGACTGACAAAAAGACGGCCGAACCGCTGAAGCGGTTCGTCAAGGCCGACCGAACAGCGAAAGGCAAAAAATGTTCGCAGTCATCAAAACGGGCGGCAAGCAGTATCGCGTCGCCGCCAACGATCTCCTGAAGATCGAAAAAGTCGAAGGCCAGGTCGGCGACATCGTCGAGATCGGCCACGTGCTCGCGCATGGCGAGGGCGAGAATGTCACGTTCGGCGCGCCGTTCGTCGACGGCGCTTTGGTCACCGCCGAAGTCGTCGAGCAGGGCAAGAACCGCACCGTCATCGCTTTCAAGAAGCGCCGCCGGCAGAATTCGCGCCGCAAGATCGGCCATCGCCAGCTGTTGACCACCGTGCGGATCGCCGAGATCCTGCTGGGCGGCGCCAAGCCGACGAAGAAGGCCGCGGCCAAGGCCGAGGCGAAGGCCGAGATTGCCGCAAAGGCCGAGATGAAGGCTGAAGCCGCGCCAAAGACCGAGGCAGAGGCTGCGCCGAAGAAGGAAGCCAAGGCAACTGAAACCGCCGCCGCGCCGCTGTTCAAAGCGCCGAAGGGCGAGCCGGACGATCTGACCGTGATCAAGGGCATCGGCCCGGTTGCGGCCGGCCAGTTGAACGAGCAGGGCATCACGACCTTCGCCCAGATCGCCAAGCTGTCGGACAAGGATATCGCCAAGATCGACGAGCATATGCCGTTCAGCGCCGACCAGATCACGGACTGGCGCGAGCAGGCCAAAGATTTGGCGAAGAAGTAAAGCGGGCCGGCGCGATCGTCGCCGGTTCGGACTTGAAACGGAACGCGAACGCGTTCATAAGACCCTTTAAGCGCCTAGCGGCGCATCGGAGTTAGTTAGATGGCACACAAGAAAGCTGGCGGTTCGTCGCGCAATGGTCGCGACTCCCATTCCAAGCGGCTCGGCGTGAAAAAATTCGGCGGCGAAGCCGTGATTCCGGGCAACATCATTATTCGTCAGCGCGGCACGACGTGGCATCCCGGCACCAATGTCGGCATTGGCACGGATCACACGCTGTTTGCGCTCGAAGCTGGCGCAGTCACCTTCAATAAAAAAGCCAATGGCCGAACCTACGTATCGGTGAACCCGATGACCAAGGCCGCGGAGTAGCCGGTTCCGCACGAGAACACCGGCACCCATCTCGGGAACCGGTGTCTGGCCAAGCCAGGAAATGGATCAGGGGAGATGGGTTTCCATCTCCCCTTTTTCTTGCCTGGAGGACTGACATGGTTGCCGAAGCGGATGACACAGACGGTGAAAGTTACGCGATAGATTGTCCGGTCCTGGTGACCGAGCGGCTGGTCCTGCGGGCGCCGCGCGAAAGTGACATCGAGCAACTGGTGGCGCTCGCCGACAATCGCCATGTCGCCGAAATGCTGGCCCGCATGCCGCACCCCTATGGCGAGGCCGAGGCACGCGCCTTCCTCGCGATGACGGCATCGCGCCGGGCCGGCATTGCCTATGCCTTGACCCTGGTCGGCACCGAAACCTTCGTCGGATGCGCCGGCCTCAACACCACCGATCGCGGGCTGGAGCTCGGCTACTGGATCGGCGAGCCATACTGGAAGCGCGGCTATGCGACGGAGGCCGCGCATGCGCTGGTCGACCTCGCCTTCCAGAGGACGTCGATCCAGGTGCTGCATGCCTCGACGCGGGTGATCAATCCGGCCTCGCGCCGGGTCATCCACAAATGCGGCTTCCAATATGCCGGCCAGGGCATGCTGAACTCGATCGTCGCCGGCCAGGTGCCGGTCGAGCGCTACCGTCTCGATCGCAAGACCTGGACGAGCCTGCGCAACTGGGTGCATTTCTAGAGACCGTTTGGAAACTCTACTCTGGCGGCCATCTGATGGCGTTTTCTGCGCTTCCGGTGCTCACGGACCCAAATGTCCGCTGCGCTCCGGTTCTCGAAACCACCACCATATGACTCACCAGAGCGAATTTCGAAACGGTCTCTGAGGCGTGGCTTGGCGCGAAGGATCGCGGACCAAACTCAAGGTCAGCCCAATTCGACCCAGACCGGCAAGTGGTCTGAACCGACAGCTTGCCGGTCGACCCACAGGCGCTTCAGCGATTTGGTCAGCGAGGCGCTGGTGAAGACATAGTCGATGCGCTTGTGGCGGCTGGCGTCGTCAGGCCGCTTGGGGTCGACCCAGGTGGCGAGATCGGCGCCTGCGGCGGCAAGGCGCAGGGCGGCATCGACGGCAAGATCCGCGGTCACCGGCATGCCGAATTCGTGGTCCAGGCGGCCGGCGAATTCGACATATTCCGGCGATCCGGCCAGCATGTTGAAGTCGCCCATGACGACGAAGCCTTCGGGACAAGGCAGGTCGGGCAGGCCGACCTCGGCGACGCCCGACAGCGCGCCGCCCTCGATCGCATAGTTCAACAAGCGCCGGCGCAGAAACCGGATCTGGCTGGCGCGTTCGACCGGGCTGCGATGATCGAGATGGGTGGAATAGAAGCGGATGAAACCAATCGGCGTCTCGATCAGCGCCTCCAGCGCGCCGCGCTGGAAATTCATCACTTCGAAACTGCGGCTGCGCGGCAAGAGCAGATTGCGCGACAGATGAATTGGGGTATTCGACAGCACCATGTTGCCGAGCTGGAAGGTGGTGGTGATGGCGCGGCCGTTTTCCAGGCGCGAGCCGACATTGGCCTCGAAATTACTGCCGTAGACGGCGAAATATTCGGGCAGGGCGTCGCCGAGCTCGGCCACCATGTCGCGGCCGCCATTGTTGGGGTTGTTGCGCGAGACCTCCTGCAGCGCGATCACGTCGGCGCCGCGCACGGCATCGGCGATGCGGCCGACATCGTAGCGGCCGTCAAGACCGACGCCGTAGTGGATGTTGTAGGTTACAAGCTTCATTGCGACTCCGGCGATGTTCAGACTCGGACCATGTTCAGACTCGGGCCATGTTGATAAACAGCCTCGCCCTTCGCCCCGCCTTGGTTTAGAGCAGTGCCAAACGTTAGAGCAATGCCGCAAGGCCGTTAGCAGAAACTCAGCAATACGATGAAATTTCTCGATCAAGCCAAGGTCTATGTCCGCTCTGGCGATGGTGGTGCCGGATCGGTGTCGTTCCGGCGCGAAAAGTTCATCGAATTCGGCGGTCCCGACGGCGGCGACGGCGGCCGCGGCGGCGACGTCTGGGTGGAGGCGGTCGATGGGCTGAACACGCTGATCGATTATCGCTACCAGCAGCATTTCAAGGCCAAGACCGGCACGCACGGCATGGGCCGCAACATGACCGGCGCCAAGGGCGCCGACGTGACGCTGAAAGTGCCGGCGGGAACGCAGGTCTTTGCCGAGGACAACGACACGCTGATCTGCGACCTGACCGTCGTCGGCCAACGTTTCCTGCTGGCCAAGGGCGGCAATGGCGGCTTCGGCAACCAGCATTTCAAGACCTCGACCAACCAGGCGCCGCGCCGCGCCAATCCGGGCCAGCCGGGCGAAGAGCTCAACATCTGGCTCCGGCTCAAGCTGATCGCCGATGCCGGCCTGGTCGGCCTGCCCAATGCCGGCAAGTCGACTTTCCTCGCCGCCGTCACCGCAGCGAAGCCGAAGATCGCCGACTATCCCTTCACCACGCTGCATCCGGGCCTCGGTGTGGCCCGTATCGACGGGCGCGAGTTCGTCATCGCCGACGTTCCCGGCCTGATCGAAGGCGCGCATGAAGGCGTCGGCATCGGCGACCGATTCCTCGGACATGTCGAACGCACGCGGGTCCTCCTGCACCTCGTCTCGGCGCAGGAAGAAAATCCGGGGAAGGCCTACAAGACCGTGCGCGCCGAACTCGACGCCTATGGCCATGGGCTGGTCGAGAAGGTCGAGATCGTCGCACTTTCCCAGGTCGACACGCTCGATGCCGACGCGCGCAAGAAGAAGGTCGCTTCGCTGAAACGCGCCGCCGGCGGCGCGCCGATGCTTTTGTCCGCCGTCACCGGCGAAGGCGTCGAGGCGGTTCTGCGCGCACTGATGACGGTCGTCGCCGAGGCGCGCGAAGCTGTCGCCGCTCCAGTCGAGACGCGCTGGAGATAGCGATGGCCGCGCAGTCGCTGAAAAAATACCGGCGCATCACCGTCAAGATCGGCTCGGCGCTGCTTGTCGACCGCACGGCGGGGCTGAAGCGCGACTGGCTGGCTTCGCTTGCCGACGACATTTCAGTGCTGGCCGAGAATGGCGCCGAGATCCTCGTCGTGTCGTCCGGCGCCATCGCGCTTGGCCGCACCATTTTGGGCCTCGGCAAGCGGGCGCTGAAGCTCGAGGAAAGCCAGGCGGCGGCGGCCGTCGGGCAGATTGCGCTGGCCGGCGCCTGGTCGGATGCGCTCGGCAAGGGCGGCCTGAAATCGGGCCAGATCCTGCTGACGCTCGGCGACACCGAAGAGCGCCGCCGTTATCTCAATGCGCGCGCGACGATCTCGACGCTGCTCAAGATGAAGGCGGTGCCGGTCATCAACGAGAACGATACGGTGGCGACCTCCGAAATCCGCTATGGCGACAATGATCGGCTGGCGGCGCGGGTGGCGACGATGATGGGCGCGGACCTTTTGGTGCTGCTCTCCGACATTGACGGGCTCTACACGGCGCCGCCGGCGCGCGACCAGCATGCCAGGTTCGTCGCTGTCGTCGACCGCATCACGCCTGACATCGAGGCGATGGCGGGTGCGGCCGCTTCGGAGTTTTCACGCGGCGGCATGCGCACCAAGCTCGACGCCGGCAAGATCGCCACCGCCGCCGGCACTGCCATGATCATCACATCAGGCACGCGGCTGTCGCCGCTGCTGGCGATCGAGCGTGGCGAGCGGGCGACGTTCTTCCGGCCGAGCGCCAATCCGGTCAAGGGCTACAAGACATGGATCGCCGGGCAGCTCGAACCGGCAGGCCGGCTGACAGTCGATGCCGGCGCCATCGGCGCGCTGCTGTCGGGCAAGTCGCTGCTGCCGGCCGGGGTCAAGCTGGTCAGCGGCAATTTCTCGCGCGGCGACACGGTGGCGATCCTGTCGCCCGAAGGCCGCGAGATCGCGCGCGGATTGGTTGCCTACGATGCCGCCGATGCCGTAAGGATCGCTGGCTTGAAAACAGCCGAGATCGAAACGGTGCTCGGCTATGAAGCGCGATCGGCGATGATCCACCGCGACGACCTTGTGGTGAGCCATTCTAATGACCAAGTACAGGCCGGCGACCAAGTACAGGCCGCTGACCAAGCGGTCGGTGACGAGGTGAATAGCGGAGGATGAGCCATGCTGAAGCTGCATGAAAAATCCCGGGACGATACGGTGGCGCTGATGGCCGATATCGGCCGCCGCGCCCGCGCTGCCGCCCGACCGCTGGCCGTCGCCACAGCCGAGCGCAAGCACGCCGCGTTGATCGGTATGGCGCAGGCGATCCTTCGCCACGAGCAGGATATTCTCGACGCCAACGCCATCGACATCAAAAATGGCGAGCAGTCGGGGCTTTCGGCTTCTTTCATGGACCGGCTGAAGCTTGATCCCGGCCGCATCCGTGCCATGGCCGACGGCATCAGTGAAATCGCCGGGCTGCGCGATCCGGTCGGCGATGTCATTGCCGCATGGGACCGGCCGAACGGCCTGCATATCGAGCGCGTGCGCACGCCGCTCGGCGTTGTCGGCGTCATCTACGAAAGCCGGCCGAACGTGACCGCCGATGCCGGCGCGCTGTGCCTCAAGGCCGGCAATCCGGTGATCCTGCGCGGCGGCTCGGATTCGCTCAACTCCTCGGCGGCGATCCATGCCTGCCTGGTCGAAGGGCTGAAAGCGGCCAAGCTGCCGCAGGATGCCATCCAGCTGGTGCCGACCGCCGACCGCGCCGCCGTCGGCGAGATGCTGAAAGGACTTTCCTGCAATATCGACGTCATCATTCCGCGCGGCGGCAAGAACCTGGTCGAACGCGTCCAGAACGAGGCGCGGGTGCCGGTCTTCGCTCATCTCGAAGGCATCTGCCATCTCTACATCGACCGCTCGGCCGATCTCGACATGGCGGCCAGGATCGCGGTCAACGCCAAGATGCGGCGCACCGGCGTCTGCGGCGCGGCCGAGACGCTGCTGGTCGACCGCGCTGTTGCCGCCACTCATCTGGTGCCGATCCTCGGGGCGTTGCGCGCGGCAGGGTGCGAAATCCACGCCGACGCCGAGGTGCTGAAAGTGTTTGCCGACGCCCAGCCTGCGACCGACGCCGACTGGGTGAGCGAATATCTCGATGCCATCATCGCAGTAAAACTGGTCGATGGCGTTGCCGGTGCGATTGAGCACATCGAGAATTTCTCCTCGCACCACACCGAGGCGATCGTCGCCGAGAATACGAACGCCGTCGAACGGTTCTTCAACGAGATCGATTCGGCGATCCTTCTGCACAATGCCTCGACGCAATTTGCCGATGGCGGCGAATTCGGCATGGGCGCCGAAATCGGCATCGCCACCGGCAAGATGCATGCGCGCGGCCCGGTCGGTGTCGAGCAACTGACCTCGTTCAAGTACCGCGTGCGCGGGACGGGACAGGTGAGGCCTTGAGCTTATTCGCGGTTAGAGCCTGAGAGGCGTGCGCCCAGCCACCCCCCTCTGTCCTGCCGGACATCTCCCCCTCAAGGGGGGAGATTGGCTGTCGCATGGACTTTCGCCAACCTCCGGCGTCGCAGTAAGGGCGCCAGGGATGAAGCCGCCAATCTCCCCCCTAGAGGGGGAGGTGCCAAGTTTTGGAAAAGAGGGCAGGGCAGAGGGGGGTGCCTGACACATGCTATCCCCGTCCGAACAACCCGTCCCCTCTCGCTACCTTCATATGCCGCATGCCGAAAAGGGCCTGGCCGTCGGACTGTTCGGCGGCTCGTTCAATCCTGCCCATGCCGGCCATGCGCTGGTCGCCGAGATCGCGCTCAGGCGCCTGGCGCTCGATCAGTTGTGGTGGATGGTGACGCCGGGCAATCCGCTCAAGAGCGCGCGGGAACTGGCGCCGCTGGCCGAGCGGCTACGCCTGTCCGAGCAGATTGCCCGGAACCCGAAGGTCAAGGTCACCGCCTTCGAGGCGAGCCATTATGTCCGCTTCACCGCCGACACGCTGGCCCTGGTCAAGGCGCGCAACCCGGGCGTCGACTTCGTCTGGATCATGGGCGCCGATTCGCTGCGCGATTTTCATCGCTGGCAGCGCTGGCGCCAGATCGTCATGACGTTTCCGATCGCGGTGATCGATCGCCCTGGCGCGACGCTGTCGTTCCTGTCGTCGGTTGTCGCCAAGACCTTCGACTACGCGCGTGTCGACGAGGGCGACGCGCCGCGGCTCGCCCGCATGAAGGCGCCGGCCTGGACTTTCATTCACGGCCCGCGCTCGTCGCTGTCGTCGACCGCGATCCGCAAGATGGCGCAGGGATAGGAGTCTCTTTCTCCTTCTCCCCTTGTGGGAGAAGGTGGCCGAGCGAAGCTCGGTCGGATGAGGGGTGCTGGAAGGATCGCTACCTTGAAGACCTAAGCACTTACGGCGATGTCGCATTTGCGGCTGCCTTTCCTCGGTTCGTGAGCGATCCTGCGCGGGCATGGCGATTCTCGAGCGAAACCAGACCAGACGCGACCCGGCACAGGGCAGCCCGCCGGCCCCGGCGATCGCCATCGCCAGCGTCGTCCTGTCGATGGCGCTGGTAGCGGTCGGCAACGGACTGATGTTCGCCTATATCCCGGTCCGGCTCGGTGCCGAAGGCTTCGATCCGACCTGGGCCGGGCTGATCGTCACCGGCCTCTCGGCCGGCGGCCTGGCAGGCTGCATCCTGACCGGTCCGCTGGTACGACGCGTCGGCCATGCGCGCGCATTCATGGTGCTGTCGGCGTTGATCGTGCTGTCGAACGCCGCCGTCGGGGCCGGACCGCACCCGCTGTCGTGGATCGCGGCACGCGCGCTCTACGGCTTTGCCATATGCGGCCTGTTCATCGTTGCGCAGAGCTGGCTGAACGACGTCATCGCCAACGCCATACGCGGCAGGGTCATGGCCTTCTTCTACGTCGCCTATGTCGCCGGGCTCGGTGTCGGCTACTCCACACTGGCGCTGATCGACATAAGCGCTGCGGACGCGCCGCTGGTCGGCATCGCCTTCACCGCGCTGTCGATCCTCCCCGTCGGGTTGACGCGGCTTGCCCAGCCGCCGCCGCCGCAGGCGGCGTCGGTGGCGCTTGGCCGGGCCTGGCGGATTTCGCCGGTCGGCGTCGCCGGCATGCTTGCCGTCGGCGGCCTGTCGATGACGATTTCAGGCTTTGCGCCGATCCATGCCACGGCCAAGGGCTACAGCCAGGCCGATGTGGCACTGCTTTTGTCGGCGATGCCGATCGGCACATTGATCCTGCAGATCCCGCTTGGCTGGATTTCCGACCGCACCGACCGCCGCTTTGTGCTGGTCGCCGCTTCGGCGCTTGCCATGGTGGCGGGCCTGTTCGCGCTGGGCTTCGATGGTGGTGCGCTGGCGGCGCTGGTCGTCATCTATGTGGTCTGGGCCGGCGCGTCGGAATCGATCTATTCGCTGGCCAGCGCCCATGCCGCCGACCGCGCCGGCAAGGACGACATGGTGGCGCTGTCCAGTTCACTGCTGTTCGCGTGGTCGCTGTCCGGCTTCATCGTGCCCGGCATCGTGACCGGGCTTTCCGCTGTCTATGGAACGCAGGCCTTCATCCATGTGGCCGTCGTCATTGCCACCGTTTTTTGCCTGTTCGTGCTGTGGCGCGTCGTGGCGATGTCGCCTGTTCCCGCCGCCGAGACCGGCAATTTCGCGCCGATGACGGCGCAGGCACCGCTGCCGGTGGAGCTGGCCTTCGCCCCTGAGGAACAGCGCGTTCGCTCCGACGATTGAAGTCCGTACTCAATCGGCTACAGGTTGAGGCTCTAAAGCGCGTTCGCGCCTTGGCTTCTTTTTTATGCATGTCGTTATCGCAAAACCGCCGCGCGCTTGCGCGACATGCATTAGTGCAGATGCCTGAGCTTGTCAGGGTTCCGCACGACATGGATCGCCGCAATCTTGCATCGCACCAAGCGCCTTCATATTGCCGCTGCGCGAGCCGGCATAAAAAGCTTCGGCAAGCTCAAGGCCATGTTGTTTTTCCACCCGAAAGCGAGGGCGCGCCTCGCGCACGTGGCTGCGCGCACGGGCAGCGAGCTGGCGACAAGCCGCGGGGTCGCGCTGGATAGCGGCTGCGACCTCCCCAAACTCCAGCCCGAACACATTCGTGCAGCAGAAAAGCCGCGCGCTCGTTCCGGCTATTGCCTTGTGGCCGAGGCTTCCTGCCGCGGTGCTTCCGGTGGTGGCGCGGGTATAGAAATGCCTTCGCTGTCGAAGACCTGCTTGGCGCGTTTGGTGAGATCGATCTGGGTCGCGAAGAAATCGGCAGCCGAGGTCCAGTAGCGCAAGGTTATGGCGACGTTGCTGTCGCCGACGGTCGCCACAAAGGCAATCGGCGCCGGCTCCCGCCTGACGCGTCGTTCGATGGCGGCGACGCCCAGCATGGTCTTTTGAGCGAGATCGATATCGTTCCACGAGCCGATGGTCAGGGTGATATCGGCGCGGCGGACGCCGTTGCGTGTAAAATTGCGGACGGGCTGGTTCCACAGCGTCGAATTGGGAGCGAGCACGTAAACGCCTTCGACCGTTCGCAGCGTGGTGGCGAACAGCCCGATTTCCTCGATGGTCCCGGAAATGGCCCCGACCTCGACATATTCGCCGATGCGGAATGGCCGCAGCGCCAGCAGCATGATGCCGGCGGCAATGTTTTGCAGCGTGCCCTGCAGCGCCAGGCCGATGGCTAGGCCGATGGCGCCAATGGCGGCAATGATCGAGGTCGTCTGGACGCCGAACTGGCCGAGTACCATGACGACGACGAGGATCAGTATGGCGTAGCGGACGATCCGCGAGAAGAAGTGGCGCAGCGTCGTGTCGAAGCCATGGATATGGCCGAGGCCGGCGTAGATCGAGCGCTGGGCAAGGCCGGCGACGATATAGCCGAGAACCAGCAGGATGACGGCGCCAATGGCCGAGAACGAGTACGAGACGATCAGAGCGCTGAGCTGCGCAAGGCCGGACTGCACGGTGAGGAGAGCGTTCTGAGGGTCGACAGGCATGAGGGGGATCCGATTGGTCAATGCGCCGATAACCCTCGCCGGGCGGCAAGAGTTCCGTTTTTTCTTCAACAGCGGAACCGGAAGAACGGTTCTTCGTTGGCTACGGTAGGGCTGCCGTCTTGAAACTGCAACGCAACTCTGCCTATCTAAGGGGTGTCACCTGCTTTGAAGGGTGATTTGGTTGTTCTTGCTGCGAAAGGAAATACACTGAGAACAGCACTTTGGAAGAAGGCCGACATCGTGCCTTCGCCGGCCGGGATCAGCGTAAACGACGCCGTGTCTCGCGCCATCAAGACAGTCCTTGCCAGTCTGGAAGACTCCAAGGCCGAAAACATCGTCTCAATCGACATTCAGGGAAAATCGAGCCTCGGTGACTATATGGTCATCGCGTCCGGCCGATCGCACCGTCATGTCTCGGCTGTCGCCGATCATCTCCTCAAGGCGCTCAAGGATGCCGGGCTCGGCACGGCGCGCGTCGAGGGATTGGCCGGCGCCGACTGGGTCCTGATCGATTCGGGCGACATCATCGTCCATGTCTTCCGCCCCGAAGTCCGCGACTTCTACAATCTTGAAAAGATGTGGCAGGCGCCGGACCTCGAGGAAGAGACCCTCCACTGAGCCGTATTGGTTGATGCATGTCGTTCCCAAACCGGTGACCACTTTTGGTGACATGCATTAGCGGCTCTTCGAGGCAGGGATGAAAATCACCGTTCATGCCGTGGGCCGGATGAAAGCCGGCCCCGAGAAGCTGCTCGCCGAGCGGTATTTCGAGCGCTTCGCCAGGAGCGGGCAGGCCGTGGGCCTCGAATTCTCAGGGGTCGTCGAGATCCCGGAGGGCCGCGCCCAGACCGCCAACGAGCGTCGCCGCGAAGAGGGCCAGAAACTGCAGGCGCAGTTGCAGCCTGGTGCCGCGCTGATGCTGCTCGACGAACGCGGCAAGAGTTTTTCTTCCGAGGATTTCGCCGGGCGCATCGGGCTGCTGCGTGATAGCGGCCGCAAGGCGCTGGTCATCGCCATCGGCGGCGCCGACGGTCACGACCAGTCGCTGCGCGACCAGGCCGACCTGATGGTGTCGTTCGGCGCGCCGACATGGCCGCACCAACTGGTCCGTGTCATGTTGGGCGAGCAGCTTTACCGGGCGGCCACAATCCTGTCCGGCCATCCCTATCATCGCTCGTGAGCCGTTGCAGATTCGACCGAAACCGGTGGATTGGCGTGAGCCGCCCGGATTTTCGCCTCAATGCGTCACGACGCTGTTTTCGGTCGGCGGGCTCTCGAACATGGTTGATTGTTCGTTAACGAAGCCACGCATAGAGTCGGGCTTCAATGGCTGAAGGTTGGAAATCGCGAACGGGCTTTTGGCGCGCAGGCTGCGGCTTGGCAGCGGCGGTGCTTATGCTGTCGCTCGGTGCCGCGCGGGCGCAGAGCAGGCTCGACATGGCGCCCGACCCGGACCAGAGCCGCGCCGAATACGAACGGATATCGCAGGAGATCACACTGTCGTCGGAGCGGCTGGCCAAGCTCGCCGCCGACATGGCGACGGTCAAGAAGGACCATGCCTCGATCACCGCGGCGCTGATCCAGTCGGCGATGACCGAGCAGAAACTCGGCCAGGACATCGAGGACATCGGTGCCAAGCTGGAAGGGCTGAAGGGCGACGAGCAGAAAATCCGTGCCTCACTGGCCGCCAGACGCGACGTTCTGGCCGAGGTGCTGGCCGCGCTGCAGCGCATGGGGCTCAATCCGCCGCCGGCCATCCTGGTCAAGCCGGAGGACGCGCTGTCGTCGGTGCGCAGCGCCATTCTGCTCGGCGCCGTAGTGCCGGAACTGCGCCAGCAGACCGAGATATTGCTGGCGGAACTCCAGGAGCAGTCACGGGTGACGGCCTCGATCGAGGCGGAGCGGGCGCGGCTGACGGCGGCAGTCGCCGAGCAGACGGCGGAAAAGAAGCGGCTCGGCATGCTGCTCGAAGCCAAGCAGAAGCTCGAGGCCGAGACGCAAACGGCCCTGGCGGCGGAAAAGCAGCGATCCGCAGCACTGGCGGCCAAGGCCGGCAGCCTGAAGGAACTGATCGCCTCGCTCGAGGCCGACAAGGCCCGCAAGGCTGCGGACGCGGCGAAGGCAGCCGAGCAGAAGGCCGCCGAACAGAAAGCCGCGGAGCAGAAGGCAGCGGGTGCCGACAAGGCCCCGGCACTGGGGGCTCCGGCGCAGACGGCTCCGGCACAGAAGGCCCCGGAACAGACGGAACTGGCGGCCCTGCCGGTGCCGGAAGCCAACCGGCTCACCGCCGCTGCGCCGTTTTCGGCGCTTCAGGGGCAGATCGCGTTGCCGGTCACCGGCAAGATCAAGCGGCGGTTCGGGGCCAGCGACGGTAACGGCGCAGTGATGCTCGGTGACATGGTTGCGACACAATCGGGAGCCATCGTCACAGCGCCGGCGGACGGAAATGTACTTTATGCGGGACCTTTTCGCTCTTATGGTCAACTCTTGATCCTGAACGCAGGTGACGGCTATCATGTCGTTCTCGCGGGGATGAGCAGAATCAGCGTCGCGTCTGGCCAGTCGGTGCTCGCAGGAGAGCCGATCGGCGCGNGATCGGCGCGATGGGAGAGGCCCGGGTGGCGAGCACCTCGGCATCGAAGAATGGAAATGCCACGCCGGAACTCTATGTTGAGTTCCGCAAGGATGGAAAACCCGTCGATCCGACCCCATGGTGGGCGGACCGTTTGTCTGGAAGGACGTGAGATGATGCGGAAACTGTCGCTTCTGTTTGCCGGTGCGCTGATGGGCGCATCCGCGATGAGCCTGGTCTATGGCGCGCCCGGCTCGACGGCGAACGCTGCGGGCTCCGAGACCTATAAGCAACTGGCGATCTTCGGTGATATTTTCGAGCGGGTGCGGGCGCAATATGTGACGCCGCCCGACGACAAGTCGCTGGTCGAAAACGCCATCAACGGCATGCTTACCTCGCTCGACCCGCACTCCTCCTATATGAACGCCGAAGAGGCGCAGGACATGCGCGTGCAGACCAAGGGCGAGTTCGGCGGCCTCGGCATCGAGGTCACCATGGAGAACGACCTGGTCAAGGTGATCACGCCGATCGACGATACGCCGGCTGCCAAGGCGGGCGTGCTTGCCGGCGACTATATTGCCAAGATCGACGGCGAGGAGGTTCGCGGCCTGAGCCTCAACGATGCGGTCGAGAAGATGCGCGGGCTGGTCAACACGCCGATCAAGCTCACCATCCTGCGTCAGGGCGCCGACAAGCCGATTGAACTGACGGTGGTGCGCGACATCATCAAGGTCAAGGCGGTCAAGTTCCGGGTCGAGAACGACATCGGCTACATCAAGATCACCTCCTTCACCGAAAAGACCCATGATGATCTCGAGAGCGCCATCGAAACCATCGAGAAGCAGGTGCCGAAGGAAAAGCTCAAGGGCTACGTGCTCGATCTGCGCCTCAATCCGGGCGGGCTGCTCGATCAGGCGGTGAGCGTGTCCGACGCCTTCCTCAACCGTGGCGAGATCGTCTCGACGCGCGGCCGCGATCCGAAGGACGTCACCCGCTTTGACGCGCGGCCGGGCGATGATATCGACGGCAAGCCGCTGGTCGTGCTCGTCAATGGCGGCTCGGCCAGTGCGTCCGAAATCGTCGCCGGCGCGCTGCAGGATTTGCGCCGCGCCACGGTCGTCGGCACGCAGTCGTTCGGCAAGGGTTCGGTGCAGACCATCGTCCCGCTCGGCGAGAACGGCGCGCTGCGCCTGACAACGGCGCTCTATTACACGCCGTCCGGCAAGTCGATCCAGGGCAAGGGCATCACGCCCGACATCAAGGTCGACCAGCCGTTGCCGCCGGACCTGCAGGGCAGGGACCTGACGCGCGGCGAGTCGGACCTGAAGGGCCACATCAAGGGCAGCGAGGAGGGCGATGCCGGTTCAGGCTCGGCAGCCTACGTGCCGCCGGAGCCGAAGGACGATCTGCAGCTCATCTTCGCCCAGCAGTTGCTGCGCGGCGAGAAGACCGATCCGGCGTTCCCGCCGAATCCGGACAAGGCTGTGCTGAACCAGTAGGTGCCGTGCTGAACCAGTAAAAGTCGATCAGCCGGACAACAGGTCTGGCTGCCTGATCGAAGCGATGTAATGCTGCCGGGGCTGCAAGGCCTCGGCAGTTTGATTCGGGGACCGCGGCTGGGGATGCGGCTTGGCTGACATCGGTAGTGACATCGAACGCCCACTCGGGCAGGCCGTCCGGCCGCCGCGCGCGGCCCGCAGGATCAGCGCTGGCGTGGTCGCGGCCACTGTCGTGGCGCTGGCCGTGATCGGCGTCTCCGGGGCGATTGCGCTGCGTGAAAGGCCGTTTCGAAAGCCGGAAGAAGTCGCCGTTTCGACGCCGAAGGCGACAGCCGTGGTCGAACCCGCAGCGCCGGTCACTGAACCGGCGCCGAAGGCCGAAGCAGCGTCCAAGGCGAGCATACCCAAGACGGGCGGGTCCAAGGCAAGCGGATCCAAGACGGGCGGGCCGCAGATCATCCACATGCAGACCGAAGCGGGCGACGGTCCGCCCGGGGCCATCGTCATCCACGACCCTTCGACGACCGGCCAGAACCTGAGGATCGCGCATATTCCCGACAGGGCACTGGTCGAGTCTGGCGAAACCGGTCCATTGCCGGTTCGTGCTGCCGACGGCAGGCGGCCGTTCGATGTCTATGCGCGACCATGGTCCGGCGCGCGCGGTGCGCGCGTGGCGATCGTCATCGGCGGGCTTGCCGTGTCACAGACCGGCACGCAGGCTGCCATCGCCAAGCTGCCGGCCGAAGTGACGCTGGGCTTCGCGCCGCAGGGCAACAGCATCGGCCGCTGGATGCAGGCGGCGCGGCAGAGCGGCCATGAGATCGTCATGCAGGTGCCGCTCGAACCGTTCGATTATCCGAATGTCAATCCCGGCCGCAACACGCTGACGGTCGTGGCGACACCCGACGAGAATTTGGAGAATTTGCGCTGGGCGCTGTCGCGGACGACCAATTACACCGGCGTCATGAACTATATGGGCGCTCGTTTTTCGGCCGATGCGGCGGCGATGGGGCCACTGATGGCCGAGCTTGGCAGGCGCGGCCTGGCCTATGTCGACGACGGTTCGTCGGCACGCAGCCTGGCGCCCGAACTGGCGTTGAAGAACGGTGTGCCGTTCGCCGCCGGCGACACGTCGATCGACGCCGTGCGTGACCGCGGCGCCATATTGAAGAAGCTGGACGAACTGGAAGCAACCGCGCGGGCGAAAGGCTTTGCCGTCGGCATCGGCTCGGCCTTCGACCTGACGGTCGACACCGTGTCGTCCTGGGTGATCGAGGCCAAGAAGCGCGGCATCGAGATCGTGCCGATTTCGGCAGTGGCGGTGGATCCGGAAAAAGGTTGAGCATGGCGAAGAAAAAACCGGTCGACCCCGAGACGCTGCCCTATCGTCGCTGCGTCGGAGCGATGGTCCTCAACGGAGACCGGCTGGTCTGGGTCGGGCATCGCATTGCCGAGCCGGACAGCGAATTCGCCGGCACGACGCAGCTCTGGCAGATGCCGCAGGGCGGCATCGACAAGGGCGAAGAGCCGCTGCAGGCGGCACAGCGGGAACTCTACGAAGAAACCGGCATGCGCAGCGTCTCGTTGCTGGATGAGGCGCCGAACTGGATATTTTACGACCTGCCGGCCCATCTGGTCGGCGTCGCCTTCAAGGGAAAGTATCGTGGCCAGACGCAAAAATGGTTCGCCTTCCGCTTTCACGGCGATTTGAGCGAGATTGAAATCAATCCCCCGCCGGGCGGCCACACCGCCGAGTTCGACAGATGGGCCTGGCGGCCAATGGAGGAATTGCCCGACCTGATCGTTCCGTTCAAGCGTCAGGTCTATGAGGACGTGGTTGCGGCATTCCGGCATCTGGTTGCATAGGCCTGGCGCAAGCCGCGCTCGCGCCGACCACGGTTGCCGCGTCGGCGCGGTGGCCTTATTGATGGCCGATCCGCTGCAGACGGGATTGGCATGAACGGCACTTCCAAAAAATCTCTTTCTGAAAGGGCCGTCAAAGCCGCGCCGATCAGCGAAGCGGCGGCCGGCGCCATATTGACCGTCGATCTCAGCGCCATCCGCGAAAATTACCGGCGGCTCAAGGCGCGGTTGGGCGGTGTCGGCTGCGCCGGTGTCGTCAAGGCCGACGGCTACGGGCTCGGCGGGCCGCAGGTGGCCGCGGCGCTGGCGGCCCAAGGCTGCGCCGTTTTTTTTGTCGCGCATCTGGCCGAGGGTGCCTTGCTGCGCCAGGCGCTCGGCGCACGGGCGGCGATCTATGTGCTGAACGGCATTCAGCCGGGCGCCGAAAGCGAAGCCGTCGCAGCGGCGCTGGGCGTGGTCATCAACAGCGCCGGCCAGCTCGCCGCCTGGCGCGCGGCGGCGCAGCGGGCCGGCCACAAGCTCAAGGCTGCAATCCAGGTCGACAGCGGCATGTCGCGGCTCGGCATGGCGGCAGCCGAGGTGGAGGCCGTCGCTGCCGACCCGCAGGCTTTCGATGGTATCGACGTCACCATCGTGATGAGCCATCTCGCTCGCGCCGACGAGCCCGAACATCCGGCCAACGAGCAGCAGCGGCTGGAATTCGAGCGGTTGCGCAAGGTGCTGCCAAAGGCGCCGGCCTCGCTCGCCAATTCCTCCGGCATCTTTCTTGGGCAGTCCTTTCACTACGACCTCGCCCGGTCCGGTGCGGCGCTCTACGGCATCAATCCGACGCCAGCGGTGGAAAATCCGATGCTGCCAGTGGTGCGGCTTCAAGCAAAAATCATCCAGACGCGCAGCCTCGAGAGGGGAGCCGGCGTCGGCTATGGCCATATTTTTCACGTCACCGATTCGCTGATCGCCGCAACGATCTCGCTTGGCTATGCCGATGGCTGGCATCGACGTGCGACCTCGGCCGCCTGGTTCGAAAATGTGCGCTTGCCGTTCCTGGGCCGTGTGTCGATGGATTCGATCGTCCTCGACATTTCGGCCCTGCCGCCCGGCAGGCTGAAGGCGGGCGACCTCGTCGAACTGATTGGCCCGTCGCAGACGGTCGACCAGGCGGCCGGCCATGCTGGCACCATCGGCTATGAAATCCTGACCAGCCTCGGACACCGCTTTCACCGGCGCTATGTGAATGGATAGCGCGCGGGCTTTTTTAGGCATGTCGTCGTCCCAAAACCTTCTGCGTAGGGGCGACATGCTTGGGCACTTGGCGGACGCGGTAAAATCCGGCAGACAGAAAGCCACGATGCCGCCCGCTGACAAGACATCGTTCTGGAGAGCTATGCGATGAAGATCTTCGTGCTCGGCGGCGGCGTCATCGGGGTCACCACTGCTTATTACCTGGCCGAGGCCGGTCATGAAGTGACGGTGATCGACCGCCAGAAGGGCCCGGCGCTGGAAACCAGCTTTGCCAATGCCGGCGAGATCTCGCCAGGCTACGCCTCGCCCTGGGCCGGTCCCGGCGTCCCGCTGAAGGCGATCAAATGGCTGCTGATGAAGCATGGTCCTCTGGTGGTGCGGCCGACTCTCGATCCACATATGTGGATTTGGCTGGTCAGGATGCTGCGCAACTGCACCGCCGAGCGCTATGCGGTCAACAAGGCGCGCATGGTGCCTTTGGCCGAATACAGCCGCGACACGCTGAAAGCGCTGCGCGAGGCGACCGGCATCGCCTATGACGAGCGGAGCAAGGGAACGCTGCAGCTTTTTCGCACGCAACAGCAGCTCGATGGCACAGCCGGCGATGTCGAGGTGCTGAAGACATATGGCGTTCCCTACGAGATCCTCGGTCCCGACGGCTGCATCGCGGCCGAGCCGGGCTTGGCAGGGATCCGTGAAAAGTTCGTCGGCGGCCTGCGGCTGCCGGGCGACGAGACCGGTGACTGCAAGATGTTCACTGACCGTGTGGCAGAGCTCTGCGCAGCGCGCGGCGTCACCTTTGAATACGACACGTCGATCAGGCGCATCGTGCGCAAGCGCAACCAGATCGCCAACATCAATACGAGCAAGGGATGGAAGGCCGCCGACGCCTATGTGATGGCGATGGGCAGCTATTCGGCAAAGTTCATGCGCTATCTGAAACGACCTATCCCGGTCTATCCGGTCAAGGGTTATTCGATCACCGTGCCGATCAAGGATGCTGCCGCAGCACCGGTCTCGACGGTGATGGACGAGACTTACAAGGTGGCGATCACCAGGCTCGGCGATCGCATCCGCGTCGGTGGCACCGCGGAGATTTCCGGCTTCGACCTGACGCTGCATGAATCGCGGCGGCGCACGCTCGAACATTCGCTCGGCGACCTTTTTCCAGGCAGCGGCGACATGCGGTCGGCGACCTTCTGGTGCGGGTTGCGGCCGATGACGCCGGACGGGCCGCCGCTGATCGGCCGCACCGAGTTTTCCAACCTCTATCTCAACACCGGCCACGGCACGCTCGGCTGGACCATGGCCTGCGGCTCGGCCAAGGTCCTGGCCGACATCATTTCCAGCCGGGTGCCGGACATCGATGTCCGCGATCTCGGACCGGAGCGATACCAGCGGTAGGATCGGAAGGATTCTTCACGCATTTGAGCGGAGGAACTTGCCGCGTGACTCGGCATCAGTCTCCAGCACACCTCGCCGCGTCAGAGAAAATATCGTCAGACGAACAGGCTCCGCTCCCGTTCCACCGCCCTGGTGATGAAGCTCGCGACGATCTGGACGCGGCGCAGCGGTCTGACCGATTCGTGATAGACCAGCCAGTAGGCGCGGCGAATGGGCGCGACGATGTCGACGGCCACCAGTTCCGGCATCGAGTGGGCGACAAAAGTGTGCAGGATGCCTATGCCGGCGCCGGAGCGCACCGCTTCGGCTTGGCCGAGCGCCGAGGAGATGGCGAAGCTCGTGCGCCAGTCGGCACTGAACTCGGCCGCATAGTCGAGCGAGGGGCTGACGATGAGGTCCGGCACATAGCCGATCAGCGTGTGCCGGCCAAGCTCGGCCGGCGTCTGCGGCAGGCCATGCGCGTCGGCATAGGCGCGGGACGCGAACAGGCCGAGCGTGTAATCGACCAGCTTTCCCGCCACCAGCCTGCCTTCGGTCGGTCGCTCCACGGTGATGGCGATGTCGGCCTCGCGCCTGGACAACGAGAAGAAACGCGGCACCGGCACCAACTGGATGGTGAGTTCGCGGTGAAGCGCCGTCAGTGCGCCGAGTCGTTTGGCCAGGAAGGCAACGCCGAAACCATCAGGGGCGCCGATGCGCACGGTGCCGGAGACGTCGTCGCCTTCGCCCGCCACGGTCGCGCGCGCGGCGATCATGTCGCCTTCCATGCGCTCGGCGATGTCGAGGAAACGCTCGCCCGCCGGCGTCAACTCGCTGCCGGTGGTCAGCCGGCGAAAGAGTTTTGTGCGCAGCGCATCCTCGAGCGCGGCGACGCGGCGCGAGACAGTGGCGTGGTTCAGCTCCAGCCGCTTGGCCGCGCCAAGTATCTGGCCGGCACGCGCCACCGCAAGAAAGATGCGGACGTCATCCCAGTTCATGAGGAGGGTCCGGATGACAATCGTCGACGTTGCGTTCCGTGGGGGGCGCGAAGGAACTCAATTTCTCTATCCTTGCCGCTAAGGGACCTGCGTCCTATCACTTGCGGCAATTGATGCACAGGCGTCGCTCGCACTCTATTTTCTGCACAACGGTTGCGTTTCCGCTCACGTTGCCATCGGCGGCGCAAAGGCGGACAATGCCGCATCACAAATACAGGGAGAGAAAACCATGATCGACTACGGTCATTTCATCGGCGGCAAGCGTGTCGCCGGGACCAGCGGCCGCAAGCAGGACGTCATGCAGCCGATGGACGGCACGGTGCGCGGCACCGTGGCGCTGGCTTCGCAGGCGGAGCTGCGCGCAGCCGTGGAGAACGCCAAGGCGGCGCAGCCTGGCTGGGCGGCGACCAATCCGCAGCGGCGCGTGCGCGTCCTGATGAAATTCCTCGAACTGGTCGCCCGGGAATATGATGCGCTGGCCGACATTCTGGCGCGCGAGCACGGCAAGACCATCGCTGACGCCAAGGGCGACATCCAGCGCGGCCTGGAAGTGGTCGAGGTCTGCATCGGCGCGCCGCACATGATGAAGGGCGAGTTCACCGACGGCGCCGGCCCCGGCATCGACGTCTATTCGATGCGCCAGCCGCTCGGCGTCGTTGCCGGCATCACGCCGTTCAATTTTCCGGCGATGATCCCGTTGTGGAAGATCGCGCCGGCTATCGCTTGCGGCAACGCCTTCATCCTGAAGCCTTCGGAGCGCGACCCGGGCGTGCCGATGCGCATCGCCGAACTGTTCATCGAGGCCGGCCTGCCAGCGGGCATTCTCAATGTCGTCAACGGCGACAAGGAGGCGGTCGACGCCATCCTCGACGATCCCGATATCAAGGCCATCGGCTTTGTCGGCTCGACGCCGATCGCCCAGTACATCTATTCGCGCGGCTGCGCGGCCGGCAAGCGCGTGCAGTGCTTCGGCGGCGCCAAGAACCACATGATCATCATGCCCGACGCCGACATGGACCAGACCGTCGACGCGCTGATCGGCGCCGGCTACGGCTCGGCCGGCGAGCGCTGCATGGCGATCTCGGTGGCTGTCCCGGTCGGCAACGATACCGCCAATCGGCTGATGGAAAAGCTGGTGCCGCGCGTCGAAAGCCTGAAGGTCGGCCCATCGACGGATTCGTCCGCCGATTTCGGCCCGCTGGTGACGGCGCAGGCGCTGGAGCGGGTCAAGGGCTATGTCGATACCGGCGTCAGGGAAGGCGCCAAGCTGGTCGTCGACGGGCGCGGCTTTTCCATGCAGGGCTATGAGAACGGCTACTATATGGGCGGCTGCCTGTTCGACAACGTGACCGCCGATATGCGCATCTACAAGGAAGAGATTTTTGGGCCGGTGCTCTCGGTAGTGCGTGCGCCGACCTACGAGAACGCGATCAAGCTCGCCAACGATCACGAAATGGGCAACGGCGTCGCCATCTTCACCCGCGACGGCGATGCCGCCCGCGATTTCGCCTCGAGGGTCCAGGTCGGCATGGTCGGTATCAACGTGCCGATCCCGGTGCCGATCGCCTACTATACGTTCGGCGGCTGGAAAGCGTCTTCCTTCGGCGACCTCAACCAGCACGGACCGGACGCATTCCGGTTCTACACCAAGACCAAGACGGTGACCTCGCGCTGGCCGTCAGGTGTGAAGGACGGCGCCGAATTCGTCATCCCGACGATGAATTAGCCGGACGGTTGCTTGTCTGCGCGTCCTCGCCTTCGGCTGCGGGCGCACGGGCAGGCGTGAAGGACGGGGCCAAGTTCGTCATCCCGACGATGAATTAGCCAGTCGACAAACAGCTCCAGATTTTATGATTGAAGACGAAAAGGGCCCGGCCAGAAACCGGGCCTTTTTGCTGACCGGTCGCGGCCGCGTGTATGCCTGAACGCTAATGTGATGGAACCAGGCGGACTGCAGAAGCCTTAACTTGCAATCTGCCGCAAAGGAGATGCGGCAGATCGACCAACGGCGCTGACGACAGCTTCGGGGGGTACGGCCGGCGCAAGGAGGTGTGAGATGACACGTCTCATGGTGTCGATACTTGGCGCGGCGGCTGCCGCGTTTTCCGCGGCCCCGGCAACAGCGGCCGAACAATGCGCGCCACGAGCCGACATGATCAAGGCGCTCGGCGAGAAGTTCCGGGAAAATCCAACCGCGATCGGCGTCGTCAATCCGAATGTGATTGTTGAAGTCTTCGTTTCCGATCAGGGCACGTGGACCATCCTCGCCAGTGACACACGCGGTCAAAGCTGCGTGGTTTCGGTGGGTGAAGGCTGGGAGAGCGCGGTGAAGACAGCGGCGCTGCCAGGGACCTGAGCCGCCTATCGGGTGGCAGCCGCCTTAGCATAGCCGCGCGCAGGCCGCGGTTCTCGGCGACGACCATGAAACGATCCACAGGCGCCCCAGCGGGCGCCTGCTTGCGCTTTTTTGTTGCCGACACCATATATGGAACATAGTGGGAACATTTTGATTCGTCCCCGCTGATGACAGACCGGAACACGGAAAGGAACGACGCGATGATGATGACGTCGGGACCGGCCTGGATCGTTCCGGCAAAATGAGGGCTCTTCCTTTGCCGGACGTGATGGCAAAGGAGATGCCCTATGGCGCGCAAATCGCTGTTGGTTGGGTTGAAAACCCTCATTCTTGCTGGCGCATCGGCGGTGGGTACGAACGCCGCAAGCGCCCAATATCAATACTGCGTTGAACATCGCGATCTCGTCGCCCACCTGAGCGAGCAGTTCCAGGAAAGACAGTTTGCTTTCGGGCTGATCGGTCAGATGGCGATTATGGAAGTCTATGTCGCCGACAGCGGAAGCTGGACGATCATCGTCACCGACGTCGCCGGCAGAAGCTGCATTGTCGCGGCCGGCGAACATTGGGAAAACGTGGTGATCCCGACCGACCAGGACGCCTGACGAATTGAGCGATGCTCAGCGCCTGTGGGCGGAACTCAAAGAGCCTGCCGAAGCTTGCTGCCGATCTCTATCGCGTAGCGGCCGCCGCGGCATGGCCGCGCAGCAGCGCCATCAGACGCTTGGCATCCTTGGCGGCGGCGTCCTCGTCGCCGTCGAGGATCGAGCGGATCAGCGCGACATGGTGCTCGGCCGATTCGGCAAGCCCGGTGTCGGCCTTGTAGCGGAACCAGAAGCGGCGGCTGTGGGTCTGCAACGGGGCCGCCAGCCGCGCGGCGAAGGGATTGTCGGCCGCCAGCGCCAGCGCCTCGTCGAGCGCCTTGTCGGCCTGAATGAAGGCCAGCACATTGCCCGATATCACCGCCCTCTGCATGGCCAGTGCCGCGTCGTGAAACAGGTCGGCCGCCTCGCGGGTGACGAAGCGGGCGGCCGAGCGGGCAAGAACCACCTCGACGCCACGTCGTGCATCGAGAACGCGCAACCAGTCGCCGGGATGCAGCGGGGCAATGGCGATGCCGGCACGCGGCCGGACATCCAGCAGTCCCTCCCACGCCAGCCGCTGGATCGCCTCGCGCACCGGCGTGCGGCCGAGCCCCAGCCTGTCGATCAGCGCGCCTTCGGTGATGAAGCTTGCAGGCGCCAGTTCGAGCGTCACGATCATGTGCTCGAGCACGCGGTAGGCTTTCGCCGCCACTGGCTCGAATGCCGGGCTTGTTTCATTGAATATCAAAGGCGAGCTCCTGATATATTTTTGGTATATCATAGCGAAATCCGTGTTGACAGTCCGTTTCCTAATAAATATACGACTGATATATCAGATGGAGCACCGCTATGTGGACCGGAGTTTTCCCCGCCGTCACGACCAAATTCACTGAGGACGACCGCCTCGACCATGCCGAGATGGAACGCTGCTTTGCGCTGCAGATGGAGGCTGGCTGCGACGGCATCATCGTCTGCGGCTCGCTCGGCGAGGGGCCGATGCTCTCGCATGACGAGAAGATCGATGTGCTGAAGACCGCGCAGAAGATCGCCGGCGGCAAGCCGGTTCTGCTGACTGTCAACGAACCTGGCACCCGCGAGGCGGCGGCGATCGCGCGCCGCGCCGCCAGAGAGGGCGCCAACGGGCTGATGCTGGTGCCGAGCCCGATCTATCACACCAATGCGGAGGAGACGGTTGCCGCACTGCGCGCCGTCGCCGAGGCCGGCGACCTGCCGGTGATGATCTACTCCAACCGGCTTGCCTACCGCGTCGACGTCACCGTCGATCAGATGGAGGAACTGGCGAAGGACAAGCGCTTCGTCGCCATCAAGGAATCCTCCGACGACATCCGCCGCTCGACCGAAATCATCAATCGCTTCGGCGACCGCTACGATTTGTTCACCGGCGTCGACAATCTGGCGTTCGAGGCGCTGTCGGTCGGCGCCATCGGCTGGGTGGCGGGGCTGGTCACCGCGTTCCCGCGCGAGACGGTCGCGATCTACCAATTGATGAAGCAGGGCCGCCGCGAGGAGGCGCTGACAATCTACCGCTGGTTCCGGCCGCTGCTCGACCTCGACGTGTCGACCTATCTGGTGCAGAACATCAAGCTCGCCGAAGTCCTGGCGATCAACACCAACGACCGCGTGCGCATGCCGCGCCAGCCCCTGTCGGGCGAGCGCCGCAAGATGGTCGAGAAGATCGTCCGGGATGCGCTGGCGGCGCGGCCGGAGCTGCCGAGGTTTTGAGGCAGGCTCTCTTCTCCCCGTTTACGGGGAGAAGATGGCGGCAGCCAGATGAGGGGCAGCGCCCACGTGCAAGGAATTTCCAAGTCGGCAAAAGCGGGGCGCCGCCCCTCATCCGCCCTTCGGGCACCTTCTCCCCGTGAACGGGGAGAAGGTGAGGACATCGCCATTATCGGCGCCGGCATCATCGGCATCTGTGTCGCCGCCTATCTGGCCGAGGCGGGGCGAAACGTCACGATCTTCGATCGGACGGGGATCTGCGAGGAAACGAGTTCCGGCAATGCCGCCGCCCTGGCCTTTTCCGATGTGCTGCCGCTGGCCCACAAGGGCATGATCAGGCACTTGCCGAAATGGCTTGCCGATCCGCTCGGCCCGCTCAGCATCCCGCCGGCCTATCTGCCGAAGCTGCTGCCCTGGCTTATCCGCTTCTGGCGCGCCGGACGAAGCGACCGCTACGCGGGCAGCCTCGCGGCGCAGGCCGGGATGATGCGGCTCGCCGAGGCCGAATGGGCCGGGCTGATGGCGCGCTCGGGCACCGGAAATATGCTGCGCGAGGACGGCTCGCTCGAACTTTACGAGAGCGAGACCGAGTTCAAGGCGTCGCTGCGCGGCTGGGCGGCGAGGCAACGGTTCGGCATCGGCTTCAGCCATGTCGAGGGCGATGCGCTCGCCGCCTTGCAGCCGGGCCTGTCGCCGCGTTTCGTCAAGGGCACTTTCGTGCCGGGATGGAAGACCGTTACGGATCCGAAATTATTGGGCAAAGCGATCTGGGCCTATGCCGAAACCAAGGGCGCGCGTTTCGAAAAGGCTCGGATCGACCACGTCGGGACGGGACAGGACGGCGCGACATTGACGCTGGCCGACGGCACGGTGCGGCAGGCACAATGCCTCGTCATCGCCGCCGGCGCCTGGTCGCATCTCCTGGCGAAACATATCGGCGACCGCATCCCGCTCGAGNCGAGACCGAGCGCGGCTACAACACGACGCTGCCGAAGACCGCCTTCGACGTGAAGCGGCAACTGATCTTCTCCGGCCACGGCTTCGTCGTCACGCCGCTTGAAACCGGCGTGCGCGTCGGCGGCGCGGTCGAGCTCGGCGGCATTGAGCGGCCGCCCAACTACGCCCGCTCGAAAGCGCTGCTCGACAAGGCACAGAAATTCCTGCCGGGGCTTGACCCGGCCGGCGGCCGCGAATGGATGGGATTGCGGCCATCGCTGCCGGATTCGCTGCCGGTGATCGGTGGCGCCAGGCGGGCCGGCACGATAGTCTATGCCTTCGGCCACGGCCATCTCGGCCTCACCCAGGCGGCTGCCACCGGACGCCTGGTTCGCGATCTCATTCTCGGCCAAAATCCGGTGTTTGATCTGTCTCCGTTTTCTCCGAACCGCTTCTGACGGGATCTAGAAATGGCGCGCCACTCCTTCTTCTGCATCGACGGTCACACCTGCGGCAATCCGGTGCGGCTGGTCGCCGGGGGCGGACCGCTGCTCAACGGCGCGACGATGATGGAGCGGCGCGCGCATTTCCTGGCCGAATATGACTGGATCCGAACAGGGCTGATGTTCGAGCCGCGCGGCCATGACGTGATGTCCGGCTCGATCCTCTATCCGCCGACGCGGCCCGATTGCGATATCGCCATCCTGTTCATCGAAACCTCGGGCTGCCTGCCAATGTGCGGTCACGGCACCATCGGCACGGTGACGATGGCCATCGAGCACGGGCTGGTCAAGCCGAAGACACCGGGCTTGCTCAGGCTGGACACGCCGGCCGGCCTGGTCACCGCCGAGTACAGGCAGGTCGGCGACTATGTCGAGGAGGTGCGCATCACCAACGTGCCGTCCTTCGTCCATGCGGAGGGTCTGACTGTCGAATGTCCGCAGCTCGGCGAGATCAGCGTCGATGTCGCCTATGGCGGCAATTTCTACGCCATCGTCGAGCCGCAGAAGACCTATCGCGACATGGCCGACCACTCTGCCGGCGACCTCATCGCCTGGAGCCCGGTGGTGCGGCAGCGGCTCAACGAAAAATACGCCTTCGTGCATCCCGAGAATCCCGGCATCGGCCGCCTGTCGCACATACTGTGGACGGGTGCGCCGACCGACAGCCAGGCGGATGCACGCAACGCCGTCTTCTACGGCGACAAGGCGATCGACCGCTCGCCTTGCGGCACCGGCACCTCGGCGCGGATGGCGCAGCTTCACGCCAAGGGCAAGCTTGGGACCGGCGACGAATTCGTCCACGAATCGATCATCGGCTCGCTGTTCAAGGGCAGGGTCGAGAAGGAAGTCACGGTGGCGGGCAAGCCGGCGATCGTCCCCTCGATCGGCGGCTGGGCGCGCATGACCGGATTGAACACGATCTTCATCGACGATCGCGATCCGTTCGCGCACGGATTCGTCGTCAAATAGAGAGAGAATCCTGACGCAGGGGAATCGAACAGAATGCAAGGATAGATTGCCCAGACGGCGCAACGATCCCGCTCATCAACTTATTTTTACGGCGATTCTTTCGAAGCAGCGTGCATTTTGACGACGAATCGCCAAAGACATTGCGTTAGGCCAATGATAGGGTCGGCGATAGTCCAGAGGCCGGGAAGGGAAGAACGGGCAATCCGATTGCGTGCTTCAAAATCACGCATGCCGATTAAAGAATGACGTTGCAATCCGGGCTCGAAACTTTACGACTAGGGGAAATACGAAAAGGAATGCGTCTGCATGGGCGACATTCCAGGGGAGCCACGACAGCATGCAGTATTTTGTCCAGCAGCTTATCAATGGGCTGACGCTGGGATCGATCTATGGACTGATCGCGATCGGCTACACGATGGTCTACGGCATCATCGGCATGATCAATTTCGCCCATGGCGACATCTTCATGGTCGGCGCCTTCGCCGCCCTCATCGTTTTCCTCATCCTCGGCGCGATGTTCTATTCGGTGCCGGTGGTGATCGCGCTGCTGGTCATGATGATCGTCGCGATGCTGTTGACCAGCCTGTACAACTGGACGATCGAAAAGGTAGCCTACCGGCCGTTGCGCGGGTCGTTCCGGCTGGCGCCGCTGATCACCGCGATCGGCATGTCGATCGCGCTGTCGAACTTCGTCCAGGTGACGCAGGGGCCGCGCAACAAGCCGATCCCGCCGATGGTGTCCAAGGTCTATAATATCGAGGGCGTCAGCGTGTCGCTGAAGCAAATCGTCATCGTCATCGTCACCGCGCTGCTGTTGGCGCTGTTCTGGTACCTGGTCAACAAGACCTCGCTGGGTCGAGCCCAAAGGGCTTGCGAGCAGGACCGCAAGATGGCGGCGTTGCTCGGCATCGACGTCGACCGCACCATCTCGATCACCTTCGTCATGGGTGCGGCCCTCGCCGCCGTCGCCGGCACGCTGTTCCTGATGTATTATGGCGTTATCGCCTTCTCCGACGGTTTCACGCCGGGCGTGAAGGCGTTCACTGCGGCCGTGCTCGGCGGCATCGGCTCGTTGCCCGGCGCCGTGCTCGGCGGGCTCATGATCGGCTTCATCGAAAGCATGTGGTCGGCTTATTTCTCGATCGACTACAAGGACGTCGCGGCCTTTTCCATCCTGGCGATCGTACTGATCTTCCTGCCTTCCGGCATTCTCGGCCGGCCAGAAGTCGAAAAGGTCTGAGTTCATGGCGGTCACCACGTCTCCGGAGCGCGACATCGTCGCCACTCCCATGCAGCGCGCTACGCGCGAAGCGCTTTATGCCGGCGCCATCGCGCTCGGCCTGTTCGTGCTGTTCATCGGCCTGAGGACCGATCAGAACATCTCCAACGAGCTGATCCTTGTACAGCGCTGGTGGCTTCTTGCAGTCGTGGTCGTGCTGACCATGGCCGGCCGTTTTCTCTATGTCGCCTACGGACAGCCTTTCCTGGCAAATCAGAAGATCGTCGACGTCGCCACCGGCCTGCTGCCGCAGAGCATGGCGGCGCGGTTCTTCCGCCTGCCGTATTTCATCGCTGCCATCGTCACAGTGGCCGTGCTGGTTTTCCTTGCCGGCTCCCTTGACGGATTGCTGGGGCCCGGCCTGGCCGGTTATGCACGGTTCCTGAGAGCGCTGGCGACCATCTACGCCCTCGCCTCGGTGATGTTTTATTTCCGAACCTTCATTCATGCCCATTTCTCGGCGTTGGGCATAACCGCACTGGCGCTCTACCCGATCATCGTTGTGCTGGTGCTTGCTGTGTATGGAGGATCGGTGGCCGCCGGGTTCCAGGGTTCTCTGAAATGGGTCGACAATTACGGCATTCAGATCCTGATCTATGTCATGCTGGCCTGGGGGCTGAACATTGTCGTTGGCCTCGCCGGCCTGCTCGACCTTGGTTATGTCGCCTTCTATGCCGTCGGCGCCTATGCCTATGCGCTGCTCGGTACGCAATACGGCCTGTCGTTCTGGATCCTGCTGCCTGCCGCCGGCGCCATGGCCGCCTTCTGGGGGGTGCTGCTCGGCTTTCCGGTGCTGCGCCTGCGCGGCGACTACCTGGCGATCGTGACGCTGGCCTTCGGCGAGATCATTCGTCTCGTGCTGATCAACTGGCGTGAGGTTACCAACGGCTCGGCCGGTATCTCCGGCATTCCCAAGGTCACGTTTTTCGGGCTGATGTCGTTCAACGTCTCTGATCCGAACTATATCGCCAAGGTCTTGGACATCGCCACGTCGAGCGCCTATTACAAGATCTTCCTCTACTACCTGATCCTCGGGCTCTGCCTGCTCACCGCCTTCGTCACCATAAGGCTTAGGCGCATGCCCGTCGGCCGCGCCTGGGAAGCGCTGCGCGAGGACGAGATCGCCTGCCGCTCGCTCGGCATCAACACCACCACCACCAAGCTCACCGCCTTTGCCACCGGCGCCATGTTCGGCGGCTTCGCCGGCTCGTTCTTCGCCGCGCGGCAAGGTTTCGTCAGCCCCGAATCCTTCATCTTCCTGGAATCGGCCATCATCCTCGCCATCGTCGTGCTCGGCGGGATGGGTTCGCTGGTTGGCATCGCCGTCGCCGCCATGGTGATGATCGGTGGCACCGAGGTGCTGCGCGAACTCGATTTCCTGAAGCAGGTCTTCGGTCCCGACTTCACGCCGGAACTCTACCGCATGCTGCTGTTCGGCATGGCCATGGTCATCGTCATGCTGTGGAAGCCGCGCGGCTTCGTCGGCAGTCGTGAACCGACAGCCTTTCTCAAGGAGAGGAGGGCTGTATCCGGCTCCTTCACCAAGGAGGGCCACGGCTGATGAGCGATGCGAACCCATCCGTGAACGATGCCATCCTGCAGGTCGAACATCTGTCGATGAAGTTCGGCGGTCTGGTCGCCATCGGCGACCTGTCCTTCCAGGTCAGGCGCGGCGAGATCACCGCGCTGATCGGGCCGAACGGCGCCGGCAAGACCACCGTGTTCAACTGCATCACCGGCTTCTACAAGCCGTCTGAGGGCATGCTCACGCTCAACCGGCGCGACGGCTCGAGCTATCTGCTCGAACGGCTGCCGAACCATGAGATTCCGGCGCGAGCCAAGGTGGCGCGCACCTTCCAGAACATCCGCCTGTTTTCCGGCATGACGCTGCTGGAGAACCTGCTGGTGGCGCAGCACAACAAGCTGATGAAGGCGTCCGGCTACACTGTCCTCGGCCTGTTTGGCTTCAGCGGCTACCGGACGGCGTCGGCCGAGTCGATCGATCTCGCCAGGCACTGGCTGGAAAAGGCCGACCTCGTCGATCGAGCCGACGATCCGGCCGGCGACTTGCCCTACGGCGCGCAGCGGCGCCTGGAGATCGCGCGGGCGATGTGCACGGGTCCGGAACTGCTCTGCCTCGACGAACCGGCGGCAGGGCTCAATCCGAAGGAATCAATGGCGCTCAACGCGCTCCTTATGGACATCAAGGACAACACCGGCACCTCGATCCTGCTGATCGAGCACGACATGGCGGTGGTCATGCAGATTTCCGACCATGTCGTGGTGCTCGAATACGGGCGCAAGATCTCGGACGGCAGTCCGCATGCGGTGCGCACCGACCCGCGTGTCATCGCCGCCTATCTCGGCGTTGAAGACGAGGACGTCGAGACGGTGCTGATCGAGGTCGGCGACGAAGACGTCATCGAGCAACTCGACACCGGCCCGGATTCGACGCACGGTCCGGGCTCGTCGTCCTCGTATTTCGCCGGACCGGTGACCGAGACGGTCGGACACAGTGAGGGCGAACGCGTCACGGTGTCGAAGCGCGCGTCGAAAGCCGGGCAGGTCGATGCAAGGTCGGGCGCGGCGGCAAGGCCCGCATCGCCGGCCGAAGCCGACGCGAAATCCTCCGCGGCAAAGCCGGACGCCAAGGCTCCGGCAAAGCCCAAGACACCGGGCGACTCCAACCGGGGCGGAGGGAATGAATGATGGCCGGCACAACGCTGCTCGACATCAAGGGTGTCCAGACCTATTACGGCAACATCAGGGCGCTGAACGGCGTCGATGTCACCGTCAAGCAGGGCGAGATCGTGGCGCTGATCGGCGCCAATGGCGCCGGAAAGTCGACGCTGATGATGACCATTTTTGGTGCACCACGGGCGCGGGCGGGCACTATCACCTTCGCCGGCACCGACATCACCCAGTTGCCGACCCATGAGATCGCGCGCATGCGCATCGCCCAGTCGCCGGAGGGCCGGCGCATCTTTCCGCGCATGACGGTGATGGAAAACCTGCAGATGGGCGCCAGCCTCGACGACCTCAAGCACTACGACGAGGACGTCGAGAAGGTGTTCTCGCTGTTTCCACGCCTGAAGGAACGCATTGCCCAGCGTGGCGGCACGCTGTCGGGCGGCGAGCAGCAGATGCTTTCGATCGGACGTGCGCTGATGGCGCGGCCGAAACTGCTCTTGCTCGACGAGCCGTCGCTGGGCCTGGCGCCGCTGATCGTCAAGCAGATCTTCGACGCCATCCGCGAGTTGAACCGCACGCAGGGGCTGACCGTGTTCCTGGTCGAGCAGAACGCCTTCGGCGCGCTGAAGCTCGCCACGCGCGGCTATGTCATGGTCAACGGCAACGTGACGATGAGTGGCACCGGCAAGGAACTGCTCGCCGATCCGGACGTGCGCGCCGCCTATCTCGAAGGCGGCCATCACTGAGTTCAGGAGTCTTCATCATGCAGGGCATTCTCTATGAGGAACCCTCGGTCTGGCAGTTCTTCTTCGTCACCTGCCTGCTTGGCGGCTGGGCGGCGTGGATGACGGGCAAGGCCTGCGCCCAGACATGGCGCAGCTTCGTCCACTTGTTCGCCTATATGCTCGGCCTCGGCATCGCCGTGAGGTTCATCCATCACGCGCTGTTCGGCGGCACGATGTTCTCGCTGCACTACTACATCGTCGACACCATCGTCCTGATGATATTGGGCTTCATCGGCTATCAATACACGCGCACCAACCAGATGGTGACACAGTATAGCTGGCTCTACGAAAGAGCATCGCTTTTGAGTTGGAAACCAAAAGGTTGACGTTCATTATTAACACCGTTTCGGGGATGAATCGGCGTGACAAGTGCCTGAAAATCGGCAAAGTACGCTTTCTGCGAGTAAAGGTGGGCATCGCATGAAAGCATCATCCACGCCCACTCTGTAAATGGGAGCGTTTTACATGAGAAAATCACTTTTGTCCGCCGTCGCCCTGACCGCGCTCGTCGCGTTCAGCGGAAGCGCGTGGGCTGACGTCCTGATCGGAGTTGCCGGTCCGATCACCGGCCCGAATGCCGCCTTCGGCGCGCAGTTGCAGAAGGGCGCCGAACAGGCTGTCGCAGACATCAATGCGGCCGGCGGCATCAACGGCGAGCAGGTCAAGCTCACGGTCGGTGACGACGTCTCCGATCCGAAGCAGGGCATTTCGGTCGCCAACAAGTTCGTCGGCGACGGCGTCAAGTTCGTGGTCGGCCACTTTAACTCGGGCGTTTCGATCCCGGCATCGGAAGTCTACGCGGAGAACGGCATCCTCGAGATCACGCCGGCCGCGACCAACCCGCAGTTCACCGAGCGCGGCCTGTGGAACACGTTCCGTACCTGCGGACGCGACGACCAGCAGGGCAGCATCGCCGGCGCCTATCTCGCGGAGAACTTCAAGGATGCCAAGATCGCGGTCGTCCACGACAAGACGACCTATGGTCAGGGCCTTGCCGACGAGACCAAGAAGGCGATGAACGCTGCCGGCGTGACGGAAGTCATGTATGAAGGCGTAAATATCGGCGACAAGGACTTCTCGGCGTTGATCGCCAAGATGAAACAAGCCGGCGTTTCCATCATCTATTGGGGTGGTCTGCACACCGAAGCCGGACTGATCATCCGCCAGGTGGCTGACCAGGGCCTCGAGGCCACGCTGGTTTCCGGCGACGGCATCGTGTCGAACGAACTGGCCTCAATCGCCGGTGACGCGGTTGCGGGCACGCTGAACACGTTCGGCCCGGATCCGCGTCTGATCCCGGCGAACAAGGAACTGGTCGAGAAGTTCCGCGCGCAGGGCTTCGAGCCGGAGGCCTACACGCTTTATTCCTACGCCGCCATGCAGGCGATCGTGGGAGCCGCCACAGCCGCCAAGTCGAACGATCCGATGGAAGTTGCCAAAGCTCTCAAGGCCAACGGCCCGTTCAAGACCGTGCTGGGCGATCTTTCCTACGACGAGAAGGGCGATCCGACGCTGCCTGGCTACGTCATGTACGAATGGAAGAAGGGCGACGACGGCAAATACACCTACGTCCAGAAGATGTAAGCCTGTCGACGACGACGACAATTCCGGAATGCCCGGCGCCTCGCGCCGGGCATTTTTCGTGTGTGCCGTTTTACCTTTCGTCGGAGCACCCTTTGCGCATTCGAGGGAACGCGCGGCGCTCTACCCAATGAGTGGATTTAAATCGGTTTAATCGTCGCCGCCCGATTTTGTTTGCGCTGCAGCATTTTCGCGTTAATCATGGCGCAGTCCCCCTTCCGTCAGCGTCCGGAGCCTTGTCCTTGGCAATCACGAAGATCCTTGTCGCCAACCGGTCCGAAATCGCCATCCGCGTCTTCCGCGCGGCCAACGAACTCGGCCTCAAAACCGTGGCGATCTGGGCCGAGGAGGACAAGTACTCGCTGCACCGCTTCAAGGCGGATGAAAGCTATCAGGTCGGGCGCGGGCCGCATCTGACCAGGGATATGGGGCCGATCGAAAGCTATCTGTCGATCGAGGAAGTGATCCGCGTCGCCAGGCTTTCCGGCGCCGATGCCATCCATCCGGGCTATGGGCTGTTGTCGGAAAGCCCTGAATTCGCCGAAGCCTGTGTCAAGGCCGGCATTATTTTCATTGGACCCAAGCCGGATACGATGCGCAGGCTCGGCAACAAGGTCGCCGCACGCAACCTGGCGATCGAGGTCGGCGTGCCGGTAATTCCCGCCACCGATCCCTTGCCGGACGACATCGAGACGGTGAAGGCGCTCGCCAGGACGATCGGCTATCCGGTGATGCTGAAGGCGTCGTGGGGCGGCGGCGGCCGCGGCATGCGCGCCATCCGCTCGGAAGCCGATCTCGCCCGCGAGGTGACGGAGGGCAAGCGCGAAGCGAAAGCTGCCTTCGGCAAGGACGAGGTCTATCTCGAAAAGCTGATCGAGCGCGCCCGCCATGTCGAGGTGCAGGTGCTGGGCGACACACACGGCAACGCCGTGCACCTGTTCGAGCGCGATTGCTCGATCCAGCGCCGCAACCAGAAGGTGGTCGAGCGCGCGCCGGCGCCCTATCTCGAAATGTCGCAGCGCGAAGAGCTTTGCGGCTACGCGCTCAAGATCGCGCGCGAGACGAGCTATATCGGCGCCGGCACGGTCGAATTCCTGCAGGATGCCGACAGTGGCAAATTCTACTTCATCGAGGTGAATCCGCGCATCCAGGTCGAGCACACGGTCACCGAACAGGTGACCGGCATCGACATCGTCAAGGCGCAGATCCACATCCTCGATGGCTTTGCCATCGGCACGCCGGAATCGGGCGTGCCGGCGCAGAAGGATATCAGGCTCAACGGCCACGCGCTGCAGTGCCGCATCACCACGGAAGATCCCGAGCATAATTTCATCCCCGACTATGGCCGCATCACCGCCTATCGCGGCGCCACCGGTTTCGGCATCCGCCTCGATGGCGGCACCGCCTATTCCGGCGCGGTCATCACCCGCTTTTACGATCCGCTGCTGGAGAAGGTGACGGCCTGGGCGCCGACGCCGGCCGAGACCATCGCCCGCATGAACCGGGCGCTGCGCGAATTCCGTATTCGCGGGGTGGCGACCAACCTCACCTTCCTCGAGGCGATCATCAATCACCCAAGTTTCGCCGAAAATTCCTATACGACCAAGTTCATCGATACGACACCGGAACTGTTCGCGAGCGTGAAGCGGCAGGATCGCGCGACCAAGCTGCTCAACTACCTGGCCGATGTCAGCGTCAACGGCCATCCCGAAACCCGTGGCCGGCCGCAGCCTAAGGCCGATGCGGCGGCACCCATGGTGCCCTACCTCAACGGCAACGTGCCCGATGGCAGCAAGCAGAAGCTCGACGCGCTTGGGACGGAGAAATTCGCGGCCTGGATGCGCGCATGCAAAGAAGTGCTGGTCACCGACACGACGATGCGCGACGGACACCAATCCCTGCTCGCGACGCGCGTGCGCACTTATGACATCGCCGGCATTGCCGGCACCTATGCACGCGCGCTGCCGCAGCTTTTGTCGCTCGAATGCTGGGGCGGGGCGACCTTCGACGTCGCCATGCGCTTTCTCACCGAAGACCCGTGGGAGCGGCTGTCGCTGGTGCGCGAGGCAGCGCCCAATCTGTTGCTGCAGATGCTTTTGCGCGGCGCCAACGGCGTCGGCTACACCAATTATCCGGACAATGTCGTCCAGCATTTCGTCAAACAGGCAGCAAGCGGCGGCGTCGACCTGTTCCGCGTCTTCGACTGTTTGAACTGGGTCGACAACATGCGCGTCGCCATGGACGCGGTCGGCGCCGAAGGCAAGCTGATCGAAGCAGCGCTCTGCTACACCGGCGACATACTCGACCCGGCCCGAGCCAAGTACGACCTCAAATACTACGTCGCGCTGGCCAGGGAGTTGCAGACGGCCGGCGCCCATATCGTCGCGGTCAAGGACATGGCCGGGCTCTTGAAGCCGAATGCCGCCCGCGCACTGTTCAAGGCGCTGCGCGAGGCGACCGACCTGCCGATCCACTTTCACACGCACGACACGTCGGGCCTGTCGGCGGCGACGGTGCTGGCGGCGGTGGACAGCGGTGTCGACGCCATCGACGCGGCGATGGATGCCCTGTCCGGCAACACCTCGCAGCCTTGCCTAGGCTCGATCGTCGAGGCGCTGAAGGGCACCGAGCGGGATCCGGGCCTCGACCCGCAATGGATCAGGAACATCTCGTTCTACTGGGAGGCGGTGCGCAACCAGTATGCTGCCTTCGAAAGCGACCTGAAGGGGCCGGCCTCGGAAGTCTACCTGCACGAAATGCCGGGTGGGCAGTTCACCAACCTCAAGGAGCAGGCGCGCTCGCTCGGGCTGGAGACGCGCTGGCACGAAGTGGCGCAGACCTATCACGACGTCAATCTGATGTTCGGTGACATCGTCAAGGTGACGCCGTCGTCCAAGGTCGTCGGCGACATGGCGCTGATGATGGTGAGCCAGGACCTGACGGTTGCCGATGTCGAAAATCCGGCCAGGGATATCGCCTTCCCCGACTCGGTCGTGTCGATGCTGCGCGGCGACCTCGGCCAGTCGCCCGGCGGCTGGCCGGAGGCACTGCAGAAGAAGGTGCTGAAAGGCGACAAACCGATCACCGTGCGGCCCGGTTCGCTGCTGAAAGCAGCCAATCTCAAGGCCAGCCGCAAGGAGATCGAAGACAAGCTCGAGCGCAAGCTCAGCGAATTCGAATTCGCCTCGTGGCTGATGTACCCGAAGGTCTTCTCCGACTTTACCGCAGCGCAGGAAACCTATGGGCCGGTCAGCGTGCTGCCGACGCCGACCTATTTCTACGGCATGAAGCCGGAGGACGAGATCTTTGTCGACATCGAGAAGGGCAAGACGCTGGTGGTGCGCTGCCTGGCCATCGGCGATGTCGACGAGAAGGGCATGGTCACCGTGTTCTTCGAGCTCAACGGCCAGCCGCGCCGGGTCAAAGTGCCGGATCGGGCGCACGGCGCTTCCGCCGCCAAGGCGCGGCGCAAGGCCGAGCCCGGCAACGAGGCGCATGTTGGCGCACCGATGCCGGGCGTCGTCTCGGCGCTCGCCGTTGCCGCGGGCCAAGCGGTCAAGGCCGGCGACGTGCTTTTGTCGATCGAGGCGATGAAGATGGAGACGGCATTGCATGCCGAGCGTGATGGGGTTGTCGCCGAAGTGCTGGTCAAGACCGGCGATCAGATCGACGCCAAGGATCTGCTGATCGCATTCGGATGAGACAGAAATGTTGCCCAGGCAGAGTTGTCTGCGTCTGGCGGCAGCCCTTCATGCCGCATCGATAACAGCTTGACCGGTCGGCTCCGGTCGGGCATCGAACCGCTGCAAATTCGCCGCGACGGTTCGTGAGTCGCGGCATGGAAAACGACGCGGAGAGAAAATGGCCGACGACATCACCGAGACCAGCCAGACTGTTGCCGCCGGCCAGCTGCGAGCCTTCATCGAGCGCATCGAGCGGCTCGAGGAAGAGAAGAAGACGATCGCCGACGACATCAAGGAAGTGTTCGCCGAGGCCAAGGGCACCGGCTTCGACACCAAGGCGATGCGGTCGATCATCCGGCTGCGCAAGAAGGACCAGGCTGAGCGGCAAGAGGAGGAAACCATCCTCGACCTCTACAAAGCCGCACTCGGCATGGTGTAAGGCTGGTAACAGCCCTGGGCGCCGGTTGCGCCCGCAACGGGTCGAACCATGAGCGAATTCGACTTTGGCGGCCGCCGCGCCTCTGAGTTCCGCCAACGCGGCTTCTGGACGCTGTTCGCGGAACGGCATCCGGAAGAAAGGCCTCTGATGGCACGGCGCGGACCCTGGTTCTGGCAGCGCGGGCTGCCCGACTTCGCATTGGTCCTTTCCATGTATGTCGCGCCGGCGCAGAACCATGTCGGCGTCTTCTTCGGCCGCAACGAGAAGTTCGGTGCCACGGAAGCCTGGTCGCGGTTGAAGCCGTTCCAGCCGGCGATCGAAGACAGGTTGAAACTCAGGCCGGAACAGAGCTGCGAGGGCCTCGGCATCAATTCGCTGTGGCGCGTGAACTGTTTTGCCGAGGACAATTGGCCGGCCATGGCCGACTGGCTGGTGACGGAAGCATCGCGTTTCGAGCGCGCCGTTGCCGAGGTGCTGGGCGGGGGTGGCGAAGCCGGACCGTGAATTCGCGTCGCAGTGGCTTGAGTTAGTTCGGTTTCGCCGTGTCGCGGCCAATCCGATCGAGATGCTGTTGCAGCGCCAAATGGTCGAGCGCATCCACCCGCAGATTGGTGAACAGCGAGATGCGGTTGTTGAGCATGCGATAGGCATCGGCAAAGGCAAGATGCAGTTCGGCTTCGGTGCCGTCTGCCATGGCTGGGTCCGGTATCGACCAGAGCGCGGTCATCGGATGACCCGGCCAGATCGGACAGGATTCATTCGCGGTGCTGTCGCAAAGCGTGAAGATGAAATTCATTTCCGGCGCGTCGGGCTCGGCAAACTCGTCCCAGCCTTTCGAACGGGCGAAGCTCGTGTCGTAGCTAAGGCTTTCGAGCAGATGCAATGCGTAGGGATTGACCTCGCCCCTCGGCTGCGAACCGGCGGAAAAGGCCTTGAACCTGCCGCCACCGATCCGGCTGAGGATGGCTTCCGCCATGATCGATCGCGCCGAATTGGCGTTGCAAAGAAACAGCACGTTGTAGACATTATCGCTCATCTCAAGACCTCCCCTGGCAGGCGACTGGATGATGGGGGCGGCAGAGTCCGGCAAGGTGTCTTTGCCGAGACGCCGACAAGGGCGACGTAGAAAGGTTTCACGACCGTTTGATGACAATTTGTCAAATCATACGCTTGCGTGCCGATGATCGATTTGCGTTGACAGGCTTGCTGCTTTGGAAATCTCTGCGGCTGTCGAATGAGAGAAAGCCGTATCGATGAGTGCGCCGGAGACTTTCGAAGGCGAAGACGGCAAGGCAGGCCGTGCGGCGGGTTTCTTCCGCTCGCGCTGGCAAGGCACGGCCCCGCTAGACCGGCTGTTCTGGCGCGATCTTGTCCTTGTCGGTACGGCGATCAACATCGCCGTGTCGGTGCTGGCGCTGATCCTGCTCGGGCTGAAGCTGCCGCTCGCTCTCGTTCTGGCGGTGCATTTCGCGCCGGTGCCGTACAATTTCTTCCTGACTTTTGCGGTGTGGCGGACCGCCGAGAAAACCGGCGGCGTCAAGGCTTCGCTGATGACGCTGGGGGCCGTGCTGTGGCTGTTACTGGTGGTGGTGATCTGACGGGCAGTGCTGCCGTCAAAGGCCGGCGGAAGCCGTCCTTTGACAACGTTGAATTCCAGTCAGGCGGCCGGCTCGAATTTCAGCGCGACCCCGTTGATGCAATAGCGTAGGCCGGTCGGCGGCGGGCCGTCCTCGAAGACGTGGCCGAGATGGCTGCCGCAGCGGGCGCAGTGGCATTCGGTGCGGACCATGCCGTAGCTGCGGTCGACGGTCGTCTCGACCGAACCGGGCACCGGATCGTTGAAGCTTGGCCAGCCGGTGCCACTCTCGAACTTCAGCTTGGATTCGAACAAGGGCTGGTCGCAGCCGGCGCAGAAAAATGTGCCGGCGCGCTTCTCGTGGAGCAGGGCGCAGCTGCCCGGCCGCTCGGTGCTGTGGTTGCGCATCACCGCATATTGCTCCGGCGTCAGCCGGGCGCGCCATTCGGCATCAGTGCGGGTGACAGGGTAGATGTGACTATCCATTTTATGCCTCTTAGCTCATGCCGCTATTGGGCTGCTTCCCAAGTTCGCCTAAAATAGGCTTTTGTTACGGCGTTTGCCGATATTTCCAGTCCTGCCGCGAAGAATTCCTTAGGCGATCGCTGCGAGATACCGCGCAACAGACCTTGCAAATCCCGTCTTTGCATCGCCGATGACGTTCTGGTTCCACCATGCGCCATAGATATGGTCGAACGCGAAAGGCTCCAGTGCCGACGCGATGCGGAGTACCTTCGCCGCATTGAGCGGGATGTAGTTCGGGTAGCTGTACATGAAGCTGACATGGCGGCGGGTTGGCGTCACCTGCAGGATGTCGCCGGCCAGGATGGCGTCGCCGCCGTCGCGCTTCCAGTGCAGCACCTGGCCGCCGGCAAAGTGACCGCCGCAACGGATAAGTGTCAGCGAGGGGTTCAGGGCGCGCGTCTCGCCCTGCCAACTGACAACAGCCGGATGCGGCCGCATGATCCACTTGCGGTCATCGGCATGCAGATAAATCGGCACGCCGCCAAACGCCTCGCTCCACTCGACCATCGCCGAATAATAATGGCAGTGCGAAATGGCGATCGCGATGAGGCCGCCGCGGCGGTTGATTTCGGCCACCGCCTCGTCGCTGACCATAGAGATGCAGTCCCACAGCACATTGCCGTGCGGCGTCTGTGCCAGCAGCGCCCGCTGACCGATGGCGAAGCGCGGCTCGATGCCGAAGGCGAGCACGCCGGCGTCGTCCTTCATCACGATCCGATGCCCGGCGGCGAGCTCTTGCGGCGTGATCCAGGCCTGGCCCTCCCAGCGCACATATTGCCGCTCGTCCTCGCAGATCGGGCAACGTTGCGGCGGCGCGGCTGCCGCCGCGAACTGGACGCCACATTGCAGGCAGAGGAAACAGGTCGGACGTCCTGTTTTGCGTAAATCCATTCAGTGCTTCCTTGAAAGCTGCTTCGTCGCGGCCTCGAGTCCGGCGAGCGTCAGCGGAAACATGCGGCCGCCGAAGATGTCGCGGATCATGGCGATCGAAGGGGTAAAACCCCAGTGCTTTTCGCTTTCGGGGTTGAGCCATACCGCGTTCGGCCATTGCTGCAGCAGACGGCTGAGCCAGACGACGCCGGCCTCCGGATTCCAGTGCTCGACCGAGCCGCCGGGATGCGCGATCTCATAGGGGCTCATCGAGGCATCGCCGACGACGATCACCTTGTAGTCCGGACCGTATTTGTGGAGGAGATCGAAGGTCGGAATCACCTCCGCATGGCGGCGCCGATTGTCCTTCCACACACCTTCGTAGAGGCAGTTGTGGAAGTAAAAATATTCGAGCTGGCGGAATTCGGCGCGGGCGGCCGAAAACAGCTCCTCGACGCTTCTGATGTGATCGTCCATCGAGCCGCCGACATCGAAGAACATCAGCAGCTTCACGGCGTTGCGCCGCTCGGGCCGTGTCTGCACGTCGAGATAGCCGTGCTCGGCCGTGGCGTGGATGGTGCCGGGCAGGTCGAACTCTTCCTCGGCGCCTTCGCGCACCCAGCGACGCAAGCGCTTCAGCGCGATATTGATGTTGCGGGTGCCGAGCTCGACGGCATCGTCGAAATTCCTGAACTCACGCTTGTCCCAGACTTTCACCGCACGGCGGTTGCGGCTCTCATGCTGGCCGATGCGAACGCCTTCGGGATTGTAGCCATAGGCGCCGAAGGGTGAGGTGCCGCCGGTGCCGATCCATTTCGACCCGCCCTGGTGGCGGCCCTTCTGTTCCTCCAGCCGCTTTTTGAGCGTTTCCATCAGCTTTTCGAAACCGCCCAGCGCCTCGACCAGCTTTTTCTCCTCATCGGTCAGGTGCTTTTCGGCAAGCCGCCGCAGCCATTCCTCCGGAATGTTCTCGACGTCGACCGGATTTTCGCCAGCCAGCGCTTCGACACCCATAAAGATGTGCGAAAAGACCTGGTCAAAACGGTCGATGTGGCGCTCGTCCTTCACCAGTGCCGAGCGGGCGAGATAGTAAAAACCCTCGACGTCATAGTCGACCAGCCCCGCCTCCAGCCCTTCCAGCAGCGACAGATATTCCCGGAGCGAAACCGGAACCCGCGCAGCCTTCAGTTCGAGGAAGAAGGGGATGAACATCGTCCGACTTCTATCTGTGCCCTTCGATCTTCTCGCGAGCGGCGCTGGCGATGAAGGCGGAACGCGTGAGGCCGCGTCGGCTCGCTTCGGCATCGATTGCCGCCAAGAGACCTGCGTCGAGCGACAGATTGGCTCGGACAGGCCGTCCGGAATCGATCAGCACGGGGATCATCACGGCAGATTCTCCGGCGGCGCTATCGATTTCGCCCAGTCGGAGCAGATCTGCCACCGTGCGTGCGTCGGGCAAGGGCAAGTGCTTCGCCCTTCGTGCCTCAGCCCATTCGCGAACGGCGGAGGTCGCGTCGGCTATCGCCTCCTCGGGACTTGCGCCACCGCCGTGACATCCGGGAAGATCGGGGACCCGCACTCCCCAGACATCATGTGCGCCGTCAAGAATTCCGACATAGTGCGTCATCATTCCTCCTTAAATCCATCCGGCAAGCCGGGCGATCGACCGTTCATCACATCAGATCATATTCGATGAAGCCGGTCCTGCGCGCCACGTGGTCGTAGAGCTTGCGCGCGGTGGTGTTGGTCTCGTGCGTCATCCAGTAGACGTTCTTGACGCCGATCTTGCCGGCTTCCTGCTTGACTGCTTCGATCAGGGCGGCGCCGACGCCTTTGCCGCGCACGTCCGGGTCGGCGAAAAGGTCCTGCAGATAGCAGTTGTTTTTTTCGGACCAGCAGGAGCGATGGTAGAGATAGTGCGTCAGGCCGACCGCCTTACCGCCGAGCGTGGCGATGAACCCTTTTGGTTCAAACTCACCCGCCGTGAACAGCCGCTTCCAGGTGACGGCGTAGACGTCTTCCGGCAGCTCGGTTTTGTAGAAGGTGAGGTAGGCAGTCCACAGACGCTGCCAGTCGGCGTGGTCGGATTGTGCCAGTGGGCGGACGGTGATCTCGGTCATTTCATTTCCTTCTGAAGCTTCGGGCCTAGGCTGCCCCGGTGCCCGGACGGCGGCAACGGTCCAGCAACGGGAAAGCGCTGTCCGCCGCATGCCCGGCCATCCGCTATGGCTTCGGGCGTTCGTCGCTCGAAAAGCCAAATCGTCGGCTTTTCGTCGGCCGACCGCTCCTCACCCCTGCCTTCTCGCCATGAAGGCCAGCCGCTCGAACAGATGCACGTCCTGTTCGTTCTTCAACAGCGCGCCGTGCAGCTTGGGCAGTGCGTTTTTCGGGTCGGCGCGCAAATCCTCGGGCGCGATATCGTCGGTCACGAGCAGGCGGATCCAGTCCAGTGCCTCGGAGGTCGACGGCTTCTTCTTCAGGCCCGGCACGTCGCGGATCTCGTAGAACTGGGTGAGCGCGGCGCGCACCAGGTTCTGCTTGATGCCGGGATAGTGCACGTCGACGATCCGATGCAGCGTCTCGAAATCGGGAAAGCGGATATAGTGGAAGAAGCAGCGGCGCAGGAAGGCGTCCGGCAGTTCCTTCTCGTTGTTGGAGGTGATGATGACGATCGGGCGCACGGCAGCGCGGATCGTTTCGCCGGTCTCGTAGACGAAGAACTCCATTCGATCGAGTTCCTGCAGCAAATCGTTGGGGAACTCGATGTCAGCCTTGTCGATCTCATCGATCAGAAGCACGACCTTCTTGGCCGTCGCGAAGGCATCCCACAGCTTGCCACGCTTGATATAATTGCTGATGTCGTTGAAGCGCTCGTCGCCGAGTTGGCTGTCGCGCAGCCGCGACACGGCGTCATACTCGTAGAGGCCCTGCTGCGCCCTTGTCGTCGACTTGACATGCCATTCGATCAGCTCGAGGCCGAGCGCGGCCGCCACTTGCCTGGCCAGTTCGGTCTTGCCGGTGCCGGGCTCGCCCTTGACCAGCAATGGCCGCTCCAGCGCGATCGCCGCATTGACCGCCACCATCAGATCCTTGTCGGCGACATAGGCCGCCGTGCCTTCGAAACGCATTTTTGCTCCTCGGTTTTCATGGCAACCGTAAGGAGACAGCCCAGCCCATGCAAGGCGCAGCGGCGAGGGCGCGGTGAACCCATGTGCCGCGCAGCTCCCAGGCAGGACCTTGCGACGAATAAAGCCGCCGAACATGGCCGTCTCTCTGGCGCTTGGCCTGCCATCGGCCTATATTGGGCGTGGCGGTCTGCGCTTCCCGGCAGGAGAACATTTTCCCCGGGGCCTTAATGATCCCTAGGGAGCTGTCCCTGGGAAGACCCGTGGGTTTTCTCATACGGCGCCCACCTACTTTGTAGGTTCCCGGGATCGCTCTCTCCACCGGTTGTGTGGATCGTCACTTGACGCAAAGGATCCACGCTTCGGTGGATCATGCGGTGGAAAACGTCGCTCCTAAAACTCCATCCAAATCTGACCTTTTCTATCGTCGGCGCATGACATCCTCGAAAGACCTGAAAAGACAGTTGCGACGCGAAGCACTCGGGCGCCGCGACGCGCTCGACCCGTTCTGGCGGGTGGAGGCAGCGCTCGAAATGGCCGAGACGGCGCGGGACAGCATTGCGATGGAGCCGGGCCAGATCGTCTCCGGCTTCTGGCCGATGCGCTCGGAAGTCGACGTCCGGCCGTTGATGTTCGCCTTGCGCGAAAAAGGTGCACGGCTTTGCCTGCCGGCGATTCTCGACAAGACCACCATCGTCTTTCGCGAACTGGTGCGCGGCGCGCCGATGATCGACATGGGGTTCGGCACCGTCGGGCCGCATGAGGAGGCCGAGGTGCTCGATCCCCAGGTGATGCTGGTGCCGCTCGCGGCTTTCGACGCGCGCGGCCACCGCATTGGCTATGGCGCCGGCTATTACGACCGTGCCATCGCGCGGCTGGTCGACAAGGGGCAGCCGCCGCGGCTGATCGGCATTGCTTTCGACTGCCAGCAGGTGGCGCTGGTGCCGGACGAGCCGCATGACGTGACCATTCCGGAAATACTCACCGAGAGCGGGTTGCGCCGGTTCGCGCCGAAATTGTAGATAAGTTCCTGGACGCATGGTCTTTTCCGGAAGTCATGCAGCTTTTTGCTTCGCTGACCTTCGGTTCGGGATCATGTTTAGATGAGACTTCTCTTCCTCGGCGATATGGTCGGCAAGACGGGACGCACGGCGGTGTGGGAACAACTGCCCGGCCTGATCTCGGATTTCAAACTCGACTTCGTCATCGTCAATGGCGAGAACGCCGCCGGCGGCTTCGGCATTACCGAAGAGATCTTTCGCGAGACGATCTCGGCGGGCGCCGACGTCGTCACAACCGGCAATCATGTCTGGGACCAGCGCGATGCGCTGGCTTTCGCGCCGCGCGAGGAACGCTTTCTGCGTCCGTCCAATTTCCCCAAGGGCACGCCGGGGCGGGGCTCGGGCGTCTACATCGCCAGGAACGGCGCGCGCGTTCTGGTCGCCAACATCATGGGCCGGGTGTTCATGCATCCTGAACTCGACGATCCGTTTCAGGCCGGCGAGCGCGAGCTTGCCGCCTGCCCGCTTGGCGAACAGGCCGATGCGGTGGTCATCGATTTCCATGCCGAGGCGACCTCTGAAAAAATGTGCTTTGCGCACTTCGTCGACGGCCGCGCCAGCCTGGTTGTCGGAACTCACACGCATCAGCCGACCGGCGACCACCATATCCTCAACGGCGGCACCGGCTATATCTCAGACGCCGGCATGTGCGGCGACTATGATTCTTCGCTCGGCATGGACAAGGAGGAGCCGCTCAACCGCTTTCTGTCGAAGGTGCCGAAAGGGCGCTTCGAGGCGGCGAGCGGCCCGGCGACATTGTGCGGCGTCGGCGTCGACATTTCGGATCGCAGCGGCCTGACCGAGCGGATTGCGCCGTTTCGCCGCGGGCCGCGGCTCGAAGAAACCGCGCCCTCGTTCTGGTCATGACATTGATGTAAGCGATTGTAGTACCTAATTGCCGGCCACGCCTGCTTCAGATCGTAAGAGGGACGACCTCCATGCAGCTCATCGAATTCCTGGCGCCACATTTCGCCTTTGTCTCCGATCCGACTGCATGGGTCGCGTTGCTGACGCTGATCGTGCTGGAGGTCGTGCTCGGCATCGACAATCTGATCTTCATCTCGATCCTGACCAACAAATTGCCGGAGGCGCAGAGGGCCCGCGCCCGGCGAATTGGTATTTCGGCGGCGCTGATCATGCGGCTGGTGCTGCTTGCCACCATCTCGATCATCGTCCAGTTGACGGCGCCGGTATTCACCGCGTTCGGCCACGGGTTTTCCTGGCGCGATCTGATCCTGATCGCCGGCGGCCTGTTCCTCGTCTGGAAGGCGACCAAGGAGATCCACCACACGGTCGATCTCGAGGATCACCAGGACACGATGATGGGTGAGACGCTGCAGCTTTCGCTGGCCGGCGCCATCTTCCAGATCCTGCTGCTCGACCTCGTCTTTTCGATCGATTCGATCATCACCGCGGTCGGCATGACCGACGAGATCGCCATCATGTATATCGCCGTGATCGTGGCAGTCAGCGTGATGATGCTGGCGGCTGGACCGCTCGCCAATTTCATCGCCAAGAACCCCAGCATCGTCATGCTGGCGCTGAGCTTCCTGCTGATGATCGGCATGACGCTGATCGCCGACGGCATGGGCTTCCATGTGCCGAAGGGCTACATCTACGCCGCCATGGGCTTTTCCGCTCTTGTCGAGGGCCTCAACATGCTGGCGCGACGTCGGAGGAAGGCAAAGGCGGGCGCGGGGCACTGAGGTTGGCGGGGCGAAGCGACGGCGCGAAGGCCTGAGCTCTGCCTCAATTGTCGCGGCCATGCAGAACCTTTGAGACGGACAGCACCCCCCTCTGTCCTGCCGGACATCTCCCCCTCAAGGAGGGAGATTGGCAGCTTTAGCGCTCCGCTCGTCCTGCAGCGTTGGAGATTGGCGAAAGCCTCAGCGACATCCGATCTCCCCCCTTGCGGGCCCTTGCGGGGGAGATGTCCGGCAGGACAGAGGGGGTAGGAAGGATCGTTGCAGAACGGCTTTTTGCACCCAGCGACTTAAGCGGTCGGCGTGCCCTTCGGATGACGGTCGCCGATCAGGCCAAGCGTCAAGCCTTGCTCCAGCCAGGCCTTGGCGCCGGCGAGCACCAGCGCGAAGCCATCGGTCGAGCCGATCGCCTGCTTGACCTGTTCATCGGTGCTGCCGGCAAAACCGAAATTGCGAACCTCGACAAAGGTGCCGCCCTGCATCTCGGTAAAAGTCCAGACCACCGTGGTCGGCGGATCGCTCCATTGCATGACGATCTTTTCGTTCGTGACGAACTCGCTGACCGTGACCGGCGTCGAAACGCCATACATCCGCCACTCCCAGCGAACTTCCTTGCCGCTGTCCAACCTGCCGCTGCCGTGGGTGAACCAGAATTTCGTCGTGATCGTCGGATCGACGATGGCTTCGAATACTTCTGCGACCGGCCGCCGGATCAGCATGCCGGCTTCGGCGGTCGGTGTCTCACGGATGTCCATTTCGTCCTCCTTCCGAACCGGTCTCCGTCACCAGGCGTCGGGTTCGCGCACCAGGTGAATGATGTTGGCCGGATTGGTGATCCAGCCGCCACGAAAACCTTCGCCGAGCGCCTCGATGGCGTCGCAGCGCACAACACCGGCTTTGGCGAGATGATCGGCGGCGGCCGGAAAATCGTCGGTGAACAGTTCCAGCCAGATCTCGGCCTGGCTCAGCATCGGCGCTTCGTCGATCCACAGGCGATTGGGGCCGAGCTCGAAACCGATGGCAGGCGCCTTGGTCGTGAACGGTTTTAGGCCGACGACATCGCGGTAGAAGGCGATCGTCTCCTGGTGTTGGTGGGGCGGCACTTTCATGGCGATGTTGATGCCGCCGGTGATTTTCGCAGCCATTCTTTCCTCCGTCTTCTCAGATATTGTCTTCATTGGCGGGCTCGCCCTTCATCTCGCTGCGATAGTAGCCGTCGCGCAAATTGATGCCGTATTCGACATAGGCCTTCATGCAGGCCAGCATCTGCGACCAGCCCTCGCAATTGAGGTAGGACTTCTTCAGGCCGACCGCGTCCTCGTGCCAGCCGGCCTCGGCGATGGTGACGAAGGTGCCGCCGTCGTCCAGCGGCTCGAAATTCATCTCGATGCGCGTCTTGTAGGCCGGCTTGCCGTCGGCGTCGGTGGTGTCCCAGCGCAGCACGATGCGGTTGTCTTTCTCCACCTCGTCGACCTCGACCGGGACCTTGCCCCACCAGATGACCCTGGCGCCGGCCACCAGCGGGGCACTGGCGCCGCCGATGGTGGTGAAATAGCCGCTGAGCTTGTTCGGATTGACGACCGCATCGAAGACTTCGGCAACCGGTTTGCCGATGCGGCCCGAAACTCTGAATCCAAGAGACATATCCACAGCTCCTTCCTTGATCGGATCGATATTATGTTATAAAAATATAACATGTCAAGCAAGGCGCAGGATGACAATGTTTTCAAGGCGCTGGCGCATCCGCGCCGGCGCGCGCTGCTCGACGAGCTAAAGGACGCGCCGCGGACCACCGGCATGCTGTGCGATGCCTTTCCCGACATGGACCGCTGCACCGTCATGCTGCATCTGAAAGTGCTGGAGGAAGCCGACCTGGTGGTGGCGCGGCGCGAGGGGCGCGAACGCTGGAACCATCTCAATGCGCTGCCAATCAAGCAGATCCACGACCGCTGGATCAGCCAGTACGCCACGCATGCGATCAGCATTCTCGACCGGCTGAGATCCGATCTGGAGGAGTGAGCGTTCGCAGGAAAGCAGCTGGCGGTTACCTTGCCGCACCATCCTTACGGCGCGGCTGGACGAATTGAGCCGATTTATCTATAAGCCGGCCATTCCGAGATAGAGCGCCGTACGTCCATCGGACGCAGCAGGGACGTTCTGAAATTTTGACTTCGAGCATTTTGGCAAAGGCGAGGTGACTACCTCGCTGCAGGATGCTCTGCCAAGAAGACGACAGGGGTGCCATGGCTGGCCATTCACAGTTCAAGAACATCATGCACCGCAAGGGCCGCCAGGACGCGGTGCGGTCGAAAATGTTTTCCAAGCTGGCGCGCGAAATAACCGTCGCCGCCAAGAGCGGTACGCCGGACCCGTCGATGAACCCGCGCCTGCGTCTTGCCGTGCAGAACGCCAAGGCGGTGTCGATGCCGAAAGACAACATTCAGCGTGCCATCAACAAGGCGTCGATGGGCGACGCCGAGACTTACGAAGCTGTGCGTTACGAAGGCTACGGGCCAGGCGGCGTAGCGCTCATCGTCGAGGCGCTGACCGACAACCGCAACCGCTCGGCGTCGAATGTGCGGGCCGCCTTCACCAAGGCCGGCGGGGCGATGGGGGAAACCGGCTCGGTGTCGTTCATGTGGGACCGTGTCGGCGAAATCTTCTATCCGGCATCGGTAGGCAGCGCGGAGAAGGTCATGGACGCGGCGATCGAGGCCGGGGCCGACGACGTCCAGTCGGACGAGGAAGGCCACACGATCTATTGCGCCTTCGAGAATCTTGGTGAGGTGTCGAAGGCGCTGGAAGGCGCGCTCGGCGAGGCTGAATCAGTGAAACCGATCTGGAAGCCGCAGACCAACATTGCGGTCGATGAGGAGCGGGCACAGTCGCTGATGAAGTTGGTCGCCACGCTCGAGGACGATGACGACGTGCAGAGCGTTTACGCCAATTTCGAGGTCGACGACGAGACCATGGCGAAGCTCAGCGCGGCATGAGCACAGCTCAACCAGACATGAGCGGAGTTCAGTCCGAGATATGAGCGGAGCTTAATCTGAGATATGAGCGGAACTCAATCTGACATGACCGAAAAGCCGTTGCCCCAGGTCCGCATCACCTATTGCGCGCAGTGCCACTGGCTGCTGCGGGCCGGCTGGATGGCGCAGGAGCTGCTGTCGACCTTCGCAACGGATCTGGGCGAGGTCACGCTGGTGCCCGGCACCGGCGGCATCTTCACCATTTCCTGCAACGAGACACTGGTCTGGGACCGCAAGCGCGACGGCGGCTTTCCCGATGCCGCAAGGCTCAAGCAACTGGTTCGCGACGTGATCGATCCGGACCGCGATCTCGGCCATGCCGACCGCAAGAGCGACAAGTCAAAAGATACCCCGTCAAAAGACCCTGCCTGACGCAAGGTCTTTTAGATTTCTGCCCTCGTTCACCGCCACGCCACGATGAAGCAGGCCAGCGCGACGATGGCGGTGATGGTACGGACGTGGTTCCACATCACCCAGTCCCTGAGATAGGTGGCCCAAACGGCGGCGCCGTTGGCGCTTGCCGGATCGACGGCGGCCAGCGCGTTGTTGAGCGGCACGTTGAAAATCATCGTCACGATCAGGTTGCCGACGACATAGATCAGGGTGCCGGCGAGAAGCCACAACGAGCCCGGTTGGCCCCAGCCGATGACAGCGCCGACGACGAGGACGAGGCAGATCAGCCCGGTGCCGAAAAGCGCGGTCATGAACAGCGGCGTCACCGCAGTGACGTTGATCGAATTCATGGCGGCGATACCGCCCACGGCAGGCATGCGGGCGAGGCCCGGCATGACGAAGCTGGAGAAGGCGAAGAAGACACCAGCGACGACGCCCGAGCCGAGCGCGGCGATGAAGGTGAGGCTGGGAAGCAGTTTCATGATCATGTCAGTCACTCCATATGCCCGTACCAGCGGTTTCGGTTGCATAGGCGGAAAAGTCCTTTGGGGCGCGGCCGAGCACGCGCTCGACGCCGTCGGTCAGCGCCTCGTTGCGACCGTCGAGCACCTCGGTGAACAGCTCGTTGAGCAGCCCCGCGAACTCGGCCGGCAACTCGTATCCGGCTACTGCGGCGGTGAACTCGGCATGCGAAATCCTGACAAAGCGGATCTCGCGGCCGGCCGCCTTGCCGATCTCGGCGACCGCGTCGGCGAAGCTCAGCAGACGCGGCCCGGTCAGCTCGTAAAGCTGGCCGACATGGCCTTGCCGGGTAAGCACCGTCACGGCGGCGTCGGCAATGTCGTCGGCGTCGACGAACGGTTCTCCGACAGTGCCGACCGGCAAAGCCACCTCTCCGGCGAGCAGCGGATCGAGCAAAAAACTCTCGCTGAAGTTCTGGGAAAACCAGGCACAGCGCAGGATAGTCCAGTCGGCGCCTGAGGCTTTCAGCATCTCTTCGGCACGTTGCGCTTCGATTTCGCCGCGCCCCGACAGCAGCACCAGCCGGCGCACACCGCTTGCCACGGCAAGGTTGGCGAAGGCGCCGACCGCTTCGGCCGCACCGGGCACCGCAAGGTCGGGATAGTAGCTGATGTAGACGGCACCGACACCATCGAGCGCGGGTTCCCAGGTCGTATCGTCTTCCCAATCGAAGGGCGTGGTGCCCAAGCGCGAGCCGATCCGTACCGGCAGGCCCTGCGCCGTCAGCCTGTCCGCGAGACGACGGCCGGTTTTGCCGGTGCCGCCGAGGATCAAAATCGGTTTTGCTGCTGTGTCGATCATGGCGGGTTTCCTTTGCTGACAAATATGAGTAATCCTCACATTTGCAAAACGTGATAAACCCTCGTATTTTGTGAGTCAAGCCAATTTGTTGATCATTCGCCAGGAGACAGTGATGGAAGGCTCGAGCGTAGCGGGTTCACAGGATGGCCAGATCGCATCGCCGCGCCGGGCGCCCAGCCAGCAGCGCAGCCGCGAGCGGGTCGAGCGGATGCTGGCCGCCGCCTCTGCGCTGATCGCCGAGCGAGGCAGCGATGTCATGCGCATGGGCGAGGTGGCGGAACGGGCCGGCGTGTCGATCGGCTCGCTCTACCAGTTCTTCCCGGACAAGCGGGCGATCATCTGGACGCTGGCCGAGCGCTACACCGCCGAAAGCCAGGCCTGCATCGGGGCAGCGCTTGCACCAGTTAGCGACGCCGAAGGGCTGCGGCGAGCATTTTCCGAGCTGGTGGATATCTATTACGGGCTATTCCTGGCCGAGCCGGCGATGCGCGACATCTGGTCGGGCACGCAGGCCGACAAGGCGCTGCGCGAACTCGAACTCGCCGACAGCCGGGCGAACGCCGAATTCCTCACCGCGGTGCTGAAGCGGCTGCGGCCTACCGCCGATCCGGCGGCGCTGGAAACGACGGCGTTTCTCATCTGGCAGATGGGCGAGGCGACCATGCGGCTGGCGATCTCGGTCGGGCGCCAAGAAGGCGACGACCTGGTCGCCGCCTACAAGCGGATGGCGCTGCGCGAACTGGTTGGCGAATAGAGCCGCATTCAACAAAAAACCCGCCACGAGGGCGGGTTTCTTTCGATCCGAAAAGGCTTGCGGCTTAGAGGCCGAAACCTTCGAAACGCTTCTTGAACTTCGACAGGCGGCCGCCACGGTCGAGCAGGGTCTGCTGGCCGCCGGTCCAGGCCGGATGGGTGGTCGGGTCGATGTCGAGGTTCATCGTATCGCCTTCCTTGCCCCAGGTCGAACGGGTCGTGTATTCGGTGCCGTCGGTCATGACGACCTTGATGGTGTGGTAGTCGGGATGGATATCGGTCTTCATTGTGCTATTCCTGGTTGGCTGGCGCCGCTGACGGGCATAAAGCCTGCGTCGATGCGCCCCTTTTTAAAACTCGAAGCCGCAGCTATTGAGGAGCCACGGCTTTTAAAAACGGTCGGCGAGCCTATACATCAGCCGGAATTGAATCACAAGGCCGCGGCAAGCGCATATTGAGGCGCATGCCCAGAAGGCGGCCAGAGGAAACGGTCATGGCGCATACAAGCGGCGATGCAGACGAGCGTAGGCGCTCGATCAAGCCGCTGCGGCGCCTGTTCCCCTACATCACCCGCTACCGGAAAATGGTCATTGGCGCGGTCGTCTCGCTGACCGTTGCTGCGGCGACGACGCTGGCGCTGCCGCTGGCCGTGCGGCGGATGATCGACCACGGCTTTTCCGCCTCCGATTCCAGCTTCATCGCCGAGTATTTCGCCATGCTGGTGGTGATGGCTGCCTTGCTCGCCGCGGCGTCGGCCTGCCGCTATTATTTCGTCATTACGCTGGGCGAGCGCGTCGTCGCCGACATCCGCAGCGACGTGTTCCGCCATGTCACGACGCTGTCGCCATCCTTCTTCGACACCGCCCAGTCGGGCGAGATCGTCTCGCGGCTCGCCGCCGACACGACGCAGGTCAAGTCGGCGGTCGGCGCCACCGCGTCGGTAGCGCTCCGCAATGTCATTCTTGGGCTTGGCGCCGTGGCGATGATGGTCTTCACCAGCCCAAAACTGTCGGGCCTCGTCATCGCCGCCATTCCGGTGATCGTGCTGCCGCTGGTCGCCTTCGGCCGCTCGGTGCGGCGCAAATCACGGCTGGCGCAGGACACGCTGGCCGACGCCACGGCCTATGCCAGCGAGCAGATCGGCGCGGTGCGCACATTGCAGGCCTTCACCAACGAGAAGCAGGTCACCGGGCATTTTTCAGCTGCCGTGGAAGCCGCTTTCGCGGCGGCGCGGTCCTCGATCTTTGCCCGCTCCTTCCTCACCTTCTTCGCCATCTTCATGATCTTTTCCTCGGTGGTGGCGGTGCTGTGGTTCGGCTCGCGCGACGTGCTCGACGGCACGCTGTCGCCCGGCACGCTCGGTCAGTTCCTGCTCTATTCGGTGTTTGCCGCCGGCGCGCTCGGTGCGCTGTCGGAGGTGTGGGGCGAGCTTTCCCAGGCGGCGGGCGCTGCCGAACGGCTGACCGAGATCCTGGCCGAGAAGCCCGCAATCCAGGCCCCAGCGCATCCCAAACCGCTGCCGGCGACGGCCAGGGGCGCAATCAGTTTCGACGACGTGTCCTTCTCCTATCCGGCCGGGCCCGACCGCGCTGCCGTCAACGGCCTGAGTTTCCAGGTCAAGCCCGGCGAGACGGTGGCGATCGTCGGCCCGTCGGGGGCCGGCAAGAGCACCGTCTTTTCGCTGCTTCTGCGCTTTTACGACCCCGAGACCGGCAAGATCATGATCGACGGCGTCAATGTGCGCGAGGCCGACCCCGTCGCCANGCCAGTTGATACGGATGAAGAAGCGCTGCGTGGATGTGCTCGGGAGCGGCGGCCAGGGATGCGCTTGCCGACGAGTTCATCCTAAAACTTGAGAACGGTTATGACAGCCAGGTCGGCGAGCGCGGCGTGACCTTGTCCGGCGGCCAGCGCCAGCGCGTGGCGATTGCCCGCGCCATCCTGCGCGATGCGCCGATCCTGCTGCTCGACGAGGCGACCTCGGCGCTCGACGCCGAAAGCGAGACGCTGGTGCAGACGGCGCTGGAACGGCTGATGCAGGATCGCACCACGATCGTCATCGCCCACCGGCTGGCGACGGTGCTGAAGGCCGACCGGATCCTGGTCATGGATGGCGGCTGCATCGTCGAGGAAGGCACCCACCAGAGCCTCGTCGCCAAGGGCGGCATCTATGCGCGGCTGGCCAAGCTGCAATTCGAAACCGGGGCGAACGCTTTCAGGGGCGCCGCGGAGTAGTAGGACGACGCTGCCAAACGGCTTCGTCTTTTGCAAATGGCGCTGGTCGGCAGTGACGAAATTGCCGCCGCGTTCGATGCGCTTGAAGACATGTCAGGCGCCCTTCAGCACCTCCCCATAGCGCTTGCGCAAATGCTCGGTGAAATGCGTGGCGTTGAGCTTCTCGCCGGTGGCGCGCTCGAGCAGTTCGGGCGTTGACCAGCGCGAGCCTTGCGACCAGATCCTTTGCCGGCGCCAGTCGTTGATCGCCGCGAAATTTCCCTTGGCGAGGTCTTCGTCGGCGGAGGGATGATCTCTGGTCAGGGCGGCCCATTGCTGCGCCGCCATCATCGCGCCCAGCGTATAAGACGGGAAATAGCCGAACGCAGCACCCGGCCAGTGCACGTCCTGCATCGGCCCGTCGGCCGGGTTGTCGATGGTCGACAGGCCGAGATAGTCGCGCATCTTGGCGTCCCAGGCCTCGGGCAGGTCGGCGGCCTCGAGTCGCCCCGAGACAAGCTCCTGCTCCAACTCGTAGCGCAGGATGACGTGCAGCGGATAGGTCACCTCGTCGGCGTCGACGCGGATCAGGCCGCGCTCGACCCGGTGTACATGCGGCAGGATGTCTTCGATCGACCACGCCTCGCCGAGGTGCTTTTCGACCACCGGCAGCGCCCAGCGCCAGAATTCGGGGTTGCGGCCGATCTGCTTCTCGACGAACAGGCTCTGGCTTTCATGCACAGCCATGCCGCGCGCCTTGCCGAGCGGCCAGTGCGCCCACGCCTGCGGCAGGTTCTGTTCGTAAAGCGCGTGGCCGGTCTCGTGCAGCACGCCCATCAGTGCCGACAGGAAATCGGAGGTCTTGTAGCGGGTGGTGATGCGCACGTCGCTCGGCACGCCGCCGCAGAACGGATGATGCGATACCGACAGCGAGCCGTGGGTGAGATCGAAGCCGACCGCCGCCATCATGGCGAGGCCAAGCTCGCGCTGCTTTTCGATCGCATAGCTGCCCGAAAGCGGCTTCAGCGGATGTTTCGCCAGCCGCTTTTCCTGCACGGCCAGTGCCTCCGGCACGAAATCCCTGAGAAAGGTCTTCAACTCGGCGAAGACCGGCGTGATGTCGGCGGCGCGGTTGCCGGGATCATATTGCTCCATCAGCGCGTCGTACGGGTCAAGGCCGAGCACGTCGGCGCGAAGGCCTGCTTCCTCGCGCACCAGCGCAACGACGCCTTCGAGCGCCGGCAGGAACCCGGCCCAGTCGTTCTTTGCACGCAAGTCGCGCCACAACTGCTCGGAGCGCATCCGGGCGGTGGTTTGGCGCTCGACGAATTCGACCGGCAGGCAGGTCAGGTTGGTGTATTGCCGCCGGAATTCCTTGACCGCTGCCTGCTGTTCTTCGTTCAGCGTTTCCTGTTCGGCCGCTGCGATCCAGTCGGCGATCTCCGGCGCTGTCGCTCTGGCGTGATGCATGCCGGCCAGCGCCGACATCGCCTCAGCACGCTTGTCACCGCCGCCGACGGCCATGTGGGTCGCCTCGTCGGCGCTGAGAATGGCGAGCGCATGCTCCAGTGCTTCGAGCTTGTGGCCGAGGTCGTCGAGTTTTTGAAAGGACATGGCGGGTTCCGCTGAATTTGAACGGCGGGAAAAGATACCAATGCGCTGATATTGGCAACCCCGAAAGGCCGTTGGCGATGGGCACATGGTTGCTGGCCAGGATGCACAGCGCAATGGGTCTTGCAGGAGCGGTGGCGTGCGTGATCAATGTCGCGAGGCGGCGGCGCGTCGCATCGGGGGGACGAAGCATGATCGCCAATGTGCTGGTCGGGTTGGTGGCGCTGATCCACCTTTACATCGTCTATCTGGAGATGGTGCTGTGGGACACGCCGCGCGGCCACAAGGCGTTCAAGCTGACGCCGGAATTCGCCAGCGCATCGAAAGTGCTTGCGGCCAACCAGGGACTTTACAACGGCTTTCTCGCAGCCGGGCTGATCTGGGGGCTTTACCTCGGCGCGGCTGGTTTCCAGATCAAGGTGTTTTTCCTGCTCTGCGTCGCCATCGCCGGCCTCTACGGCGCGGCGACGGTCGGCAGGAAAATCCTCTACATCCAGACCGTGCCGGCTGCAGTTGCTCTGGTCGCAGTTTGGTTGGGCGCATAACCCCGAAATCGGACTCGATTTTTGGAAAAGTTCCCTGTGCGGATTGCTGCCTGGGGCTTCGGTGCGGAACGTATTTTGCACAAAACCAACAGATCATGCGCAAGATCAAAGTGCGGCGCTGTAATGGATGATTTCAGCCTTTTGGATAGTTTGGGCCGTAGCCGTTCGGATAGTACCCGCCATCGCCACCGCTGCCGATGAGGAAGGCGCTGCCGGTGGCAGCCCGCAGCCTTTGGCTCACATGGTCGATCTGCGCCAGCATTTTATGATACTGCGTGGCCGGCATCGTTCCATCTCGCGCGGCCCTCTGCGCGGCCCGATCAAGTTGAGCGACCTGCGTGCGCAAGCCACGCGCTTCGTCCAGCTTGATCCTGTTCGCCTGCATGGCGCCTCGGATACCGGTATCCACGCTCTCTATCTGGTTGATCAAAGCTGCCTCATGCGGGCGGGCGTCGGCGCCGGCAAACGGAACGGTGACGAGAAGTGCGGCGAGCGTTGCAGTCCTGAGGTCTTGGGAGTGAAAGAGCGCATGTTGCGTCTCCTTTTTACAGGGGAGGCGGCGATTGGGAGGGCCACCTTCCGGCCGTGGGCCGTCGGTTCCGTCGGGTCGCAATGGACGCTTCCACCGCCGGCGGTTCTCGGGCCCATGACATAGCTAGGAGCGATCCTCGGCAAAGTGTAATCAAAAAAAGGTAATCTTTTCAGGCCTTGCTAGCCTGCATCGCCGCCCTAAGTGCGGCCGCCGCCTGGAGCCGGGGCGATCAGCGCTCGGTCAGTTTCAGCTCGATGCGGCGGTTCTTGTTGCGCGCGTCTTCGGTGTCGGCGGGGTCGAGCGGCTGGAATTCGCCGAAGCCGGCGGCAACCAGGCGGTTGGCCGGCACGCCGTTCTCGATCAGGAACTTCACCACCGAGGTCGAGCGCGCCGTCGACAATTCCCAATTGTCGCGGTAGCGGCCGGTGCCCGACAGGGGCTTGTCGTCGGTGTGGCCGTCGACGCGCAGCACCCAGTTGATCTCCGGCGGGATCTCCTTCTGCAGGTCGATGATGGCGTCGGCGAGCTTCTTCATCTCGTCCTTGCCGGCATCGTTGATCACTTCGGAGCCTGTCGGGAAAAGCACTTCCGACTGGAAGACGAAACGGTCGCCGACGATGCGGATGTTCTCGCGATCGGCGAGGATTTCGCGCAGGCGCCCGAAGAAGTCGGACCGGTAGCGGTTCAGTTCCTGCACACGTTGCGCCAACGCGACGTTCAGGCGGCGGCCGAGATCGGCGATCTTGGTGTTGGACTCGCGATCGCGCGCTTCCGACACATTGAGCGCTTCTTCGAGCGCTCCGATCTGTCTGCGCAGCGCCGAGATCTGCTGGTTGAGGATTTCAACCTGGCTCAGCGCCTGCTGGCTGATCTGGCGCTGGTTGTCGAGTTCGCCCGAAAGCGCCGTGGCCCGCTGGTTGGCGGCGTCGCCGGCACCGGCGCCTTGCGCCAGCAATTGCTCGAGCCGGCTCTTTTCCGCCTCCGACGCCGACAGCGACGCCTGCAAATTGGCGAGCGAATCTTCCTTGTCCTGCGTTGTCGAACGCTCCAGCGCCAGAAGCTGGGTCAGTTCGTTGATCTGCGAATTGAGGCGGTTGAGCACCGTGTCCTTGCCGGAGATTTCGCGGCCGAGCAGGAACTGCGCCAGCACGAAGACGGTAAGCAGGAACATGATCGCGAGCAGCAACGTCGACAGCGCGTCGACGAAGCCCGGCCAGTAATCGATACGGCGATCGGCACGCCGGCTCCTGGCGAGAGCCATGCTAATGGACTCCAGTCTTCTTCAAGGCGTCGGCGATCTTCTCCAGAGTGTTGCGCATCGCCTTCTGCTCGTCCGACTGGGCCTCGACCCAGTCGCGCATGATCTGCTGCTCCGAGCGCATGTTCTTGACCAGGCCCGAAATGCCGTCGGCAAGGTTGGCCATGGCGGTGGCGACACGCGGATTGGCGCCGCCGCCGTTCTCTTGCATGCTGCGCAGTCTTTCCGACAGGACGCGGATCTCGTCGGAGGACTCGACCCTGGGCGGTTCGGCGACGACGATGTCGGAGGACAGGTCGGTGACCGAGGACAGCCAGTTTTCGAGCTCGGTGTAGAAGCGTGTCTGGGCGCGGCCAGCCTGCAGGTCGAGGAAGCCGAGCACCAGGGAACCGGACAGGCCGAACAGCGAGGACGAGAAGGCGGTGCCCATGCCGGCCAGCGGCGCGGAAAGCCCGGCCTTCAGCGATTCGAGCACGGCGGCGGCATCGCCGGTACCGGGATCGAGCGAATCGATGGTTTCGCGGATCGAGCCGATCGTGTTGAGCAGGCCCCAGAAGGTGCCAAGCAGACCAAGGAACACCAGCAGCCCGACAAGATAGCGCGAGGTGTCGCGGCTTTCGTCGAGGCGGGTGGCGATCGAATCGAGCATGGTGCGCATTGAGCTGGTCGAGAAGGCGATCGTCGGCGAGCGGCCGATCATCGCCTTCATCGGCGCCAGCAGCACCGGTTCGGTGGTTTCGGAGCCGGCCCGAAAAGAGTTGACCCAGCGCACTTCGCGAAACAGCCGGCCGACCTGCGCGAAGGCCAGCAGGATGCCGACCGCAAGCACGCCGACGATCAGGCCGTTGAGACCGGGATTGGTGGCAAAGGCTGTCGAGATCTGACGGGTCAGGATGGCGGCGATGAAAGCGACGATCATCAGGAAGATGACCATGGTCAGGAGAAAGACCTGCGGGCTCGACAATTTGTGCGGATCGTACATCAGCACGTCGGAGCGCCTGCCCATGCCGAAGGATTTGAGTAAAGCCATCCGTGCCCCGTTTCCGATGCCGCCGCCGCCGCCAATTCACGTTTGACGGCGACTCTAAACGCAATTGTGACCAAATTGAATGGCGCTTGGCAATATTGCCAAGCGGACCATTGCGTTAGGGTCGGTTGATGACCAGGCAGTCGACCATGGCGGCAAGATGCAGGCCGGCGCCGGTGACGACAAAGCCGTGCCACAGCGCATTGTGGAAGCGCAGGCCCTTCCAGGCGAAGAAGATGACGCCGCAGGAATAGACGATGCCGCCGGCGACGATCAGCGCGATCGATGTCGTCGGCAATGTCTGGACGAGCGGCTCGACCAGAACGATGCCGCTCCAGCCGATGGCGAGATAGAAGACGATCGCCAGCCGGTCGAAGCGACCGGGAAGAAGCACTTTGATGGAGATGCCGATCGCTGCCGCGACCCAGACTAGGACGATCATCGAGATGGCCAGCGACGAACCGTCGAGCTGGGCGAGGAAAGGCGTGTAGGTCGCGGCGATCAGCAGATAGATCGTGGCATGGTCGAAGCGCCGCAATATCCACTTGGCAGGCGACGACACCGGCCACAGATTATAGGCCAGCGACACCGACAGCACGGCGAGCAGCGAAACCACGTAGAAAGCGGCGGCGATATATTCGCCCGGACCTGTATGGAAGGCAGCCAGCGCCAGCAGCGTCGAGCCAGCAGCAATGGCGAGCACGATGCCCACCGCATGGACGATGCCGTCAGCGATCATTTCGGCGCGCGAATAGTGCCAGCGTCCCATGAACGGGATTTCGATCTGGGGTATCTCGATCTGGGATTTCGGGCCGATGCGCGTCATGAATGATCCTGCATCCCCTTATTTGGGCGGATGCCGGACAGCATTTCAAGCTTTCGTTGCGGTTTTGCGACTGCGGCGGTTCAGCGCGCCAAGTCCGGGTTCATGGTTTTTCGGGGATCATGGTCTAGCGCGGCGTCACCGGCTTCCTGACGGTCTTCAACAGCGCACGCTGGATGGTCTCGTTGCCGGCGACGATCGAGCCGCCATCCAGCATGTTCTGCCCGCCGGCGAAGTCGGAGATGAAGCCGCCCGCCTCGCGGATCAGCAGGATGCCGGCGGCGACGTCCCAGGCCGACAGGCCGGTTTCCCAGAACCCGTCCATGCGGCCGGCAGCGACGTAGGCGAGATCGAGCGAGGCGGAGCCGAGGCGGCGCACGCCCGAAACTTCGGCCATCACGTTGCGCAGCTCGATCAGGAAATTGCCATGTTGGCCACGGCCGAGATGCGGCACGCCGCAGCCGATCACCGTGTCGATCAGCTTGGTGCGGCCGGCAACCCGCAGCCGGCGGTCGTTCATGAATGCGCCGCCACCGCGCTCGGCGGTGTAGAGTTCGTCCATCGCCGGATTGTAGACGACACCGGCGACGATCTGGCCCTGGCGCTCCAGCGCGATCGAGATGGCGAAGAGCGGAATGCCGTGCAGGAAATTGGTGGTGCCGTCGAGCGGGTCGACGATCCAGCGGTGCTGGCTGTCGTCGCCTTCGATCAGGCCGCGCTCCTCCATCAGGAAGGCATAGCCCGGCCGCGCCTTCGACAGCTCGGTGAAGAGGATTTCTTCTGCCTTGCGGTCGGCCTGGCTGACATAGTCGCCCGGCCCCTTCATCGAGACCTGCAGGTTCTGCACTTCGCCGAAATCCCGCGACAGCGAGCGGCCGGCCTTCATAGCGGCCTGGACCATGACATTGAGGATCGCGGAACGCGCCATTGCTCTTCTTCCTGCCGCTGCGCCTATTTGCCTAGAGGCATGATCTTATCCAAAAAGTCTGCAACTTTTTGGGATGATGCTATTTGCTTTGAGACATGATCTTGTCCAAAAAAGTCTGCAACTTTTTGGGATCATGCCTTAGTCGGCGCGGCGCACATAAGTGATTTCGTTGGTGTCGACGATGATACGCTCGCCCGAGCCGATGAAAGGCGGCACCAGCACGCGAATGCCGTTTTCCAGCATCGCCGGCTTATAGGACGAGGCGGCGGTCTGGCCCTTCACCACCGGGTCGGCCTCGGTGATCGTCAGCGTCACCTGGTCGGGCAGCGAAATGCCGATCGGCCTTTCGTCATAGAGCTGGACCGTCACCATCATGCCGTCCTGCAGGAAGGCAGCGCGATCGCCGACGAAATCCTTTTGCAATTCAAGCTGCTCGTAGCTTTCGGTGTCCATGAACACCAGCGCTTCGCCCTGTTCGTAGAGGAAGGAGAAATCCTTCATCTCCAGTCGGATCTGCTCGACTGTCTCGGCCGAGCGGAAACGCTCATTGAGCTTGGTGCCGTTGATCAGGTTCTTCAACTCGACCTGATTATAGGCGCCGCCCTTGCCTGGTTTGACAGCGTTGGTTCTGACCGCCACCCACAAGCCGCCATCGTGCTCGATGACGTTGCCGGGACGGATTTCGTTGCCATTGATCTTGGCCATGATGATGTGATCCGGAATGAGATTTTCGCGACGAAAGCGATTTGGCGCCTCCAAGACCACAAATCGCCAGGAGAGGCAAGCGATTGGGCAAGAGGGAGAGTGGACAGCAGGGGGAGTAACGGCGGAGCCATCCCCTCGTCAGCATCCATCCCCGCCGCTGCCCGATATTCACTGTCCGCGACGCTTTACGGCAGGCGGTTGGCCTTCTGCAGCAACTGCTTGGTCTGGTCGTCGGTCAGGCCCTGCAGAAAATCGTCCATCTCCGGATCGATCAGCCCGGCGCGCCGTGCGACGACGTACCAGGCGCCGGCAAGGATCGGATCCGGATCGGTGCCGATGCCGCCCATGTAAAGCTTGGCGAGGCGGTTCTGGGCGGCGACATTGCCGCCCTCGGCGGCCTGTTTCATCCAGCCGAAGCCGGACTTCAGGTCGCGGGCGCCACCGCGTCCCTCGATCATCCAGGCAGCGAGATCGATCTGCGCCGTATCGTAGTTCTGCCTTGCTGCCTGCGCCAGCAGGCCGCGCGCCTGGGCATCGTCGCGCAGCTTGCCGCCGACGCCATTGGCATACACCTGCGCCAACGCATATTGCGCGTCGGCAAGGCCGGTCGCGGCGGCGCGCTGATAATAGGACACGGCCTTTGCGATGCCGGCATCGCCGGGGTCCTGCCGCACCAGCAGCTGCGCGAAATTGAACTGCGCCAGACGGTTGCCGGCCTCGGCGGCGGCCTGCATCAGCGCGTAAGCCCCTTTCTCGTCCTTCTTGACGTAGCGGCCGTCGAGCAGCATCAGCGCATATTGGAACTGCGATTCCGGTATCCCCTGCTCGGCGGCAAGCGCGTACCACTTGGCCGCCTCCGCCGCGTCGACCGGCACGCCAAGGCCGCGCGACAATATCTCGGCGATCAACGTCTGCGCCGCCGGATCGCCATTCTGGGCGCGAACCAGAGCGAGGTTGTAGGCCGTCTTGTAAAGGCCGCGCTGGAAGGCGCCATAGGCAGAATCCGACGGCTTTGCACCGAAGCGGTCGGGATTAATGGCGTCGGCCGACGGCAGCGGCGCCGTGGTGGCGGGCTGCGGCAGCGGCGTGGCGATCGGCTTGTCCGTGCTTGCAGCGGTGTCGGGCTTCGGTTGCGGCAATGGGACGGTTTCCGCCACGGCGACCTGCACCGTGAGCTGCGCAAGCAAAGCACCGAAAAGGATTGTCGGCGCGGGCACGTCAGTCCTCGAAACGCGGCGCGGTTTCGTCGAGCAGCGCGTTGGCGCTGGCGATTGCCATCTTTGGGTCGATGCCCTCGGCAAAGACGGCGCTGGACAGCGCCACGAATTCGGCGCCGGTGGCAGCCACCGCTTCCACCGAAGTGATGTCGGACCCGGCCATGACGATGCAAGGGATCTGGATCACATCCGCCCACCATTGCCCCAGCGACAGGTTGCGTGGGTGCGGCTCCGGCTTGTTGTCGTAGCCGAAGCGGCCGAAGAAGATGTAGTCGGGCCTGAGTTCGCCGAGTTCCAGCGCATCGTCGCGGGTCTTGGCGCCGCCGGTGCCGACCATCATTTTTGCCTGGAAACGCTCGATCGTCTCGGCGAGTTTGGCCTTGCCGGCCTCGACATGAAGGCCATCGGCCTGGACGCGGCCGGCGATGCGGGTGTCGCCGGCAATGATGACAGCGATGCCTGCCGCTTGCGCCGCCGGCACGATCTGTTCGGCGAAGGCCTGGAAGGAGGCTTCGTCCATGTCGTTTTCGGGCAGGATCAGCGAGGCGACGTCGCCGCCCTCGAACGCCGCGCCGATGTGCTCAGCCGGCATGCCGGGCGGCGCGATCAGCACGATGCGGCAGCGATTTGGAGGCGTTGCGTCGTTCATTGGTTTTTGACCCCGGTTTTCGCCTATGCCGGGCGAAGATGGTTGCATTGCGGCATAGAGCAAAGTGCCGGCCTTGAACAGGCGGGCGGCCAGGACCATTGGCGCATGATTGTCGCACGGCAACGTTGTTGCCTCACTTGATTGCCTGGGTGCTCTCGGCTGGGGTCTTCGATTTCCACAGCGTCCAGCCAAGATTCATGCCGGCGGCGGCGACCAGGATGGCGGCGCCGCCGACCATCTGGGCCGGATGCAGCCGGTGGCCGAAGGCGACGACATCGACCAGGATCGCGACCACAGGGTAGATGAAGGACAGCGACCCCTGCAGATAGGTTGGCAGTTTCTGAATGGCGCCGTACATCAGGATGTACATCAGGCCGGTATGGATGACGCCAAGCGTCGCCAGCATGCTCCAGCTCCACACGTCGGCGGGAAGGTGGGAAAGGTTGGCGAAGGGTGCCAGGATGACGACGCCGACGCAGACCTGGATGAGGGCGATCAGGTGCGGCGACGTGCCTTTGAGCTTCTTGGTGACGATGGCGGCGACGGCCCAGAAGAAAGCCGCACCCAGCGCCATCGCGATGCCGATAAAATAATCCGTGCCGACATTACCTGTATTGGGGCCCGCATCGGAGCCGGCATCAGGCGAGCCTTGCACGATCAGCAGCATGCCGGCGAAGGCGATGCCAAGCCAGGCCAGCTTTGTCAGGGTCAGCCGCTCTGAGAAGAAGAGCGCGCCAAAGCCGACCAGCATGAAGGGCTGCGTGTTGTAAACAGCCGTGGCGATCGAGATCGAGGCGCGGGAAAACGAGCTGAACAGCAGCAGCCAGTTGATGACGATGGCCGCGCCGCCAAGGGCCGCAATCGCCACGATGCGCAGTGACAGCGTGCCGCGCAGCAGCCCCAGGGCAGCGCAGATGATCAGCAGCGTTATAGCGCCGAAGGCGCAGCGCCAGAAGACGACGTCCATGATGGGCTCGCCCGACATGACGACGAACCATCCGATCGTGCCGAGGATCACCATTGCGGCCGTCATTTCGACCGTGCCACGCACCGTGCTGTCCATGAATATTGCCTCTCGAAACGCTGATGGTTGATAATCCCATGCCACATCAGCGCTTTCAATAATTTGCGCCGGGTGATATGCCCGTTATGCCTAATTAAATAAGGTGAAGATGGCCTTTTCCTTGGGAATGTCAAATGCTGGACGATCTGGACCGACGCCTTCTCGAAATCCTGATCAAGGATTCGCGAACCTCATTGAAGGAACTGGCCCACCAGGTAGGACTGTCATCGCCGAGTGTCGCGGAACGCCTGCGTCGGCTGGAGGATCGTGGCGTTATCAGGGCCTTCACCGTCGAAATCGATCCCCAAGCGCTCGGCTACACCTTGCAGGCGATCGTTCGCATCCGGCCCTTGCCGGGCAAGCTGCATATTGTCCAGAAGCTGATCGAGGAGATTCCGGAGTTTGGCGAATGCGACAAGGTGACGGGCGACGACTGCTTTGTTGCCCGGCTGTTCGTGCGCTCGATCGGCGACCTCGACAAGCTTCTCGACCGTATCGCCGACAAGGCCGAAACGAGCACAGCCATCATCAAGGCGCAGCCGATCCGCAGGCGCCCGCCGCCACTCGGCGCAACTGCCTCCTCAAAACCGTGACAGGCCTCAGCACGAACGACCACAGCGTCGTGTGCGCATTTGCAGTCGCGGCGCGAAAGTTTATCGGCTATTCCAGCGTCTACACGCTTTCCCTCCAACTGCTCCCCGACGATGTCAGGCTTGCTATTCGATCCGTGGTTCTATGCCGCTGCCGTTCCAGCCGTCATCCTGGTCGGTCTGTCCAAGGGCGGCTTTGGCGGCGCGGTCGGTTTCGTCGGCGTGCCGCTGATGGCGCTGGCCATGCCGCCGGTGCAGGCAGCCGCCATCCTGCTGCCCATACTGTGCCTGATGGACATCGTCTCGGTGTGGACATGGTGGGGGGTCTACGACCGCAAGATGCTTGCGGACATGATGCCGGGGGCAGTGATCGGCATCGGCCTCGGCTGGCTGACCGCGGCGCTGGTGACAGCGGAAATGGTGCGGCTGATCGTCGGCGCCGTGGCGATTATCTTCGTGCTTCGCTGGGTCTATCTACAGGTGCGGCACGGTGCGAGCCACTCGGCCGAACCCAACCGCGCGGCTGCCGCACTCTGGGGGACGGTCGCCGGCTTCACCAGCTTCGTCGCCCATGTCGGCGGCCCGCCCTTTCAGGTCTATGCGCTGCCGATCCGGCTCGATCCGAAAGTGCTGTCGGGCACCGCCGCAATCTTCTTTGCCGCCACCAACGCGTTGAAGCTCATCCCCTATTTTGCGCTCGGACAGTTCGACACCACCAACCTGACCGCATCGGCGGTTCTGGTACCGCTGGCGCCGCTCTCGACCATCGCCGGCGCCTGGCTGGTGCGGCGGATGCGACCGGAACTGTTCTACCCCTTCACCTATGCGACCGTAGCGGTCGTCGCGGTCAAGCTCCTGTGGGACGGGATCGCCGGCCTTCTCTAGATTGCCAGCCGATGGAAGTTGCCGGCAGCCGAGCCGTCAGCAGCGTCACGGCGGTTTCAGGCGGGCGCGATGCGACATCGTCCAGAAACATTGCCGATGCTAATGCGCCGATGCCGGGGACCCGGTGGCGGGGCGACCGCCTGATCTCAACCCATTCCCATGACGGGAAAAGGCAATTCGGGGCATAACATGCAAAAGGTAGCACGAAACTTCTTCACGCTGGCCGTCTTCTACGCACTCGCCGGGATGGCGCTCGGCCTACAGATGGCGATCAGCAAAGATCATGCGCAGATGCCAACCCACGCCCACATCATGGTGGCCGGATGGCTGATGTCGGCGGTGTTTGCATTCTTCTACCATCTGTTTCCGGCAGTCGCGGAAAAGACGCTTGCCACCGTCCATTTCTGGTTGACGGCAATCAGTGGCACCGGACTGTTGATCGGCCTTTACATCATGCTTGCCGGCAACCCGGCGATCGAGCCGCTGGTGGCAACATCCTCGATGGGCTTTTACGCGGGGCTGCTGCTGTTCGCTTACATCGCGCTGCCGGTGGTGTGGAAAGCCGAACGGCATGCTGAGACGCAAAAGGCCTGAGTCCAAAGGTCTGGGCCCCAAAAAGCCTGGAGTTATTGTGCTGTTACGGCACAGGCGGGCGACGCTTGATCAAAAAATTTCCTCGCCGTTAAGGCTTCATTAAGCTTTACAGGCGTTTACTATGCGCATCCAGTGATCTGGATTCTTACCGAGTGGTTGGAGCCACTTTGTTTGACGCCTCCCTGTTAAACTCCTGAGAGCCGCCTTATCCGCGGCTCTTTTTTTTCGGCGACCCGGATTGCCGGTCGCCCGCGCCGCTGCGTCGCCGTTAACCGTTTGTTAAACATGTGCTTGCCTTCACCGGCGGCGAAGCGCATTTTCAAGCCTCGGTCATTTAGGGTGCAGGCGTGGCGGCGATGACGCCGATTCGGCCGGCTGTAAGGCGAGTGCAGGGCGTATCGATGAACGATCCTTCGAAGGGAAGCGCGAAAACCATCAAGCTGGCGGAGCGCCGGGTTTTCTCCCAATCCTTCAAGCCGCTCTACCAGGAAGGCATGGGCCTGGTCGAGCAGGCGGCCGAATATCTGGACGGCAAGGGCCGGGCCGAGGCGAAGAAACTGTCCAGGCTGGCGGCGACGCTCTATGCGGCCGAGTCGATGCGACTGACCACGAGGCTGATGCAGGTCGCCTCCTGGCTGCTTCTGCAGCGCGCCGCGAATTCCGGCGAAATGACTCGCGATCAGGTTGCTTCCGAAAAATCCAAGGTGCGTCTCGACACCGCTTCCGCCAACAACGATGCCGCAGGCTGGGTCGAGCTGCCCAAGGATTTTCTTGACCTCGTCGACCGCTCGCTGCGCCTGCAGGCACTGGTGCGCCGCATGGACGAGGAAATCTACGGCGGCGCCGTGGCCGAGGCTGCGCCATCCGGCCGCCGCACCAATCCGGTTTCCGACCAGATCACGCTGCTCAACACGGCTTTCGCCCGCGGCTGACAGACCGCTCGATAATTCTACTCTGACGGGACACCTACAGCGCCGCGCGTGCTCTTGGACACGCAAAGAACGCTGTAGCACTTTGATTTTTGCGCATGATGCTTTCCGAAAATCGGTTCTGATTTCGGGGTCATGCGCGGGCTCACGGACCCAAATGTCCGCTGCGCTTCGGTTCTCGAAAACCACTCCATCTGTCTCCTCAGAGCAGCCGGTGGGACGCAGCGGAACCGTTTCTGGTTTGTTCACATTTCGCTGGCATCGCTGTCCGCCACGGGTAAACTTGGCGGATGGGGGAAACGATTCGCATCATCGGCATCGATCCGGGGCTGAGGCGCACCGGTTGGGGCATCGTCGAAAGCCTCGGCAACTCGCTGCGCTTCGTCGCCTCCGGCACCGTGCGTTCCGACGACAAGGCGACGCTGGCGACACGGCTTTGCCAGTTGCATGACGGACTTGCCGAGATCCTGCATGCCGCCATGCCGCACGAAGCAGCGGTTGAGCAGACCTTCGTCAACAAGGATGCGGCCGCGACGCTGAAGCTCGGCCAGGCGCGCGGCATCGCCATGCTGGTGCCGGCGCTGGCCGGCCTGGTCGTTGCCGAATATGCGCCCAACGCCGTCAAGAAGGCGGTGATCGGCGTCGGTCATGGCGACAAGAAGCAGATCCACATGATGGTCAAGGTGCTGATGCCGAAGGCGACGTTCGACACCGACGATGCCGCCGACGCGCTGGCCATTGCCATCTGCCACGCGCATCACCGGCAGAGTGTTGTCTATAGGTTGGCGGCGCTGGCATGAGGGACCACACATGATCGGCAAGCTAAAAGGCACGCTGGACGAGGTCGACGAGGATTTCTGCATCATCGACGTGCACGGCGTCGGCTATGTCGTCCACTGCTCGACGCGCACGCTGGCCGGCTTGCCGGCCTCCGGTGAGGCGGTGGTGCTGTTCATCGAGACCTATGTGCGCGAGGACATGTTGAGACTGTACGGTTTTCAGTCGGTTCTGGAGCGCGAATGGTTCCGGCTGCTGATGAGCAATGTGCAGGGCGTCGGCGCCAAGGTGGCGCTGGCCATCCTGTCGACGCTGGCGCCGGCCGAACTCGCCAATGCCATCGCGCTGCGTGATATTGCCATGGTCAGCCGCGCGCCCGGCGTCGGCAAGAAGGTGGCCGAGCGCATCGTCACCGAACTGAAGAACAAGGCGCCGGCCTTTGCGGGCGCTGCCTCCGGCACCATCGGCCTGAAGCAGGAGCTTGGCGAAGGCGTCGCGCCGGCGCCGATCAGCGACGCCGTCTCGGCGCTGGTCAATCTCGGCTATTCGCGCGATACCGCCGCGAATGCGGTGGCGGCGGCGCTGAAAAGCGCCGGCGAGGACGCGGATGCGTCGAAGCTGATCCGCTTCGGGCTGAAGGAACTGGCGCGGTGAGTCTGCGCTTGTCCCGTTCTCTGCCCTGTGCAAGGAAGGCGGCATGAGCCTTTCGCCACGCCTCATTGCTCCCGACAAGCGCGGCGAAGATGCCGAGCAGACCTTGCGGCCGCAGACGCTCGGCGATTTCGTCGGCCAGGCGGCGGTGCGGGCCAATCTCAAAGTGTTCATCGAGGCCGCCAAGGGCCGCAGCGAGGCGCTCGACCATGTGCTGTTCGTCGGGCCGCCCGGCCTCGGCAAGACGACGCTGGCGCAGATCATGGCACGCGAGCTCGGCGTCAATTTCCGCTCGACCTCCGGTCCGGTCATCGCCAAGGCCGGCGATCTCGCAGCACTGCTCACCAATCTCGAAGACCGCGACGTGCTGTTCATCGACGAGATCCACCGGCTCAACCCGGCGGTCGAGGAAATCCTCTATCCGGCGATGGAGGATTTCCAGCTCGACCTGATCATCGGCGAAGGGCCGGCGGCGCGTTCGGTCAAGATCGATCTTGCCCGCTTCACACTGGTCGCCGCCACCACCCGGCTCGGCCTTTTGACCAATCCGCTGCGCGACCGTTTCGGCATTCCGGTCCGCCTCAATTTCTACTCGGTCGAGGAACTGGAGCAGATCGTGCGGCGCGGCGCCCGCATCCTTGCCATGCCGCTCGGAGACGATGGCGCGCTTGAGATCGCTCGGCGCGCGCGCGGCACGCCGCGCATCGCCGGCCGGCTGTTGCGCCGCGTGCGTGATTTTGCCTCCGTCGCCGGCGACGGTCACGTCGACCGCCAGATCGCCGACGAGGCGCTGACGCGGCTCGAGATCGATGCGCTCGGCCTCGACGCGCTCGACCGCCGCTATCTCTCGATGATCGCGCGGAATTTTGGCGGCGGGCCGGTCGGCATCGAGACCATCGCGGCGGGGCTTTCCGAGCCGCGCGACGCCATCGAGGACATCATCGAGCCCTATCTGATCCAGCAGGGTTTTATTCAGCGCACACCGCGCGGCCGCGTGCTGACCGCCAATGCCTGGCGGCATCTCGGCCTCGATGCGCCGAAGGACCTGGCGCAGCAGCAGATCAGCCTGTTCCAGGAAGAGTAGCGTCGGCGCGGCGTTGCGGCCTTCTTTGCTGCGCAAAATCTCCTAATCCTGGTCAGCTTGCCGGCGCATTTGCGGGCTCTAACGCTTCGCTGTGGGACCGTCGGTTCCACGAACGAAGGGGTTGAGCGATGATCACCAGACGCGGCTTCCTGCGCCTCATCGGCGGTTCCTTCCTATCCGCCGTGTCGCTCAATGCTTATGCGGTTGGCCTCGAGCCGATGCTGCTGACACATGTAAAGCGCTATTCACTGACCCCGCCAAACTGGACTGCAGGATTGCGGCTTCGCGTCGTCGCTCTCGCCGATATTCATGCCTGTCGGCCATGGATGACGCCGGAGCGGATCAGGTCACTTGCCGAACGGGCGAACAGCCTGCAGCCGGATCTGATTGTCCTGCTTGGCGACTATGCAGCCGGCACACGCCTGGTTACGGACTGGGTGGGCTCCTCCGAATGGGCGCCGGCCTTGTCAGGCCTGAAGGCGCCGCTCGGCGTGTGGTCAATCCTTGGTAATCACGACTGGTGGGAGGACCTTTCCGCCCAGAAGGCCGGGTTGGGGCCGACGGTGGCGCGCCGGGCGCTCGAGAGCGCCGGCATACCGGTCCTGGAAAACGATGTGGTGCGCCTGGAAAAAGACGGGCATGGCTTCTGGATCGCCGGACTTGCCGACCAACTCGCGCTACGACCGGGCAGGGCCTGGGGCCGCAGCAGGTTCACAGGACTGGACGACCTGCGCGGCACGCTGGCAAAGGTGAGCGACAAGGCCCCTGTTATCCTGCTGACATTTTCCCGGAGGTCCCGCCACGGGTATCGTTGACCCTTTCGGGTCATACCCATGGCGGACAGGTGCGGTTGCTCGGCTATTCTCCGGTCGTGCCGTCCCGCTTCGGCAACCGTTTTGCCTATGGCCATGTCGTGGAGGAGAACCGCAACCTGATCGTCTCCGGAGGCCTCGGTTTCAGCATCCTGCCGGTGCGTTTCGGGATGCGCCCAGAGGTTCTTTCGATCGAATTGGGTTCAGCACTTCAATGAAGTGACCTGATCGCGTCCATCACATCCGGCTCGGCCTTGTCGCCATCAAAAGCGTCGACGATGCCGAAGGCGCCGCCATAGCTCCAGACCGACCATGCGAAGCCATGGGCTTCGGCGCGCGCGATCATGTCCCTGACATAAGCGGCACGGTATTCGGCCGGCATCACGTAGGCATTGCCGTATTCCTGGCGGATCATGCCGAATTCGCCGAGCGTGATGTTCTCCGGCTTTATCCCGTTGGCCTTTGCCCAGGCCTCGACCCTGGTGAACGGCGCATCCATCGTCTCGCGCAGCTCCTCGTCGGTGTCCAGGCTGGCGACCTGCTCGTCGAGATAGGCAAGCAGGCCGCTCTGGCGCGCCCATGGCGCTTCGGCCTTGATCCTTGCGCGGATCGTATCGAGCGCAGCATCCAGCTGGGCGCGCGGGCTGGCGCTGAGCGGATAGGGCAGGCCGGTGACATAGGGGATGAAGTCGCCGGCCCAGGTCGCGCCCTGATGGGTCAGCAGGAACGGCTCGTAGGAGTGAAAGGTCCAGATGATGTTGTCGTCAGGGATCGCCTTTGCATCGATCTTTGCCAGCGATGCCGCATTGGAATAGCAGGCGCCGGTCAGGATCAGGGTGAGCCTGGCGGCTGACGAACGCGCCGCCACGAACAGTTTCTGCTGGCGCTCCGGCCACAGGCCGGTGCCGTCGGCGTCGCAGTCAATGACCGGCTCGTTCATCGGCTCGAAAGCGACTTGGCGCGGATCCTCGTCGGCCAGCGTGCGCGCCATCTTGCGCACCATTTCGACATAGGCGTCGAACATTTGTGGATCGTCCATCACCTCGCCCATGCCGATCTTGCGGCTGCTGCCGCCAGGGATCAGGTGCATGTCGACGATCACCTTCAAACCGGCGCGATTGATCATGCGCACCGAGGCCAGCACGTTGGCATAGAGCTCGTCGCGCAGCGTCAGCGTCTCGCCGGACAGAAACGGCGACGAATCGACGGGCATGCGCAGGAAATCGAAGCCGGCGCTCTTCAGCGCCTTGAGGTCGTCGTCGTTGAGGAACTTGCGCCATTCCGGATAAGGCAGGATTGCCCGCCGGTCTCCCCACTTGTCCTCGCCCGGCCATGTCGTCCATTGGTCGAGATTGAGGCCGCGCTTCATCATAAAGCTCGCCGCCTGGCCCGGCGGCACCAGCGCGGCCAGCACAAGCAGCGCCGCCATCAAGGTCTTGATCATCGCCGTCAACAGTGCCATCGGGTTCATGGGCCAAGTTAATGCGTGTCGCCCAAAACTGTGTAGCGGCTTTTGGACAACGACGCGCCCGGAAACACTACCTGAAGCGCGTCGTGCTTTAGGTGCCCGGTCAGGCCAAAAAAGGAAAGCGCGATGGACGATCATGGTGAATCGGCGGCGCTCTGCGCGGGGCTTTCCGGCGCGCTGACCGAATTCGGCCACCGGCTGATGGCGCGGGTCTATTATGCCGACACCGATTTCTCCGGTGTCGTCTATCACGCGCGCTATCTCGAATTCTTCGAGCGCGGCCGTTCCGATTATCTCAGGCTTGCCGGCGTCCACCACACCGAGCTTGCCGACGGCAAGCATGGCGAAAGAATAATCTGGGTGGTGCGGCGCATGGAAATCGACTTTCGCGGCTCCGCCCGCATGGACGATGTCTTGACCATCGAGACGCGCACCGAGGACATTTCGGGCGCCCGCATCTTTATGGCGCAGCAGCTGAAGCGCGGCGGCGAGGTGCTGGTCGAGGCGCGGGTCGAGGCGGCGATCATCGGCGAGAACGGCCGGCCAAGGCGCTTTCCGAAGGAATGGATCGCAACCTTCATGCCCAAGACAAATCGATAGTTCAAATCGGCAAGTTACCGGTCCCAATGATCCGCTGACGATGCCAGGCGGCTCGCCCAAGGCGCGGCAATGCGCCGCGCTGTGCGTCCTAACCCATCCTTAACCATAACAGTTCATGAAGAGAGTGGTGAAGATTGGAGGAATCCAGCGCCTTCCTTTCACCAAGATTTGCCCTGAAAAGGCCGCCTACGGTGCATTTTGGGGTTATTCCGCAAGCTTTGCGCGAACGGATTATAAGGGATGCCTATGGGCCAGCCGCCAGCCGTGCCCGGAAAATTCTTAAGGACGTAACCATGGAAAATATCGCACTCGCCGAACCGGGCGCGCATTTGTCGATTTGGGCGCTGTTCACGCAGGCCGGCTGGGTGGTCAAGCTGGTCATGATCGGGCTGCTCTGCGCCTCGATCTGGACCTGGGCGATCATCGTCGACAAGCTCGTCGCCTATGGCCGCATGCGGCTCGCGCTCAATCGCTTCGAACAGGTGTTCTGGTCCGGGCAGTCGCTGGAAGAGCTCTATCGCACGCTCGCCGACCGCAAGACGTCAGGCATGGGCGCCATCTTCGTCGCCGCCATGCGCGAATGGAAGAAGAGCTTCGAGAAGGGGGCGAAATCGCCGCTTGGCCTGCAGACCCGCATCGACAAGGCGATGGACCTGGCGCTGACCCGCGAAATGGAAAAACTGGAAGGACGGCTTGGCTTTCTCGCCACCACTGGCTCGGCGGCGCCGTTCATCGGCCTGTTCGGCACCGTGATCGGCATCATGACCTCGTTCCAGGCGATCGCGGCATCGAAGAACACCAGCCTGTCGGTGGTCGCACCCGGCATTGCCGAGGCGCTGCTGGCCACGGCAATTGGCCTGCTGGCGGCTATTCCCGCCGTCATCGCCTACAACAAGCTGTCGTCGGACGCGAGCAAGATCGCCGTGCGAATGGAAGGGTTCGCGGACGAGTTCTCCGCCATACTCTCGCGCCAAATCGATGAAAAAGTCGCGCAGAAGACCTGAGGAACAATCATGGGAATGTCTGTAGGCGCGGGTGGCGGGGGACGCGGTGGTCGCGGCCACAGGCGGCGCGGCCGCCATCACGCCATGATATCGGAAATCAACGTCACGCCGATGGTCGATGTGATGCTGGTGCTGTTGATCATCTTCATGGTCGCCGCACCCTTGCTGACGGTCGGCGTGCCGATCGACCTGCCGGACACGCAGGCCAAGGCGATGGATGTCGACACGCAGCCGATCACCGTTTCCATCAACTCCGCCGGCCAGATCTATCTCCAGGAGACTGAAATCCCGGTTGAGGAGCTGGTGGCGAAGCTGCAGGCGATTTCGAGGACCGGCTATGACGAGCGCATCTTCATCCGCGGCGACAAGTCCACCGACTATGGCACGGCAATGAAGGTGATGGCCCGTATCTCGGCCGCCGGCTACAAGAACATCGGCCTGGTTTCGTTGCAGGAACAGGATCAGTAGACGCTAGATGAGAACCGGCCTCACCACATCGGTGATCTTGCATGCGGTCGCGATCGGCTTCGGCCTGTTCACGCTGTCTGCGCCGGCGGCGTTGCCGGCGTCCGATGCCGAGTCTCTGGCGGTCGAAATCGTGCCGATGGAAGCTATCGCGCAGATACAGAAAGGCGACAAGAAGGCTGCGGTGAGCGAAAAGCCGGCGCCATTGCCGACCCAGCGCCCGGATATCGTTCCCGACGCGAAGACGGTCGGTGACAACAGCGTCGATACCGACAAGCCGCCGACGCCGGAACCCAAGCCCCAACCGGTCGATATGGCTGAGGCGCCGCCGCCCGCGCCGACGCCGAAAGAGAAGCCGAAGCCCGAGGACGCGCCGAAGCCGAAGGAGCAGCCGAAGCCTGTCCCGGCGACGGAGGTCGCACCGGTCCCGCAGCCGAAGGAAGAGGTCAAGCCCGAGCCGGTCAAGCAGGCGGAGCCCAAGCCGACACCGGCCAAGGAACCGGCGCCGACGCCGCCGCAGGACAAGACCGCCGCCATCGACCCGAAGCCAGAGGTCAAGCCGGACGCCGTTGCCGAGGCCATTGCCCAGGAGCCGCCAACCGAGGAGACGCAGCTTCCGGACTCGGCGCCCGCCCCGCAGGCGCGGCCGAAGCCGCAGCCGGCCCAGGCCGAAAGCGCCAAGGCGCCCGAGCGCAAGGACGCCGACAAGCCGGTCAAGGAAGCCTCGTCCAAGCCGAAATCGGAAGACAAGCAGTTCAACGCCGACGAGATTTCGGCGCTGCTCGACAAGCGCAAGCCGTCAGGCGGTGGCGCCAAGCGCTCGACCCAGCAGGCGTCGCTCGGCGGGGACAAGGATCAGGGCCAAAAGCTTTCGAGATCGGAACAGGGGGCGTTGGAGGCCCAGCTTGGTGGCTGCTGGACCCTGCCGGTAGGGCTCGAAGGCTCCGAGAACTTCGTCGTCGTAATCCGGTTCAACCTCGACGCCTCCGGCAAGCTGGACGGACGGCCATCCGTCGAAAAGTCGAGCGGCAACCGCCCGTTCGACGAAAGTGCCGTGCGCGCGGTTCAGAAATGCGATGTGGCCGGCCTGCAGGTTCCCGCAGGCAAACAAGACATCTGGGCCGACGTCCGGGTCACGTTCGATCCGAGGGAGATGCTGGGCCTGTAGGCCTGGCGCCCCCGCAGAATCATTGAAGACCCGTAGAATCATTGAAGAGAAGCGAGAAGACATGAAATTCATCCTCAAGCCGCTCCTGATGATCGTAGCGATGGCGCTGGGCATGACTGCCGCCGCCACCTTGCCGGCGCGGGCGCTCGTTGAGCTCAACGTCAACAAAGGCAATGTCGAGCCGCTGCCGATCGCCATCACCGATTTCCAGGGCGGCGATGCGCTGGGCGCGGAGATTTCCGGCATCGTCAGCGCAGACCTGAAACGCTCCGGCCTGTTCGCGCCGATCGACAAGAGCGCCTTCATCGAAAAGATCTCCAACCCCGATGCCACGCCTCGCTTCGAGGACTGGAAGGTGATCAATGCCCAGGCGCTGGTCACCGGCAGCGTCAGCAAGGAGGCCGATGGCCGCGTCCGTGCCCAGTACCGGTTGTGGGACACCTTTGCCGGCCAGCAGATGTCGGGCGAGCAGTTCTTCGCCAACGACGCCAACACAAGGCGCGTCGCCCACATCATCGCCGACGCCATCTATGAGCGGCTGACCGGCGAGAAGGGCTATTTCGACACGCGCGTCGTCTTCATCGACGAATCGGGCGCAAAGAACGCGCGAAAGAAGCGCCTCGCCATCATGGACCAGGACGGCGCCAATATCCGCTACCTGTCGGACGGCAGATCGATCGTGCTGACCCCGCGTTTCTCGCCAAACCGGCAGGAAATCACCTACATGTCCTATGAAAGCGGCCAGCCGAAGGTCTATCTGCTGCAGATCGAGACCGGGCAGCGCGAACTGGTCGGCGACTTTCCCGGCATGACCTTTGCGCCGCGGTTCTCGCCCGACGGCCAGAAGGTGATCATGAGCCTGCTGCGCGACGACGGCAATTCCAACATCTTCGCCATGGATTTGAGAAGCCGCTCGACGACCAGGCTCACCAATTCGACGGCCATCGACACCTCGCCGTCCTATTCGCCGGATGGCAGCAAGGTGGTGTTCACCTCCGACCGCGGCGGCCGCGCGCAGATCTATGTGATGGGCGCCGACGGTTCTGGCCAGACCCGCATCTCCTTCGGCGACGGCGTCTATTCGACGCCGGTATGGTCCCCGCGCGGCGACCTCATCGCCTTCACCAAGCAGACCGCCGGCGAGTTCCAGATCGGCGTCATGCGCGTCGACGGTTCAGGCGAGCGCATCCTTTCAACCGGCTTCCAGCAGGAGGGGCCGACCTGGGCGCCCAACGGCCGGGTGCTGATGTTCTTCCGCGATTCTGCCGGCGGCCCGAAACTCGTTTCGGTCGATCTCACCGGCCGCAACGAACAGTCGATCCCGACCTCGAATTTCGCTTCGGACCCGGCCTGGTCGCCGCTGCTGGAATAGGCTGGAAGGGGAATTGAGGAATTGAGGAACTGACGAGTTGAAGAACTGAAGGATGGAGAAGGCAGCGGCCTACATCGAGCACGCGAGGGATTTGGAAGTCTATAAGCGTGCCTATGCAGTTTCCCTTGGGGTACACAGAGCCACGCTTGCTTTTCCGAAAATGGAGCAATACGCGCTCGCCGATCAACTACGTCGTTCCAGCAAGGCGATCTGCGCCAATTTGGCTGAGGGTTTTGCCAAACAAACCCGCTCCAAGCCCGAATTCGCACGGTTCATTTCGATGGCGATAGGGTCATGCAGTGAAGTGGAGACGTGGATTTCGTATGCGTTCGATCTGGAGTATATCACCCAGGCGCAACGCGACGACTGGTTGCAATCCTATGCCCGCATCTACGGAATGCTGGTCAATCTCAGAGAGAAGCTGAGGTGACCTCTTTCCTCAATTCCTCAATTCCTCAGTTCTTCCACTCTTCAATTCGCTCTTTCCACGGCTTGGTCGCGTTTCAGCCGCATTTCTGCCTACGGTCCGCGCGCATTGTTGCCTCCACGGATTCCCTTGAACCAAACGGCTGCGGACGGTAGCCGAAACCAAATTTTAACCGTGTTTCTTGAACGCCGGTTAACCCAAACGTGGTTACTGGACGATCAACGAAATCACTCGAATTGCGAAGGAGAGGCGGCATGGGCCGTATCGCAGCACTTACCAGAAACCCGGCGATGATCGCGCTGGTGGCGTTGCTCGCCATCGCCGGCTGCGCCTCGAAGAAGAACCTGAACAGTGCCGCCGATCTCGGTCTCAGCGGCGCCGGGGCGGCAACGCCCGGATCGGCCCAGGATTTTACCGTCAACATCGGCGACCGCATCTTCTTCGACACGGATTCGTCCTCGATCCGCGCCGACGCGCAGACGACGCTTTCGCGCCAGGCGCAATGGCTGAACCAGTACAGGCAGTATGCCATCGTCATCGAAGGCCATGCCGACGAGCGCGGCACGCGCGAATACAATCTGGCGCTCGGCGCCCGCCGTGCCGCCGCCACCCGCGACTTCCTCGTCGCCAGGGGTGTTCCCGCCCAGCGCCTGAAGACCATTTCCTACGGCAAGGAGCGTCCGGTCGCGGTTTGCGACGACATCTCCTGCTGGTCGCAGAACCGCCGCGCCGTCACCACGATCAGCGGCGCCGGTTCCTGATCGGCAATTTTCCGATCGGCAGAAATGCAACACCTACGTGTGAAAGGCGGCTGCGGCCGCCTTTTTCATGTCCGGCGCCCGGATGTGGGACTTGAAACAAAATTTGGCCGAAGTCCTGCGTCCTTGGTAATAACCGAGGCGCCTGACGGTCCACTCCGATCGGAAGGCATGCAACAGGCAAACAATCCACGGCGAGAGGCACATGCATTTCAGATCGGTCTTGAGCGGCACGCTTGCGTTGCTGCTCGTATCAAGCGTCGCTGCCCCGGCAGTAGGCAATGAGCAAGGCACAGAAAAAAGCGGTTTTTCCTTCCGCCTGCCGACGCTCGGCATTTTCGGTGAAAAAAAGAAACCGGATCAGGTGCAATTTGCGCAGGATGGCACCGGCACTACCGCGCTGGAGGAACAACTCCGGCAAATGAACGGCAAGATCGAGGAGCTCAACTTCCAGGTGCTGCAGATGCAGGAGCAGATCCGCAAGCAGCAGGAAGATAACGAGTTCCGTTTCCAGCAGCTGGAAAGCGGCTCACATGGCGCGCAGCAGCCACGCGAGCAGAAGAAGTCGGACGCCACCACCAACACCGACAGCAGCGTCGCCGAGGCTCCGGCGACGCATGCGCCGGCCGATGCGGGCACACCGCCCGCCGGCGGCCAGAGCGGCGAGGTGATCGTCGAATCACCGACAGGCGAACCCGGCGCGGTGATCCCGGGCACGCCGCCGAAGACGTTCGGCACCATCACCGTCGACAAGAACGGCAATGTGATCGAGGGCAACACGCAGGCACATGCACCGGCGCAGAACACCGCCCCTGTCCCCGGCGACCAGGCCGCTGGCACGCAGGCCGGCAAGTCCGACGATACGGTGGTCGCGGCGCTGCCCGCCACCGACGACCCGGAGGAGCTTTACCGCAATTCCTATCAGTTCATCCTGTCGGGCGACTACGGCACTGCCGAACAGGGTTTTCGCGACCACATCGCCCGCTTCCCCAAGGACGCCAAGACGGCGGACGCGCATTACTGGCTGGGTGAGTCGCTGCTCGGCCAGCAGAAGTACCGCGACGCGGCCGAGACTTTCCTCGCCGCCAGCAAGGACTATCCGAAGGCCAAGAAGGCTCCAGACATGCTGCTGAAGCTCGGTGTGTCGCTGGTCGGATTGAACCAGCGCGACGTGGCCTGCGCCACTTTCGGCGAGATCGGCAAGCGCTATCCGAACGTTTCCGGCGCGCTCAAGGAACGCGTCAAGCAGGAGAGGGCGCTCGCGGCGTGTTAGTTTTTCTCCTGCATGTCGTTGCCCCAAGACTTGTTGCCCCAGATCCGGGGCCACTTTTAGGCGACATGCATTGACGCCCGAAACCGAGCCTGACCGTTCGGTTTTTTCGCAGATCGACTTTACCAGCGGCGCTGTTGCGGCCGTGTCCGGCGGCAGCGACTCGACCGCCCTCCTCCTTCTCCTCAAAGATCACCTCGACCGTACCGCGCCGGCAACGAAATTGCTGGCTGTGACCATCGATCACGGTCTGCGGCCGGGCTCGGCAGCGGAAGCACAGGCCGTGGCCAGGCTTTGCGCCGGGCGCGGCATTGCCCACCGCATCCTGCTCTGGTCCGGACGCAAGCCGTCGACCGGCCTGCCGGCTGCCGCGCGAGAGGCACGCTACCGGTTGCTGGTCGAGGCGGCGCAGGCGGAAGGTATCGGCCTGATCCTGACCGGCCACACGGCCGACGACCAGGCCGAGACCGTGCTGATGCGGCAAGCTCGCCAGGAGGAGGTGCGAGAGCCAGGGCGTGGCCTAGCCGGCATGGCACCGGCCACCCTCTATGACTGGCGGATCTGGATCGCACGGCCGCTTCTCGGCACACAGCGTGCTGCGCTGCGCGAAGTCCTGCGGCGCGCGAATGTCGGCTGGACCGAAGACCCGACCAATGAAGACGAGGCTTTCGAGAGGCCACGTATCCGCGCAGCGCTTGCCGACCGCAATGGTGCGCGGGAAGACGCGTTGGCGCTGGCCGCGCGGGCTGCGGTGGAGCGCGAGCAGCTTGGCCATCGCGCCGCCGCGCTGATCCGTGGCTTTGCCAGCAGGCCCGCAGCCGGCCTTATCCGTCTCGATCCGGGCTTTGCGACAGCCGTCGACGAGGCGGCGGCCGTCTACGCGCTGCGCGTCCTGCTGGCGACTGTCGGCGGCGTTGCCTTTCTGCCCGAGCAGGCTCGCAGCGAGGCGCTGCTCAACCGGCTGAGGCCCGGACCACCTGGCACAACCTCATTTTTCGCTACCCCGTTTTGCGCCACATTGTCGCGGACGGTGGTCGATGCGCGGCGTGCCGGCATTTTTCTGCGTCGCGAAACCCGCAACCTGCCGCCCGCTGCGCCTGCCGTGAACAATGCCCTCTGGGACGGTCGCCGGAGGATCACATTGGCGGACAGACCGGGTGAATTTTTGATCGCGCCGCTCGGCGCGGCGCGTGCCGCAAGACAGGCAATTGCCGAAAATGGCACGCCGCCGAGCCTTGTCCGCGCGGCTCTGGCGGCCGAGCCGGTGCTGTGGCGCGCAAGCGAACATCCGGGCGACAGCCCGGTCTTGCCGGGAATGGCGGTATGCCCGGTCGTCGCGCCCTTTGCCCGCTTCCTGCCGTCCTTCGACCTGGCGCCGGCCGGAACTGTCGCCGCGCTGATCGGCGCGCCGCGACTTCCTGCCCCGCCTTTCGGCGGCCACACTGCCGGTTGATCATGGGCGAAAGCTTAACCGCGACATGCTGTTCTGCTTGGCAATGAAGGGCGCCATCCCTATGTTAGACCCAAGTTTCCTCTCACGACGCGTGTCCGCTGGCGGACACCAACGGGACAATTGATGAATCCGAATTATCGCAATCTCGCGCTCTGGGCGATCATAGCGGTCCTGCTCATCGCTCTCTTCAATCTGTTCCAGACGCCGCAGACGCGCGGAGCAGCGAGTGACGTCCCCTATTCGCAGTTCCTGCAGGACGTCGCGGCCGGCCGGGTCAAGACGGTGACCATCGCGGGCGCCCGCATCTCGGGCACTTATACCGACACCTCTACCGGCTTCCAGACCTATTCGCCGGGTGATCCGTCGCTGGTTTCGAGACTCCAGGACAAGAACGTCACCATCAACGCGCGCCCCGAATCCGACGGTTCCAATTCGCTGTTCAGCTATCTCATCTCCTGGCTGCCGATGATCCTCATCCTTGGCGTCTGGATATTCTTCATGCGCCAGATGCAGTCCGGCTCCGGCCGTGCCATGGGCTTCGGCAAGTCCAAGGCCAAGCTTTTGACTGAAGCGCACGGCCGCGTCACCTTCCAGGATGTCGCCGGCGTCGACGAAGCCAAGCAGGATTTGGAAGAGATCGTCGAATTCCTGCGGGATCCGCAGAAGTTCCAGCGGCTTGGCGGCAAGATTCCGCGCGGCGTGCTGCTCGTCGGCCCTCCCGGGACCGGCAAGACGCTGCTTGCCCGTTCGGTCGCCGGTGAGGCCAACGTGCCGTTCTTCACCATTTCCGGCTCGGACTTTGTCGAGATGTTCGTCGGCGTTGGCGCCAGCCGCGTCCGCGACATGTTCGACCAGGCCAAGAAGAATGCGCCCTGCATCATCTTCATCGACGAAATCGACGCGGTCGGCCGCCATCGCGGCGCCGGCCTCGGCGGCGGCAACGACGAGCGCGAGCAGACGCTGAACCAGTTGCTGGTCGAAATGGACGGCTTCGAATCCAACGAAAGCATCATCCTGATCGCTGCCACCAACCGGCCGGACGTGCTCGATCCGGCGCTGCTCAGGCCCGGCCGTTTCGACCGCCAGGTGGTGGTGCCGAACCCCGACATCGTCGGCCGCGAGAAGATCCTGAAGGTGCATGTGCGCAACGTGCCGCTGGCCCCCAATGTCGACCTCAAGGTGATCGCACGGGGCACGCCGGGGTTTTCCGGCGCCGACCTGATGAACCTCGTCAACGAATCCGCCCTGATGGCGGCGCGGCGCAACAAGCGCCTTGTCACCATGGCCGAGTTCGAGGACGCCAAGGACAAGATCATGATGGGCGCCGAGCGCCGCTCGTCGGCGATGACCCAGGCCGAGAAGGAACTCACCGCCTATCACGAGGCCGGCCACGCCATCCTGGCGCTGAACGTGCCGTCGGCCGATCCGCTGCACAAGGCGACCATCATCCCGCGCGGCCGGGCGCTTGGCATGGTCATGCAGTTGCCGGAAGGCGACCGCTATTCGATGAGCTACAAATACATGATCTCGCGCCTTGCCATCATGATGGGTGGCCGCGTCGCCGAGGAGTTCAAGTTCGGCAAGGAGAACATCACCTCGGGTGCCTCCTCGGACATCGAGCAGGCAACCAAGCTGGCGCGCGCCATGGTCACACGCTGGGGTTTTTCCGACAAGCTTGGCCACGTCGCCTATGGCGACAACCAGGAGGAAGTGTTCCTCGGCCATTCGGTGGCGCGCACGCAGAACGTCTCGGAAGAGACGGCGCAGATCATCGACGCCGAAGTGCGTCGGCTGATCGACGAGGCCTATTCGACGGCGAAATCCATCCTGACCAAGAAGAAGAAGGAATGGATTGCGCTGGCGCAGGGGCTTTTGGAATATGAGACGCTGTCCGGCGACGAGATCAAGCAGCTGATCGCCGGCCACAAGCCGGCACGCGATCTCGGCGACGACACGCCGCCGAGCCGCGGCTCGGCCGTGCCGAAGTCCGGCAGCCGCCGCAAGAAGGGCCCGGAGCCCGAAGGCGGCATGGAGCCTCAGCCGTCAAGCTAGGGTCCGGCTCAGGAGATTGATTTCGAAAACGCCGCGGCTTGGACGCGGCGTTTTTGTTCAGGAGGTGCCGACAGCCGATCGCGGCCTGAAAAACTCAATCACTTCACCCAAGTGCCGGGGACTTCTCCACATGGGAAATAGACGTTGAAGGTTTGCGGATGCCGTGATGAGGGCTGATCTCCCCGCAAGGGGGAGATTGGCAGCGGCGCCGACAGCGCCTCGCTTGCAGCGCAGATACGGCATATCCTGGCCCTGCCTGCCACCGCCAGCAGCAAAAGGCCCGCGAACCGTCGCGAGCCTTGCTATCTTCGAATGTTAACGTCGATCAGCTCTTCAGCGCGGCATTGCAAAGACTGTAGAAGCCGCCACCGGTCTGGATCCACTTGAGGCCGCCCAGCGTCCCGGCCCCCTTGTTGGCTTGGTACTGGTCGCGGCAGGTGTACATGCGGGCCTTGGCCGGAGTTTCGCTGCTATATTTGTCCGAGATCGCCTTCGGAAACGTCACTCCCTGGGGAGCGGTCACGGTCGGCTTTTTCGGCTGGCTGGTGAGGCTTGCCTGATCGGCTGCCGGCTTGGTGTCGTCGTCGAAGGCACTGGCACCGCACTGGCTCATGCGGAAGTCGTTCCACTTCATGCCGTTCAGCGTGTTGCCGGCCTTGGCCGCCCGATATTTGGCGCCGCACTCCGCCCTGCTGAGGCCGCTGCCTGCATTGGCAGTTGCCGCTGCCTTGGTCGTCGCTGCGGCGGCCGCATCGGGCGTTGCAGCGCTGGTGCTGTTCGCCTTGGCTGGCGTGGCGTCGGTTGCGGCGGCGACGGTGGCGCATTCTGCCTTGCGGAACTGGTTCCAGTTCTGCCCGCCAAGTGTTCCGGCGTCCTTTGCCGCGTTATACTTGGTGCTGCATTCAGCCATGGTCAGCGCATTGGCGGGCGCTGCCAGGAATAAAGTCACGACGGCAAGACCCGTCAAAGTTGCAAGTCGATGGATAAGCATGTGTCTTCTCCCTCTGATGTTCACGTTATGTACCAAGCAAGCAATAGCACTCAACGAATGGTTGCGCCAGAGGCCAAATGGCGTAAAACCCTTCGGAAAGTGCATTATTTTGGATGAACTCGTTGCCAGCTCCTGCCCCCAGGCAATTTCCTGGGTGCATATGCACGGAAAACTTGTATAGAGCGGACCACTCTCCGGGAACTGCCTCGCATGACGGGCCGAGCGGGTCGGCCAGTGCGGCCGGCCCAGAATAACGCGACGGGGATTCCGACTTCGATGCCGCTGATTGGCACATGAAAGAATCCAGATGCGGTCTGAAGGTTCTGAACGCTGCTGGCGCAACCAGGGCAGGCAAATTCAAACCACTGACGTGACACAAAACACACAAGACAACAGTTTTCTAAGGAATGGTGCCCTATAATCATGAATTGTGATGATAGGGCTCGGGCCAATGTGTGGCATGACGTGCCGGCAATGAACCATCGGGAAGCTGACTAGCATGGCAGGAAGTTATTTCGGAACGGACGGCATTCGCGGCCGCGCCAATAGATTTCCAATGACGGCGGAGATCGCCATGAGGGTCGGCATGGCCGCCGGCCTTTCGTTCCAGCGCGGCAACCATCGTCACCGCGTCGTGCTCGGCAAGGACACCAGACTTTCCGGCTACATGATCGAGAATGCGATGGTGTCGGGCCTGTGCGCCGCCGGCATGGATGTGTTCCTGCTCGGCCCGATTCCGACGCCCGCGGTCGCCATGCTGGTGCGCTCATTGCGCGCCGACATCGGCGTGATGATCTCGGCCTCGCACAATCCTTACTACGACAACGGCATCAAGCTGTTCGGTCCCGATGGCTACAAGCTTTCCGACGAGATCGAGGAGCGCATCGAGGGCATGCTCGACAAGGATATCGAACTGGCGCTCGCCGACTCGGACGGGCTCGGCCGCGCCAAGCGCGTCGACGGCGTTCATGACCGCTATATCGAATTTGCCAAGCGCACGCTGCCGCGGTCGATGTCGCTGTCGGGCCTCCGCATCGTCGTCGATTGCGCCAATGGCGCCGCCTACAAGGTGGCGCCCGAGGCGCTGTGGGAACTCGGCGCCGAAGTTGTCGCCATCAACGTCGAGCCAAACGGCTTCAACATCAACAAGGAGTGTGGCTCGACCCATCCGGCCGGCCTGCAGAAGAAGGTGCATGAAGTGCGCGCCGATATCGGCATCGCGCTCGACGGCGACGCCGACCGCGTCGTCATCGTCGACGAGAACGGCGCGATCGTCGATGGCGACCAGATCATGGCGCTGATTGCCGAGTCCTGGCATCAGAGCGGACGGCTGGCCGGCGGTGGCGTCGTCTCGACGGTGATGTCCAATCTCGGCCTCGAACGCTTCCTCGGCGACATGAACCTGCAGTTGCACCGCACCAAGGTCGGCGACCGCTATGTCGTCGAGCACATGCGTGCGCACGGCCTGAACGTCGGCGGGGAACAGTCGGGCCACATCGTGCTGTCCGATTTTTCCACCACCGGCGACGGCCTCGTCTCGGCGCTCCAGGTGCTCGCCTGCATCAAGCGGCAGAACCGACCGGTCAGCGAATTGTCGAAGAAGTTCGCGCCGGTGCCGCAATTGCTGAAGAACGTTCATATTTCCGGCGGCAAGCCGCTCGAGGAGGCTCTGGTCAAGGCGGCGATCGAAGATGGACGCCAGCGCCTGGGCCAGGCTGGCCGCCTGGTCATCCGGCCGTCCGGCACGGAACCGCTCATCCGCGTCATGGCGGAAGGCGACGATCAGCAACTGGTCGAGGCCGTCGTCAACGACATCGTCGAGGTCATTTCGGAAACCCGCAGCGCTGCCTGATCCCCCAGTTTTTGCCAGCTTGAAAGCCCGCCTTCCGGCGGGCTTTTTCACGTGTTTCGCACGTCAAATCATCGGCGGAAATGACGCGAAAATCCTGTAAGATTTAGAGATTCATGGTTAAGCGATAGGGTTAAACGGCTTTTAACTTTTCCAATTCATTATCCACGACTGAAACCAATCAGATTCGGACGCGTTCGCTGTGCCGAGGGTTCTCAGGGGTGACAAGCATGTTCAATACAGCAAGAATGGGCCTCTTTGCCGCGCTGCTCGCGGGCGTGGCCGGACCAGTGTTGGCCGCCGACTTCGTCGAGCCGCCCGTGGTCGAGCCGGCCCCGCCGCCGCCCGTCTACGAGCAGCCGGTCGAATATGGCGGCTGGTACATTCGCGGCGACATCGACTACCACTGGTCGAAGTTCCGCGGCGGCGACTACATCACCTACGGGGCGGTTCCAGGCACTGGCAGCTTTGACAGCGGCAAGCTGGATGGCGCCTTCTCGGCCGGCGCCGGCGTCGGCTACCAGATCAACCGGCATTTCCGTACCGACCTGACCGCGGACTGGATGAGCAAATCCGATTTCCGCGGCTCGACCAGCGGCTTCTGCGGCATCAATCAGACGCCCTGCACTTCGACCGACCACTCATCCTATACGGCGCTGCTGCTCCTGGCCAATGCCTATGTCGATATCGGCACCTGGCACGGCGTCACGCCTTATGTCGGCGCCGGCATCGGCGGCGCCTGGGTCAAATGGGACACGCTGCACAACAATGACATCGACGGCGAGTTCGAGCATCATGGCGGCAAGGGCTGGCGCTTTGCCTATGCGGCCATGGCGGGCGCCTCCTACTGCCTGACCGATCGCGTCAAGCTCGATCTCGGCTACCGCTTCAGCCATATCGAGGGCGGCAAGATGTTCGACTACGCTTCAGACAGCAATGTCGGTCCCGGCCGTGACAAGGGCATCAATGTGCACGAAGTGCGCGGCGGCCTGCGCTACCAGTTCGGCAACTCGGACTGCGCCCAGCCGGAGCCGATCGCCTACGAACCCGAACCGGTTTACACCAAGTAATCGCTTCGAGAGCAGGTTTGCGGACCGCCCGGCAGAAGCCGGGCGGTTTTTTTCGTTGTGGCGGCAACGCGCATCAAAATCAATTCACTAACGCCCTGTTATCCTTAACCGGCACTTAACCACTATGGTTAACAATGCCCTGAAACGGCGCTCGCGATCGCGAATGGCGCCACCTTCGGGAGCCGGGGATCATGACAGTCAAATCGCGCATAGCACTGGCGCTTGCAGCAATCGCCCTGACGCCGTTGTCGCAGGCGCTTGGCGCCGACTACGATCCGCCGATCTATGTCGACCAGGCGCCGGACTATGTGCCGGTCGAAGTCGGTTCGGGATGGTATCTGCGCGGCGATGTCTCCTATCTGGTGCAGAAGAGCTTCGACAATGAGGACTTCGCCTTCGCGCCAGCGAACTTCGACGAAGAAGAGGATCACATCTTCGCCAGCATCGGCTTCGGCTACCATTTTAACGATTATCTGCGCGCCGATCTCAATCTCGGCTATCTGCCCGGCAACGAGATCAGCGTCAGCTATGACAACGGAACGACCGTGGCATCGGCGGACCTGGAGAACTACGCGTTCTCGGGCATGCTCAACGGCTATGTCGATCTTGGCACCTATGTCGGGATCACACCCTATCTCGGCGCCGGTATCGGTATTGTCCAGACCAGGCGGCGCCTCTCGGCGGACTACTTCACAGACAACGCCAACCCCGCCGACGATTTCGTCCGCGATGATAACGAGACCCATTACTCTTTCGCCTATACGCTGAACGCCGGCCTTGCCTACCAGGTGTCCAAGAACCTTTCAGTCGATCTGGGCTATCAATATTTTTCCGCACCCGACGCCGAATATACCACCGCACAGGATTTGGATTCCTATCCGATCGACAAAGGGATCAGCAATCATCAGGTCAAGGTCGGGCTGCGCTACGATCTCTGGTAGGCACGGCGAAAGCCTCGGGGATGCCAGCGGCGGACTTCGGTCCGCCGTTCTGTTTTTGGTCTGGGATGCGACCAGTATCCCGTCAGCGACAAAAACTTTCCTCTTGACGCCGGAAGCCTGAACGCATATCGCCGTCTGTGGGCCACCCCTCCCCAACGAGGGGCCACTATCTGGAAGGATAGACCACGATGACGATCCATACGAAGCCCGGACTGCGCCCGGCAAATCCCAATTTTTCCTCAGGTCCCTGTGCAAAACGCCCCGGCTGGTCAGTCGAGGCGCTGGCCAATGCCGCGCTCGGACGCTCGCACCGCGCCAAGATCGGCAAGACCAAGCTCGAACAGGCGATCGAGCTGACGCGGGAAATTCTCCAGGTTCCGGCAGATTATCGCATCGGCATCGTGCCGGCGTCGGACACCGGCGCGGTCGAGATGGCGCTGTGGTCGCTGCTCGGCGAACGCGGCGTCGACATGGTCGCCTGGGAGAGTTTCGGTTCCGGCTGGGTCACCGATGTGGTCAAGCAGCTGAAGCTCGCCGACGTGCGCAGGATCGAAGCCGGCTACGGCGCACTGCCGGATCTGACAAAAATCGACTTCGACCGCGACGTGGTCTTCACCTGGAACGGCACGACCTCAGGCGTGCGCGTGCCGAACGGCGATTTCATCCCGGCCGCCCGCAAGGGCCTGACCATTTGCGACGCCACGTCGGCGGCCTTTGCGCAAAAGCTCGATTTTGGCAAGCTCGACGTCGTCACCTTCTCCTGGCAGAAGGTGCTGGGCGGCGAAGGTGCGCATGGCATGCTGATCCTCAGCCCACGCGCCGTCGAGCGGCTGGAAAGCTACAAGCCTGGCTGGCCGCTGCCGAAAATCTTTCGCCTCACCTCGGGCGGCAAGCTCATCGAAGGCATTTTTAAGGGCGAAACCATCAACACGCCGTCGATGCTGTGCGTCGAGGATTATCTCGACGCGCTGCGTTGGGCGAAGTCGATCGGCGGTCTCGACGCATTGATTGCCCGCGCCGACGCCAACGCCGCCATTATCGACGGTTTCGTCGATAAATCCGCATGGCTCGGCCATCTGGCCACCGACCCGGCGACGCGGTCGAACACGTCCGTCTGTCTTTCCTTCACCGACCCCGACGTCGCCGCGCTCGATGCCGACGGACAAGCGGCGTTCGCCAAGGGCATCGTCTCGGCGCTCGACAAGGAAGGCGTCGCCTACGATATCGGCGCCTATCGCGATGCACCGCCGGGCCTGCGCATCTGGTGCGGCGCAACCGTCGAGACTTCCGACCTCGAAGCGCTGCTGCCGTGGCTCGACTGGGCCTTTGCCGCGCAAAAGGCGTCGCTCAAGGCGGCCGCCTGATCCCTCCCCTTCGAGGGGAGGGTGGCCCGAAGGGCCGGGTGGGGTCGCCTCCACCCAACTCAACGGTCCGCCATCCAGAAGAAAAAGATTTCGCCACGCCCGGCCGCAACCACCCCACCCCGGCACTTCGCGCCGACCCTCCCGTCAGGGGAGGGGCGCCAATCGCAAAGGATGAAGCCCATGCCCCGCGTTCTCGTCTCAGACAAACTCTCCACCACCGCCGTGCAGATCTTCAGGGATCGCGGCATCGAGGTCGACTACCTGCCCGATCTCGGCAAGGACAAGGAAAAGCTGCTCGAAGTGATCGGCCAGTATGACGGCCTCGCCATCCGTTCGGCGACCAAAGTCACCGAAAAGCTGATCGACGCCGCCACAAGGCTCAAGGTGGTCGGCCGCGCCGGCATCGGCGTCGACAATGTCGACATCCCGGCGGCGAGCCGCAAGGGCATCATCGTGATGAACACGCCCTTCGGCAATTCGATCACCACCGCCGAGCATGCCGTCGCCATGATCTTCGCGCTGGCCCGCCAGATACCGGAAGCCAATGCCTCGACCCATGCCGGCAAGTGGGAAAAGAACCGCTTCATGGGCACCGAGATCACCGGCAAGACGCTGGGCATCATCGGCTGCGGCAATATCGGCTCGATCGTCGCTACGCGCGGCGTTGGCCTGAAGATGCACGTCATCGCCTTCGATCCGTTCCTGTCGGACAGTCGCGCCGAGGAGCTCGGCGTCGAGAAGGTGGAACTCGACGAGCTGTTCGCCCGCGCCGATTTCATCACCCTGCACACGCCCTTGACCGACAAGACGCGCAACATCATCGACGCTTCGGCGATCGCCAAAATGAAGACCGGCGTGCGCATCATCAACTGCGCCCGTGGCGGGCTGATCGTCGAGGCCGACCTGATCGCGGCGTTGAAAAGCGGCAAGGTGGCAGGCGCCGGCATCGACGTGTTCGAGGTCGAGCCGGCGGAGAAAAGCGAGCTGTTCGGCATGGAGAATGTGGTGGCGACGCCGCACCTCGGCGCATCGACGATGGAGGCGCAGGAGAATGTCGCTCTGCAGGTCGCCGAGCAGATGGCCGACTACCTGATCAAGGGCGCCGTTTCCAACGCCATCAACATGCCGTCGATCACCGCCGAGGAAGCGCCGCGCCTAAAACCCTTCGTCAAGCTGGCCGAAGTGCTCGGCGCCTTTGTCGGCCAGGTCACCGAGGATCCGATCAAGGAGGTCGAGATCCTGTTCGACGGCTCGACCGCGACGATGAACACGCGCGCGCTGATCAGCGCCACACTTGCCGGGCTGATCCGGCCGCAGGTCTCCGACGTCAACATGGTTTCGGCGCCGATCATGGTCAAGGAGCGCGGCATCATCGTCGCCGAGGTCAAGCGCGACAAATCGGGCGTGTTCGACGGCTATATCAAGCTGACGGTCAAGACCGAGCACAAGACGCGTGCGATCGCCGGCACCTGCTTCTCGGACGGCAAGCCGCGCTTCATCCAGATCAAGGGCATCAACCTCGACGCCGAGGTCGGCCAGCACATGCTGTACACGACGAATGCCGACGCGCCCGGCATCATCGGCCTGCTCGGCACGGTCTGCGGCGAGAACGGCGTCAACATCGCCAACTTCCAGCTCGGCCGCAACCGGCCTGGCGGCGATGCCATCGCGCTGCTCTATCTTGATGCGCCGTTCCCGGAGAAGGTGCTGGAACAGGTGCGGGCGCACAAGTCGATCGACTCCGCCAAGCGGCTGCATTTCGACGTCGGCGTCGCCTGAATCATGCGCGAGCGCCCCGCGAGCTTTGTAAGCCCACGGGGCGTTTCGACAATGGCGTCGAAATATCGACAGAGTTCTTTCACGGCCCGTCACAGGTTTCCGGCTGTCAAATCGCCATTTTACGTCCGCTGTATTCAGCCAGGCTGATGCCGCCGAGCACCAGCACGAGAGCCACGCCCTGATAGAGCTGGAATGTCTCACCGACGATCAGCACCGACAGCAGCGTGCCGAAGATCGGCACCAGGTTGATGAACAGGCCGGCCCGGTTGGCGCCGATCAGTTCGATGCCCCTGATATAAAAAATCTGCGAGACGACCGAAGCGCCGGTCGCAGTGTAGAACGCTATCGCCCAGCCGCGCGCATCGGGGATGATGACCTTGCCGGCAGCCACCTCCCAGAGGAAGAAAGGCAGCGAGGTCACCAGTGCGGCAATCGACAGCGCCAGCATCAGGCTTTGCCAGCGTATGGCCGGCTTCAGCCGCAACCCGACCGAGTAGAAGCTGTAGCAAAGCACCGCGATCAGCATGATGGCGTCGCCGAAGTTGAGGTCCAGCTTGAGAAGCTGGCGCAGATCGCCGTGGCTGGCGGTCAGGGCGACGCCGATGATCGTCAGCACGACACCGGCGATCTGCACCCGGTTCACACGCAGGCGAAACAGCACGAAATTGGCGAGGATGATGACGACCGGGATTGCCGCCTGCTCGATCGAGACGTTGATCGCCGTCGTGTAGTTGAGCGCCGTGTAGAAGATCGCGTTGAAAAAGGTGAAGCCGCAAGCGCCGAGCCCGCCAAGCAGCAACCAATGCCTGCGCACCACCGGCCAGTCCTCGCGCAGCGTTCGCCAGCCGATCGGCAGCATGATCAGAACGGCCAGGAACCAGCGCAGGAAGACCAGCGTCATCGGCGAAATATGGTCGACTGCCAGCTTGCCGGCCACGGAGTTGCCGCCCCACAGCAAGGTGGTGAACAGCAGGAACAGATAGGCGGTTCGATGCATCGCGAAATTCCAGCCGGGGTGGGCAGGGTCATTGCCGACCTATTGTGGTGGTTCGCCCAAGTAAATGATGTCAAACGCGAAAATTGTTGTGCCTGAGGGCGCTTTCGGCGGCAAAGAATGGTCGCGCTCGCCGGGTGTTGACGTTATAGAACGACGTACGTCCACCTGGACGCACAAAGTACGCGTCTCAAGGCTTTGAACGTTCGCGTCGTGCTATCCGAAAATCGATTCCGATTTTCTGGCCGATGCGATAGAAGCCTGTCGTTTCGAACCATTCAAGCCGCTCGGAGCGGCGCCTCAAGGGAAAAGAAACATGGCCAATGTGGTGGTCGTCGGTTCGCAATGGGGCGACGAGGGCAAAGGCAAGATCGTCGACTGGCTGTCGGAACGCGCCGACGTCGTCGTGCGCTTCCAGGGCGGCCACAATGCCGGCCATACGCTGGTCGTCGACGGCAAGGTCTACAAGCTGTCGCTGCTGCCGTCCGGCGTGGTGCGGCAAGGCAAGCTGTCCATCATCGGCAATGGCGTCGTCTTCGACCCGCATGCCTTCGTCGCGGAAGTAGCGAAATTGAAGGCGCAAGGGGTCGAGGTGACGCCGGAGCGCCTGAAAATAGCCGAAAACACCGCGCTTATCCTGTCCTTGCACCGGGAGCTGGACGGATTCCGCGAAGACGCCGCCTCCAATTCGGGAACGAAAATCGGCACGACCCGTCGCGGCATCGGCCCCGCTTATGAGGATAAGGTGGGCCGGCGCGCAGTCAGGGTGATGGATTTGGCGGATTTGGAAACGCTGCCCTTGAAGGTCGACAGGCTGCTGACGCATCACAATGCGCTGCGCCGCGGGCTCGGCCACTCCGAAGTCACGCATGGCGCAATCATGAGTGAGCTGATTTCGGTCGCCGACGAGATCCTGCCCTATATGGACCGCGTCTGGAAGATCCTCGACGACAAGCGCCGTGCCGGCGAACGCATCCTGTTCGAGGGCGCGCAGGGCACGCTGCTCGACATCGACCACGGCACCTATCCGTTCGTCACCTCGTCCAACACGGTGGCTGGCCAAGCGGCCGCCGGATCCGGCGTCGGCCCGGGTGCCATCGGTTATGTTCTCGGCATCACCAAGGCCTATACGACGCGTGTCGGCGAAGGTCCGTTCCCGACCGAACAGAAGAACGAGATCGGCGAGTTCCTGGGCACGCGCGGCCACGAGTTCGGCGTCGTCACCGGCCGCAAGCGCCGCTGCGGCTGGTTCGATGCCGTGCTGGTTCGCCAAGCTGTCGCCGTAAACGGCATCAAGGGCATCGCCCTGACCAAGCTCGACGTGCTCGACGGGCTGGACGAGATCAAGGTCTGCACCGGCTACCGCCTCGATGGCGAGGCGATCGACTATCTGCCGGCCAGCCAGGGTGCGCAGGCGCGCGTCGAACCGGTCTACGAGACGCTGGAGGGCTGGAAAGGCACCAGCGCCGGCGCCAGAAGCTGGAACGATCTGCCGGCCCGGGCAGTCAAATATGTCCGTCACATCGAGGAACTGATCGGCGCGCCGGTCGCACTCCTTTCCACCAGCCCTGAACGGGACGACACAATACTTGTGACCGATCCGTTTCAAGACTAGATTCCAAGCTGTTCCGGGCATCGCGGCCGATTTGCGGGGGCCGGCCCAGAAACGAAATGCAGGTCGACTGAAGCATGGCAGATTTTGTTGGTGCTCTGAAAAAGACGCTCGACGGTCTTGGAAATCCGACGCCGGAGATACGCGCCAGGGTCTATGACAAGGCCCGTTCGACAATCGCGGACAAGCTTGCGAAGAACATACCGCCGCTGGCGCCGTCGGTCGTTGCCCAGCATAAGCGCACTCTGGAAGATGCCATCGCCATAGTCGAGCGGGGCTACGCCAAGCCTGCGCCGGTATCCGATCCGCTGTCGGAGCTGGAGGACATCTTCTCCTCGATCGACCGCAACAAGAACCAACCCAGCCATGTCCGACAGCCGGCAAAGGCCGAGCCGGCATGGCAGCCGGCCAAGACCGAGCCGGAATGGCAGCCGGCACCTGCCGCCAAAGCCTCGCTGAATTGGCAAAAACCGCCTCCAGAGGGCACCGATGCGGAGCCTTCGGACGCGGATCTTCCAGCGGCGTACGAGAACAGCGATAGCTTTAGAGACGATGTCTTCCCCAACGACGAGGAGCCGGCGCCGGACACTTTTCAGCGTCAGCATCCTGCCGAGCGCAGGCGCAGCTATGGCGGGCTGATCGCCGCTGTCATCGCCTTGCTCGTCATCGCGGGCGGCGGCTACGGCATCTGGCTGAACAAGGACGCGTTCAGCAACATGCTGGGTCTCAACAGCACGACGGTCGCAACCGTAGAACCGCTGGTGAAGCCGAGCCCGGCCGAGCGGCCGGCTGCCGATGCTGCGGCAAGGGCCCCGGCCGCAGCGGCTCCAGCCGATGCCGAGGGCACAAAGTTCACCCAGCGGCTGACACCGGAGGGCGGTGAGGTCGATCCCGGCCCCGCTTCAGGACAAGGCGGCATCGGAGAGGGCGAATCCGTCGCAGCACTGACCACGCCGCCGCCGGCCGCACCTGCGCCTGCAGCGCCGGCCGGTGATCCGCCAGC
>NZ_AYWU01000010.1:0-216380 GCF_000502375.1 Mesorhizobium sp. L48C026A00 | reverse complement strand
GCGCTGCGGCGGACACGACAGGGGGAAAACTGTAACCCATGTATCCGGTTCAAAGTGTTACCCATCTATCAACTGGACACTGGCCGCAACCTCGGCACCCCTTTTGCAACGCTGACAGTTGGCGAAATCGTCGGAGACGGCGTCTTTCTCCCCGTCACTATACGGGGAGAAATGCCCGGCAGGGCAATGAGGGGCTGCGCCAGACCTGAAGCGATTGTCTCACCTCGGCGCCTGCGCCACGCGCTCCTGAGCGTTCTTCGAGAATTCGCGGCGGTACTGCGCGGGCGTGGTTCTGAGCCGCGCCGAAAAATGCTGGCGCAGCGAGGTGGCGCTGCCGAAGCCGGCCTCGAAGGCAACCGTGTCCATTGATTTTTCCGTTGCTTCCAGCAGCCGCTGCGCCAGCGCGACGCGCTGATCGATCAGCCAGTCGCCGAAGCTGGTGCCGATTGTTTTCTGGAAGCGGCGCGCGAAGGTCCGGCGGGTGAGGCCGGCGGTAGCGGCGACACTGTCCAGGCTGTGCGTCGCGTGCAACGTCTTGCGCACGGTGTCGATGGCGTGGCTGAAGCGGTCGGCATTTTCGGTCCTGGCGATCGGACGCTCTATGAACTGCGCCTGCCCGCCCTGCCGATGAGGAGAAAGCACGATCTGCCGGGCAAGCCGGAGTGCCGCCTCCGCGCCATAGCGGGCCCGTATGATGTGGAGACAGCAGTCGAGCCCGGCGGCGACACCGGCCGAGGTCACGACATCGCCATTGTCGATGTAGAGCACCTCCGGCTCGACGAGAATGTCGGGATAGAGGGCCTGCAGCTGGTCGGAAAAAGCCCAGTGCGTCGCGGCTCGCCGCCCCGAAAGCAGTCCGGTCGCCGCAACAGCGAACGTTCCCAGGCACAATCCGACAATCAGCGCACCGCCCCGGTGCGCGCGACGCAGCGCCTCGATCAGTGCCGCCGGCGGTGGGACTTCGAGGTTCTTCCAGCTGGGCAAGATGACGATGTCGGCGCCATCAAGCGCGGAAAGCCCGTGCGGGGCGCTGATGGTCAGCCCCGCATCGGTGCGGATCGGCCCGTCCTCAATCGCGCAGACCCGGAACTCGAAGCGCGGCAGGCCGAGTGTCGTGCGATCCTCTGCGAATACAAGGCAGGGCACGGAGAGGTGGAACGGGCTGATGCCATCGAAGGCGATGGCGGCAACGATCGGATCGGCCATGATAAGCACCATGAGAGTTTCCGGAATGTCCCAATTATTTCGAACTATGTCAATCGGGACACTTTTGCGGACCGATGCCGAGTCTATCCTCGACCCATCAATGTCAACGGGAAAGGAAAACTCCATGTCGGAATCAGCCAAAGGCAAAGCGCCACGCCGTGCCCTCATCGTCGTCGACGTTCAGAACGACTATGACGGCGGCAATCTCGCCATCAAGCACCCGCCCTTCCGCGACACCGTCGCCAATGTGGCGCGCGCCATGGACGCGGCCGCCGAGGCAGGCGTCAAGGTGGTGGTCGTCAAGCAGTTGGCGCCGGAAACCTCACCAGTCTTCGCCAAGGGCAGCCATGGCGCCGAATTGCATCCCGAGATCGCGAGGCGAAACCGTGACCACTACATCGAAAAGACCTTGCCAAGCGCCTTCACCGGCACCGACCTCGAGGAATGGCTGCGCGCCAACGCTATCGATACTATTACGGTCATCGGCTACATGACGCATAATTGCGATCTGTCGACGGTCATCCATGCCGTCCATATGGGCTTTGCCGTCGAGTTCCTGTCGGATGCAACGGGGTCGCTGCCCTATGCCAACAGCGCCGGCTACGCCTCGGCCGAGGACATCCATCGCGTGGTGACGGTTGTCCTGCAGTCGCGCTTCGCCGCCGTTCTCAAGACCGCCGAATGGATCGACTGCCTGAAGACCGGCGTGCTGCCCGAGCGCGATACGCCCTATGCCTCCAACCAGCGCGCGCTGGCGCGGAGCGCCGCTTAGAAGTTTGGCGCGGCCAAGCAAAAGACGGCGCCGCATCGCTGCGGCGCCCCTATCATTGCGGCCTTCGAAATTCTCAGAACAGGCCTTCGATCTGGCCCATCTCGTTGAGGAATATCTTCTCCGAGGACGGCGCCTTGGGCAGGCCGGGCATGGTCATGACCTCGCCGCAGATGACGACGATGAAGCCGGCACCGGCAGACAGTCTGACCTCGCGCACCGGCACGGTGTGGCCGGTCGGCGCGCCGCGCAGGTTCGGATCGGTCGAGAACGAGTACTGCGTCTTGGCCATGCAGACCGGCAAATTGCCGTAGCCGGCGTGCTCCCAGGCGTGGAGCTGGTCGCGCACCGATTTGTCGGCGATCGCTTCGGAACCGCGATAGATGCGCTGGACGATGGTGTTGATCTTCTCGAACAGCGGCATGGCGTCGGGATAGAGCGGCGCAAACTGCGAGGAGCCGGATTCGGCGAGTGTCACCACCTTGTTGGCGAGTTCCTCGATGCCGGCCGAGCCGTGGGCCCAGTGCTTGCATAGGATCGCCTCTTCGCCCATCGAGGCGACGTAGTCCTTCATCGCCCTGATTTCAGCGTCGGTGTCGGAATAGAAATGGTTGATGGCGACCACCGCAGGCACGCCGAACTGCCTGACATTCTCGATGTGACGGCCGAGATTGGCGCAGCCCTTCTTGACCGCCTCGACGTTCTCCTTGCCGAGGTCTTCCTTCTTGACGCCGCCATTCATCTTCATGGCGCGCACGGTGGCGACGATGACCGTGGCCGCCGGCTTCAGGCCGGCCTTGCGGCACTTGATGTCGAAGAACTTTTCGGCACCGAGATCGGCGCCGAAACCGGCTTCGGTGACGACATAGTCGGCAAGTTTTAGCGCCGTCGTGGTGGCGACGACCGAGTTGCAGCCATGCGCGATGTTGGCGAAGGGGCCGCCATGGACGAAGGCCGGGTTGTTCTCCAGCGTCTGCACGAGGTTGGGCTGCATGGCGTCCTTGAGCAGCACGGCCATGGCGCCGTCGGCCTTGAGGTCGCGGGCATAGACGGCCGACTTGTCGCGGCGATAGGCGACGATGATGTCGCCGAGGCGCTTTTCCAAATCCTTCAGGTCGGTGGCGAGGCACAGGATCGCCATGACCTCCGAGGCGACGGTGATGTCAAAGCCGCCCTCGCGCGGAAAACCGTTGGCGACGCCGCCGAGCGAGCAAATGATCTCGCGCAGTGCGCGGTCGTTCATGTCCATGACGCGGCGCCAGACGACGCGGCGGATATCGATACCGAGTTCGTTGCCCCAGTAGATGTGGTTGTCGATCAGCGCCGAAAGCAAATTATGCGCCGTGGTGATGGCATGGAAATCGCCGGTGAAGTGGAGGTTCATGTCCTCCATCGGCACGACCTGCGCATAGCCGCCGCCGGCAGCGCCGCCCTTGACGCCGAAATTCGGCCCGAGCGAGGCCTCGCGGATACAGACGATGGCCTTCTTGCCGATGCGGTTGAGACCGTCGCCGAGGCCCACCGTCGTCGTCGTCTTGCCTTCGCCGGCCGGCGTCGGGTTGATGGCGGTGACGAGGATCAGCTTGCCGTCCTTGTTTGCCTTCACCGACTTGATGAACTCGGCCGAGATCTTCGCCTTGTCGTGGCCGTAAGGCAAAAGATGCTCGCTTGGAATGCCGATCTTCTGGCCGATCGCCTGGATCTGCTTCTTGTCGGCGGCGCGCGCGATCTCGATGTCGGACTTCACTTCGGCCATGGCGGCTTTCCTCTGGATTGGACGGTGGAGGGGACGGGTTTGATCAGTGTGGTCGCAAGCCTGTTCGGAACAGCCTGGCGCTGCAGGCGAGGGCACGTTCTACCCCTGTCGCTGCCGTGGCGTCAACTTGCATGCAACTATGTTTCCTATAGAGAAAGACGGCTCCTGGTCGACCTGACCCGGATCTTCGCGGGTTGTCGCGCCGTATAGAAGCCAGAGCACGCGCCGTCCTGCCGTCTCAAAACAGCCGCGGAATGCACGGAATGCGACAGGGTTGGAACGCCGGTCGGCGCTTCGAGCGGTGGCGCTAGAATGCGCCGATCTGGTGCATCAGCCCCAAGCCGTCAAGCTGGCCGAAATGTTCGACCACGATGCCGTTCTCGACGCGATCAATGTTAATCACACCAACCGAGACGCAATTTCCGCTCGGTGCGACGCCGTGGAAGGTGCCGGTGTGCGTGCCCTGAAAGCGACCGCGCGTGACCACCGTGTCGGCATCGCCGACATAGTCGTCGATGACGTGATGGCCGTCCGGGAATCCAACAAAGAATTCGGTCAGGGATTTTCGCCAGTCATCAAAGCCGATCGGACTGGCGCTGGCGAGATGAACGGCGAGATCCGGAGAGACCAGACCGGCCAGTCTATCCCAGTCTTGCGCATCGATCGTGGCATAGAGATTTCGAGCAATTTCCCGGATATCCATCGCGTGTCCTCGCTGGCTGCCGCCCACGGTTGAACGACGACGAGACGATCAGGTTCCGCTCCTCGCAATGCGCAGCCGAACTGCCGCGCCAGAACGTCGCCGATCTCGGGCAGCGGTGATTTCAAGCCAGGATGGCTTTCACCAGTCCCTTGCTTCACCGATCCAGGACGGACCTGACCTCGACAAGGTTCGATCGAACCCTAAGCACGTAGAAACCCATCGTGGTGAGGTGGGTGGGCATGATCCAGCCATCCTCGCGGCCGTTGGAGATTATCAGAGGCTGGATTGCGAGCGCTGCCTTGAGCTGGCCTTCCACGCTGTTCCACAGCGGCGTGAGGCCGCGATTGTCGAGGATCTGCTGAAAATCGTGATGCGCCGCCGTCAGGATGCCATAATAGCCGTAGAGCTGGCCGTAGGCGAACCAGAAGCGGTCGTCAGCGCGCGTGTCGAACCAGCCGCTGTTGAAGTTCTGCGAACGGTCACGGATCAGGTCCGACGTCGAGCCTATGTCACTCGCGATCCGATCGACGAACTGCAACAGATTGTCGGCGCGCGCGTTGAAGACAACCTCGCATTTCATGAGCCGGTCGTTGAAGGCGCGAAGGCTGCTCGCCGCCGTGCGATAAAAACTCGGCGTCGGGGTTTTCGGACCAAAGGGCCTGAGGCCGAAGTACCAGGTTTCCTCGTCGAAGGTGATCGCGCCGCGCGCATCCTGCAGGTTCTGGTCGATCTGGCTGGTGCCGCGGACGCGGCCCAGCGTGTCGACAAGCTCGACCGTGGTGCGCCGGATGGCCTGATTGACCCCGCGCTGGAAGGAGGCCTTGTTGTCGAGAAACGGCGTGCGGTCCCAGTCCATGCCGAAGAGCCCGAGCTTGTAGAGTATCATCGACGAGATCCAGGCATTCTCGTTGACGTTGAAATCGATGAGATCGGCCGTAACCTGGACAATGGCCGAGTGGGTGCAGGTCTTGACCTCTCCCTCGACNCCTCGACGCCAGCGGTTTCCCCGGTGGCGGAAGGAGCGGGCTGCGCCGGCGCGGTTCCGGCCGGCTGCGTGAACCTATATGCTTCCGCATAGGCGGGATTGAAATTGCTCCAAACCTGCGTGTTCCAGATGAAATAGCCGTAGAGGCCGATCAGCATGAGCAGAGCGAGGCCGAGCACCGCCTTCAGGATCCAGCCGCGCTGCGTATACCAGCGCCCGGCCCACATGAACGGCCACAGGATCACGCCGACGGCGAAGCCGATGCCGCGGCCGATCCACTGGAATATCCGTGTGAAAAAATTCACGATCGGATCAAGCATGGCGATGTCACCCCTCGTCAGTCAGCCAAGTATTCGATAAGGTTAGGCATTCAATCGGTAAGGCCGTACAGGCGTGTGCGAAACGCCACCTTGTCTTTCAGATATGTGGTTTTCAGAACGTCCACAACATGCGATCGCCAAGCGTCGCTGAAGCCGTCATAGTCCCTGTAAAAACCCGGTTTGTTGAAGACGTAGCGCGAGACGAAGTCCTGCGGCACGAAATCCGAGATCAACTGGTTGGTCAGCCAGGCGTCGGGATGTCCGGGCTTGGCCCGGATCGTCAGGAAACGCTGCTGCGGGAACACGTCCTCGATCTTGAGATAGCCGAGGTGAGCGATCTCGCGCTTGGCGGCGTTGAGAAAGGGAAAATTTCCGTCCCTGGTGATCAGGTCGGCATGGCTGTGGATCCAGGTCTGCAGCCAGACCTTGTCGACGTCGGTCAGGTTGCGGTCGGGCTCGGCGTCGCGGATCAGCGCCCGGACCACCATTTCGGCGCGGTGCTCGAGATAGCCTGATGTTTCGATCCACGAGGCCCGCGGCAGTTCGATGCGGCCGGTCGCGGCAAGGAACTTGAACACCCTGTCGGCATCATTGATCGAGAGGTAGCTCACCTGCCACGGCCGCGAGCGGCGGAAGCCGGGTGCTGCCGGGTCGCTGATCACCGTCGTCATGTCGGGGTCGATGAACACATAGAGCCCGCCGAAATGGCTGGTCCAATAGGCGCTGTGGCGAAAGATCACCTGATCCGGCACCAGCGCGTTCTCGCGGATGTCGCCGCAGATCTTGGCAAGCTCGACCATGCGGGTGAGCATGGCACTGTCGCGCCAGGCGTCCGGTTCCTGCTTCAACCGGTCGACGAGCTTGCCGAGTTCGGCGGCTTTGCCGAGCACGTCCTCCGCCGACAGAACCTTGAACTCGACCTGGTTGATCGACAGCAGGTCCTCGATGTCGTCGATCTTGGGGACCGAATCCTCGATCTCGCCATAGATGACATCCTTGATGGTCAGCGCGTCGATGGCGCGCTGGTTCGTCGACATGAACTCGAACATCAGCTGCGAGGTGTTGGAAAAGGCGGTGTGGACCACCGGCAGGTCGACCTGCGACGGCGTCAGGAGGATGAAGCGGCGATTGATCTCGTTGGGATCGAGGTAGCTGTAGTCGCCGCATTCCTCGGCCACTTGCGGCGAGAAGCCGGTGCGGTCGATCTCGAAGCTCTTCAGCTTCGTCGGCTTCAGGCCGAAGGCGACCAAAGCCTTGTTGTAGCGCTGGATCAGATGTGGCTCGTCGATGGTCAGCAGCCGGCCATAGATCAGCTCGTTCTCGCGCAAAAGGTCGGACTTCCTGGCGGGGCTCATCTATCTCTTCTCCCCGTTCACGGGGAGAAGGTGCCCGAAGGGCGGATGAGGGGCGCGGGCATCCCTTCTCCCCTTGTGGGAGAAGGTGGATCGGCGCGCAGCGCCGAGACGGATGAGGGGTGCTGGACGGAGCGCCATCGGCGCCAAGCTGGAGCACCCCTCATCCGTCGCCTTCGGCGACACCTTCTCCCACAAGGGGAGAAGGGAGCGTCGGCGCGCCTCACGCATTCCACAGGCCCTTCTTCTTCAGCTCCTCGATCTCGCGGACCGCGCGGTCGCGCAGGCGGGTGTCGCGGATCATCTTGGTCACTGCGGCGTCGTCTGACTTGTCGGAATAGCGGAACTCCGAGTCGGCGTAGCGGTTGACCTCCTGCATGACCATGTCCATCGAGAACGGGCCGCGCAGTTCCTCGATCATCGCCTTCTTGTCGTCGTAGCTCTTGTGCATGAAGACTTCAGGCTTCTCGAACCATTCGTCCGGCAACTCGAGGTCCATGGCGCGCATCTTGATCGCATCGGTGACATTCTTGATGGCGCGGCCGGTGAAGCGCGGCTCGGCCTCCTTGATCATGTGCAGATAGGTGCCGATGTCGGCCATCGACTTCGGCGCGCCGTTCTCCTTCATGTAGCGCTCATAGACCTTCATCAGCCCGTCTTCCCTGGGCTTCTCGTGCTCTTCATAGGCCTCCATCACCGCGCGCTGGATTTCTTGGGCGGCATAGAGCTTGTGGTCGCCGAGCGGGATCTTGTGGTTCTTGCCGGCGAGCAGCACGAAGATGTCGATATAGTCGTCGCGCGTTTGGGGCCCATTGACCAGCCAGCGGGCGCCGGCGCGCTGGCGCAGCGCGTCGTCGACGTTTTCGGGATAGTTGGAGAACATGCCGAAGGAGCAGTTGCCGCGCACCACCGTGGCCGCACCCCCGAATGCGTCCATCAGGACGCCGGTGATTTCCTGCTGGCCGGCCGAGGCGCGATCGTCGGAGCGGCGGGCCGCCACCTGGTCGATGTCGTCGATGGTGCCGAAGCCGATGACGCGCGAGTTCAGCACATTGTTGATGAACTGGCGGCAGTTCTGGCCCGACTTGCCCTGGTAGGAGGAGATCTGGTCGACGCCGAAATTCTCGTAGGCGAAGGGATAGCCGGCGACCTGGCAGTAGCCGTTGACGAGACCGGCGATCATCTGGATCAGCGTCGTCTTGCCAGTGCCGGGCGCGCCGTCGCCGATGAAGGTGAACAGGAAGCCGCCGAGCTCGACGAACGGGTTCAGCTCGCGCTCGAAGTCGTATGCCATCAGCATCTTGGCGAGCTTGACCGACTGGTATTTGGCGATGTGGTTGCCGACGACCTCTTCCGGCTTCTTGAAGGTCATTACCAGCGGCTTCGACCGCTTGCCCGGCGCGACGTCGAAGCCGTCGAGGGTGAAGTCGTCGACGTCGATGCGGATATGCGCATTCTCAAACGGACCAATGCCGTCGAAGCGGCCCTTTCGCGCCAAAAGCCCGTCGATGACGACACGGGCGAATGCGCGCGCCCGGGTCATCAGATCGGCGTCGTCCTTCGCGCCTGCTATCGCCCTGTCGAGGCCGGCCACGATCGATTTCACCGCGTCCTGCGGCGTGTCGAACAAAAAGTCCGGCTCGGGCGTGTCGTTCGGCGCCTCGCCGTCGCTGTCGATCAGCTGGAACAGATAGGAGGCGAGGCTGAAGGCCGAAATATAGGCCGAGGCCGACAGCAGCTTCTTGAAGGCGGCGGCCTCGTCGCCTTCGAGCGGCGCGCGGGCGTTTTTCGCCTTCAGGCTCTCGAGATCTGAGCCTTCGGCGAAGACATCGGCGATGGCCAGCGCGATCGCCAGCCCGCGCCGGGTGCGATAAAGCAGCATGTGCTGTGCAATGCTCAGCAGCTGGTCGTCGGGATGGACGTCGGCGACGGTCTTGGAAAGCTCGACCTCGCGCGTGCGGCGCACCGAGCCGACCGAGACGGTCGAGACGAAGCGGCGGTTGGTGCCGGCCAGTGCGGTACCGGATTCCCGCGACGGGTCCTCCAGCACGACGATGCGGGTGATGAAGCTCTGCGCGGTGGCGCGGTGCTTTTCGATTGCCGCTTCCGAAATCGTGGTCAGGCCGGTGTCCATGAAGGATGCTCCGCGGTTTGACTGTCAGACGTCACTGATGACCTGTCCTTTGGACAGGATGTGGACCTTGTAGCCGGAAAAGATCTTCTGCGCCTCGCCGGCGGCGTAGAGCGCCTGATAGGCCTCATGCGGGATCAGCGCGTGCTTCTCGTAGCTCGACACGCCTTGTCGCGCCGCCTCCAGATCGTCGGTGTCGATGAAGAATTCCTGCGTCGCCTTCTCGCTCGAAAACAACCCTTTGCGACCTGGCTTTTCGGATTTCGAATAAACCTCCTGGATGGTCCAGGTCAGCAGCCAGGCGTTTTCCGGCTTGCGCACCTTGTCCAGAATGTCGGTCACCGTCGAATTGTTGTCGGTGATCCCGGCCGAATAGAAAGGCCCGAGCACGACGCGGCGCAGCTGCTTGGGGTGGAGTTGCTCGAAATCCTTGTCGAGGTTGACCGCGATCGTAGCCGGCGACAGCGTATAGGCGGAGTTCTTCTCGGTGAAGTCGTCGAAGCGGTGGGCAAGCTCGGGATTGAGCAGTCCTTCAACCGGAAGCGGAACGTCGACCTTTTCGTTGAGCTTGCCATTGCGGTCGACAAGCTGCCCGATCATCTCTTCGGAGGAATCCTCGACCGTCACCATGTAGACCAGCGGCAGGTTGGCGCTGCCGTCGAAGGCTGCCCAATGGGCGAGGTAGTAAGGCCGCCTGGTCTTCGGATTGACCGAGACTTTTGCCGTCTGCGCCAAGGTGAACGGCCCGAAGGTCGTCTCGCTCCTGACGCCTTCCAGATAAAGCCGCTCGGCCATCGACTTCTGCAGCGCCTCGGGGAATTCCTTGTGGCGCAGGATGAAGTCGGCCATTTCGTCGCGCAACTCGTCGGCCAGCGGTATGTTGGCGAGACGCGTATCGGCCTGGCGGCGGTCGTTTTCAAGTTCGAGCACGTTCTGGAAGACCGGAAAGCCGCTTTCGGCGCGCGAGATGCGGAATGTCTCCATGAAGCCCAGCCGGTTGCGCCAGCAGGAAAACGAGTTGTCGAGCCGCGCTATGTATTCGGCGACGATCTTGGCGACGATGCCGTGCCGGTAGAGCGGCGAGCGATCGTCGCGCATGAACACTTCGAGGCCGCTGAGTGCCGCGGTGATCGCCGAGAAATACCGCGTTGCGGCTTCGTTTTCGGGGGTCATGCAGCCAGCCCTTGGGAGATATGCAGCAATTACGACTGCACGTAGTTTGCCGCATTGTGCTTTTTCAGCACGTCGTCGAAGCGGCGGGCAAAGGCATCGTCGGCCAGCTTCTTGCGGCGCTGTATGTCGGCGGTCGCCACCATGTTCTTCTCGTGCATTTCGAGGAGATCGCCAATGTGCTTCTGCGAGGCCGCGCCGATGCCGGCCATGGTTTCCTCGGCGGTGTTGTCGACCTGGCTGCCCAGCGTGTTGATCTTGTGGGCGACGTCCTGCTGGGCGGCGGTCTTCAGCGAATCTTCCAGGGCCTTGTAGAGCACGATGCGCTGCTCGGTATCGATGGTCAGCTTGTTGATCAGCGTCGACTGCGCCGCGATCTGGTTGTTGAGCGAATCGACGAAGGTCTGGAACATCGAGGTGTAGCGCTCCAGCGTCTGGCTTTCGGCCAGCAGTTCCTGCTCCTTGGCCTGCTTCTCGTTGTACTCGGTTGCCAGTTTCGAACGCTCGCCCTCAAGCTCGGTGCGCTCCTTCTGGCTGGTCGAGGCGGCGATCTTGTTCTCGATGTCGAGCAGCATCGGATTGAGCTCCTCGATGCGCTTTTGCACGGTCTCGAGATTCGACATGGTTGCCTTGCGGCGCTCGATCACCTGCGACAGGCTGGCCTCGGAGGTCTTGTAACGCTGGTCGAGGATCTGCTTCTGCGCCTTGAGGATGCCGACGATGGTGTCGGATTTCGCCAGAAGCTCCTGCAGATTGCCGGCCAGCGACATGTTGCGGACGCGGTCGGTGCGCATGCGCTGCTTGCTCTGGTCGGAAAATATGCCGACGAAGCTTTCCCAGCCGGTGTAGTTCTTCATGCTCTCGAATTCGGCGCCAAAGACGTTGGTGGCGTCCTCCAGCCCGATGATCAGGTCGGCGATGTTGCCTTCCATCACCTTCTGCTGCTTCAGCACATCCTCGATGCGGGCGTTCTCGAGGTCGAAATTGGCGTCGCCGATCTTCCTGTCGGTCCTGGCGAGCGTGTCGAGCACGGCGCCGGACTGCTCGATCTTGGTGCGCATGTCCTGCACGACCTGATTGGTCTTGGCAATTTCGGCATCGAAATTCTGCAATGTCGCCATAGGAGCCTCCCGCTTCGGCAATTGTTCGTGTCGCGAACGCCGCGAATATATGTATGGCAAGGGGGGAAGGAAAGGCGGAAGATGCCGCGATACCTCAAACAAAACCCGACCCCATCGGCCTGCCTTCCACCGCTGGTGATTGGCGAAAAGCCGAAGCCGCACCCGATCTCCCCCGCAAGGGCCCGCAAGGGGGAGATCGGCAGCGTCGCCGACGGCGCTGCTCAGGCCTTGGTGAAGCCGATGAAATCGTCGGGCGCGGCGCGGCCCATTTCCTCTTCCCAATGGCGGCGGCAGAGCGAGACATAAACATCCTTGCCGATCGCCACCTGTTCGCCCTGTCTCGCCACCTTGCCGTCCGCGCCGAGGCGCACGACCATCGTCGCCTTGCGGCCGCAGCGGCAGATGGTGCGCACCTCGCGCAGATCGTCTGCTATCGCCAGGAGCGCGCGCGAGCCGGAAAACAGCTTGCCCTGGAAATCCGTGCGCAGGCCGTAGCACATCACCGGGATGTCCAGCCGGTCGGCGATGCGGGCAAGCTGCCACGCCTGCTCCTCTTCGAGGAACTGCGCCTCGTCGACGAAGACGCAATGCACGGTCGTGTGGTCGTGATGCTCGGCGACCCTGGCGAACAGGTCGTCGCCGTCGCGGAACATCTCAGCCTCCGTCTCCAGGCCGATGCGCGACGAGATCAGCCCGGTGTCGCCCTTGCGGTAGTGGCCGGCGACGAACAGCATCGTCGTCATGCCGCGCTCGCGGTAATTGTAGGAGGCCTGCAGCAGCATCGTCGTCTTGCCGGCATTCATCGTCGCATAGTGGAAGTACAGCTTGGCCATGCCGCCCTTTTAAGCCGAGTTGTCCCAACGCGGGGAGGGGGCGTCCCGACGTTCCACCGGAAAAGCGCCTGGCCACCGGAAAAGCGGCGAATCTGTCGCTGGTCGGCCAGCCCGCGCCGTTGATCGCGATTGTCTTATCGCTTGAAACCGCACCAGAATGGTGTTTGGCTGACGAAACAAGGCGGAGACAAATCCGCAATTTCGCTTCGCCGACAGATCACAATGGGAGAATACAGATGTCGCGTATGAAACTACTCGCCGCCGGCTTCGGTCTGGCGGCATTTCTTTCGGCGAGCGGTGCACTCGCCGCCGAGCCGGAAAGCTGCAAGCCGGTGCGTTTTGCCGATGTTGGCTGGACCGACATCACCGCCACCACCGCTACCGCCAGCGTCATCCTCGAAGCGCTCGGCTACGAGCCCGACGTGCAGGTGCTGTCGGTTCCGGTCACCTACACCTCGCTGAAGAACAAGGACGTCGACGTCTTCCTTGGCAATTGGATGCCGACCATGGAAGCCGACATAAAACCCTATCTCGAAGACAAGTCGGTCGAGACGGTCGTGACCAACCTGGAAGGCGCGAAATATACGCTCGCCGTTCCACAGCACACCTATGATGCCGGTCTGAAGGATTTCGCCGATATCGCCAAATTCAAGGACAAGCTCGACGGCAAGATTTACGGCATCGAAGCCGGCAATGACGGCAACCGCCTGATCCTCGACATGATCGCCGCCGACAAGTTCGGCCTGAAGGATTTCGAGCTTGTCGAAAGCTCCGAAGCCGGCATGCTGTCGGCGGTGCAGAAGGCGGCCGCATCGGGCGAAGACGTGGTCTTCCTCGGCTGGGAGCCGCATCCGATGAACGCCAACATCAAGATGGCCTATCTGTCGGGTGGCGACGAGGTGTTCGGCCCGAATTTCGGCGGCGCGACCGTCGCCACCAATGTCCGGGCCGGCTACACCACCGAATGCCCGAACGTCGGCGCGCTGCTCAAGAACATGGTGTTCTCGCTCAAGATGGAAAACGAGATCATGGGTGCGATCCTCAATGACGGCGCCGACCCGAAAGCCGCGGCCACCGAATGGCTCAAGGCCAATCCGGACGCGATGACGCCATGGCTCGCCGGCGTGACGACCTTCGACGGCGGCGACGCCGCGGCCGCGGTGAAAACCGCACTGGGTTCGTAGCAAACTTACACCTCCCCCGTGTGGGAGGTTCGGCGCGGCACGCGCCGCGGTTGGGATGGTTCGGAACGGAGCATAACCGTGACCATCCCACCCGGCTCGGCTGCGCGGTTCGGCCCACCCCGTCAGGGGAGAGGTGAAGAAGAATGAGGGGACATTTGCCATGGATCCGGTTTCGCAACTGATTTCGAGCTTCAAGATCCCGATCGGGCGGTGGGGCAAGACCTTCTTCGACTTTCTGACCACCAATTTCGAGTGGTTTTTCGACAGTATCGCCGACGGGCTCACCGTCGTTCTCGACGGGCTCGTCGATCTTTTGCTGCTCGTCCCCCCGGTCCTCCTGGTCGCCGCCATAGCCGGGCTTGCCTGGTACCTGCAGAAATCATGGAAGCTGGCGCTTGCCGTCGCGCTCGGCCTGCTCTTCATCGTCAACCAGGATCTCTGGCAGGAAACCGTCGAGACGCTGGTGTTGGTCGTGGGCGCCGCTGCGGCCTCGATGGCCATCGGCGTGCCGATCGGCATCTGGGCGGCGCATAACGAGCGCGGCTACCGCTATCTCCAGCCGGTCCTCGACCTGATGCAGACCATGCCGACCTTCGTCTACCTGATCCCGGTGCTCATTCTCTTCGGCCTCGGCATCGCACCCGGCCTCATCGTCACCGTCATCTTCGCCGCTCCCGCGCCGATCCGCCTGACGCATCTCGGCATCACCTCGGTGCCGAAACCGATGATCGAGGCCGGCGAAGCCTTCGGCGCGACGAAACGCCAGCTGCTGTGGAAAGTCGAGCTGCCGGCGGCGCTGCCGACCATCATGGCGGGCCTGACGCAGTGCATCATGCTCTGCCTCTCCATGGTGGTGATCGCTGCGCTCATCGGCGCCAACGGCCTGGGCAAGCCGGTGGTGCGCGCGCTGAACTCGGTCAACATCCCGCTCGGCCTCGAAGCCGGCCTCGCCATCGTCGTGCTCGCCATCATCCTCGACCGCATCAGCCGCATCGGCACGGGAGCCGCCAAATGAGCGCTGCGGTCGATTTCAAGAATGTCGACATCGTCTTCGGCGCGGCGCGCAAGGAAGCGCTGGCGCTCGTCGACAGGGGCGCAACGCGTCAGGAAATTTTGGAGAAGACCGGCGCCGTGCTCGGCTGCGCCGGTGCCAATTTGACCGTCAACGAGGGCGAGATTTCCGTCCTGATGGGCCTCTCCGGCTCCGGCAAATCGACGCTGCTGCGCGCCGTCAACCTGCTCAACGTGCCGGCGCGCGGCAATGTCATGGTCAAGGACGGCGACCGCATGGTCGATGTCGCAACCTGCGACGCCGCCACGCTGCGCCACATCCGACAGACGCGGGTCGCCATGGTGTTTCAGCAGTTCGGCCTTCTGCCCTGGCGCACCGTCGCGGAAAATGTCGGCTTTGGGCTCGAGCTTTCCGGCGTGCCCGAAGCCGAGCGCAAGGCGCGCGTCGACCGCCAGTTGAAGCTCGTCGGCCTCGACCAGTGGGCGTCGAAATACGCCCACGAGCTTTCCGGCGGCATGCAGCAGCGCGTCGGGCTGGCGCGCGCGTTTGCCACCGAAGCGCCGATCCTGCTGATGGACGAGCCGTTCTCGGCGCTCGACCCGCTGATCCGGACCAAGCTGCAGGACGAATTGCTGCAGCTTCAGGCCGAGCTGAAGAAGACCATCGTCTTCGTCAGCCACGATCTCGAGGAGGCGCTGAAGATCGGCAGCCACATCACCATCATGGAAGGCGGGCGCATCGTGCAGACCGGCGCGCCGGAAGACATCGTGCTGCGCCCCGCCAACGACTATGTCCGCGACTTCATCGCCAATGTGAATCCGCTCTCGGTGCTGACTGCCTGGAACGTGATGCGCGACCGCCGTGATCTCGACCACGGCGAGGACGGCTGGGTGTGGCTCGACCGCCGCAAGACGACGCGTTTCAAGATCGATGAGCACGGGCTGGTGGCGGCGGCCGAGCGCGATGGCAAGCCGGCGTTCTGGGTGTCGTGCGCCGATGTCGAGGCGCAGCCGGAGGAGACGACGCAGGTATTCTGGGCCAATCCCGGCACCTCGCTGAAGACGGTGATGCTGGCCATGCACCGCTCGCAGACCGCACCGGTGGCGCTGTTCGACGACCAGTCGCGCTTCGTCGGCGCCATCGGCATCAGGGATGTGTTGTCGGCGGTGTTGCGGCGGTAGCTATTTCTAAACGAAACGGCCCGTATCGTTTCTTCGCGGTCTCTGCGCGGCTTAGCGGCGGTCCCACATAAGGCATGGACTTGTGAACGGCGGCGCCCCGCCAGGAAGGCGGTTTGCGGGCGGTTCAAAATGGACGATTGCTTTCGTTCATGTCAGGATGAAAGCGAAATTCTTGCGCGCAGTTGCCGGTTCCGATGCCTGAGATCGTCACCAAACCCCGCACCAAGACGAAGCCGAAGATCGAACGGCCGAAGCTCTACAAGGTCATCCTCCTTAATGACGATTTCACGCCGCGCGAGTTCGTGGTGACGGTGCTCAAGGGCGAGTTCAAGCTGAGCGAGGACCAGGCTCGGCGGGTGATGATCACCGCGCACCAGCGCGGCGTCTGCGTCGTCGCCGTCTTCACCAGGGACGTCGCCGAGACCAAGGCGACACGGGCGACCGATGCCGGCAAGGCCAAGGGCTACCCGCTGATGTTCACGACGGAACCGGAGGAGTAGTGCCGGCTTCCCCTCCTCCCCTTGCTGCGGGAGAAGGTGGATTGGCGTGCAGCGCCAAGACGGTTGAGGGTACTGGACGGAGTGCGGTGATTGACAACTGCTCATCGCCGAGGCACGTTCGCAGCGCTGCGTAGGGCGCATCGGTGTAACGTCGAAAGGGCAATGCCCGCCTATACTGTAACCACAGTTGCGCCCATGCCGAATCTCGAAAACCTCAAAAAGCAGGCCAAGCAATATTTGCGGTGGCACCGCGAACGGTACTATCCGGTCGCAGCCGAGATCAGGGCTGCGTTGCCACGCTTCCAGCATCTCGATGACAATCAGGTACTGGAAGCAAATTTCAAGCTCAGCGACGCGCAGGAACTGATCGCGCGTCAATCGGGGTTCGAGGGATGGCAGGCGCTCAAGACAGGAGCCCCAGCCATGACAGATCAGAAAAAACAGACCGTACCTGCACCCGTTCTGAGTTCAACCTCAGCGCAGTTGTTCGTCACCGACATCAAAGCGTCGTTCGAATTCTTCACCACCAAGCTCGGCTTCGGAGTCGACTTTGTTTACGGCGACCCGGCATTTTACGGACAGGTGACACGTGACAATGCGCAACTCGCGCTGAGGCTGGTTTGCGAACCTGTGTTCGTTGGCGATATACGGCAACGTGAACACCTGCTCTCCGCCGGGATCACAGTCGATACTGCAGACGAGATTAAACAGCTCTTTCTGAATTTTCAGGCCGCAGGGGTGCCCTTTCACTAAGTCCTCAGGAAAGAACCCTGGGGTGCCAGAAACTTCATTGTTATGGATCCAGACGGAAATCTCATTTTGTTTGCTGGCCCGGGCGACTGAGCCGTCTGCGTCGTCGCCGTCTTCACAAGGGACGTCGCCGAGACCAAGGCGACTCGGGCGACCGATGCCGGCAAGGCCAAGGGCTACCCGCTGATGTTCACGACGGAACCGGAGGAGTAGCGCGCCCGCTTCCCTTCCCCCTGTGGGAGAAGGTGGATTGGCGCGCAGCGCCAAGACGGTTGAGGGGTGCTGGACGGAGTGCCGTCGCTGCCAAGCTGGAACACCCCTCATCCGACCGAGCGGAGCCTGTCCTCGGGCTTGCCGGAGGCAAGACCCGTGGGCTCGGCCACCTTCTCCCACAAGGGGAGAAGGAAAATCGGCGTCGCTACCGCCCCTCGCGGTACCACATCGAGCCCAATGCCAGCAGCAGCAGGCCGAGGCCGAGGAACCCGCCGAACAGCGGCACGCGCGAGACGGCCTTCAGCACACTGTCGTCGGTGGTGCGCAGGCCGATCCAGTCGTTGCCGGCCGCCGCGCCCGTGGAGCGGACCGGGACGACCGACGGCAGCGTCACGCCGCCGGCGAGATTGCCAAGGGTCGACGATTGCGCCAGCCGGCGCACGCTGCCGCCGGTGGCCTCGGCCGGCGCTCTCAGCCGGTTCTCGGTGGAGACGACGTCGGTGAATTCCGGTGCGTTGACCGGGCCGACATGGGCAAGCGCTTTCAGGTCGCCATTGCCGACCTGATAGAGGCCGATCTCGCTGGTCTCGATGCTGCCGAGGAAGACGCCGGGTTCGGCTCTCTCGAGCTTGACGGTCATCGCCTTCCCGGACGGGGTGATGATCTGCGCCGGGCCGGGATCGTCGCTCATCGTCTGGCGGCGGATTTCCAGCATCATGCCGCGGCCGTCGGCAGTCAGCCGCTCCTCCTCGAGTTCGGGCTCCTTCATCAGCCAGTGGGCGATGCGGCGATAGAGCTGGACATGCGGGCCGCCGCCCTCGAAGCCGCGCGCCCACAACCAGCCCTGGTCGGACAAAAACATGCCGACGCGGCCTTCACCCTTGCGGTCGAGCAGCAGCAGCGGACGGTTGTCGGCGCCCTTCATTACCGCCTCGCCCCCGGGGTTCTCGACGCCGATGGTGCGGAACCAGCGGCTCCAGTGCGGCGGTTCAGTGGCGGAGCCGTCAAGCCCGCGCGTCACCGGATGGCGCTGGCCGAGCTCGGTGAGGCGCGGATAAAAGGCCTTTTCGACGACTTCGCCGGTCGGCATCGCCGGCAGCGCCGACATCAAAGGCGTGCGGGCGATGGAACTTTCGCCGGCATATTCGGGTCCTGCCGCGATCAGCAGCGCGCCGCCCTTTTCGACATATTCGGCGATGTAGTCGTAATAGAGGACCGGCAGCACGTCGCGGTGCTGGTAGCGGTCGAAGATGATCAGGTCGAAATCCTTGATCTTCTCGACGAACAGTTCGCGCGTCGGGAAGGCGATCAGCGACAATTCGTTGATCGGCGTGCCGTCCTGCTTTTCCGGCGGCCGCAGAATGGTGAAGTGGACAAGATCGACCGAGGCGTCGGATTTCAGAAGGTTGCGCCAGGTGCGTTCGCCGGCATGCGGTTCGCCGGAGACCAGCAGCACGCGCAAATTCTCGCGGATGCCGTCGATCAGCGCGATGGCGCGGTTGTTGGTGTCGGTGAGTTCGTCGGGCTCGGGATCGATGGCGAGCTCGACGATGTTGCGGCCGGCGCCGGGAATGGTCACCTGCAGCGGCATAGCCTGGCCGATGGTGGCGCGCTCGACTGAAACCTGCTCGCCATTGACCGAGACGCGCACATCGACCGAGCCCGCCTCGTTGTTGGTGCCGATGACGCGATAGGTCATTTCGAGCGGCTTGCCGACCAAACCGAAGCGCGGCGCATTCTCGAAGCGGATGCGGCGATCCTTTTCCTGGTCGTTGCCGGTGATCAGAGCGTGCAGCGGGGCGTTGAAGTCGGGCGTGCCGCCTGGGGCGTCATGCACCTCGCCGTCGGTGATCATGATGGCGCCGCCGATGCGCGAAGGCGGCACGTCGCGGAAAGCGCTCTCAAGCGCCCCGAAAAGCCGCGTTTCGGTGCGCTCCTCGGCGGCTTCCGACTTGCCGGCCTCGACGACGCGGACGTCGAACTGCTTGAAGCGGCCGAGGCGCTGCTGAAGCCCGGCCAGCGCCTCGTCGGTCTGCCTGGTGCGCTCGCCAATGTCCTGGCTCTGGCTGCGGTCGACTACGACGGCGACGACGCTTTTCAGCGCCTCGCGCTCTTCGTCGAGCAACACCGGGTTGAGCAGGGCCGCAGTCAGCGCCAGCAGGGCGGCAAAACGGAAGACCGCGCCACGCTGGCGGAACCACAGGCCGACCAATGCCAGCAGCAACAGCGGCGCCAGCACCAGGCCGAGCAGCGGCCAGGAGATGAGCGGTTCGAAGGCGAGCGACAAGTTCATGGCTTACTGCCCCAGCCGTTCGAGCAGCACCGGCACATGCACCTGATCGGATTTGTAGTTGCCGGTCAGCATGTACATCATGATGTTGACGCCGGCGCGCAGCGCATAAATGCGCTGCATCGGATCCGACGGCACGGTCGGCAAAAGCGGGTCGCCATTCTCGTCGACCGCCCAGGCGCCGGCGAAATCATTGGCGGTGATCATGATCGGCGAGACGCCGTCGCCGGTACGTACCGGGCGGTTCTCGGTGTTGCTGGCTTCGAGCGACGCCGCGACCCAGAGCGGGCCACCGGCGAAGCGTCCGGGAAACTCAGGCAGGATGTAAAAGGATTTGGTCAGCACATGGTCCGACGGCACCGGCTCCAGCGCCGGCACGTTGAGGTTGCCGAGGATGTCGCGCAGCCGCTCCGTCGCCGGGCTAGCCTGCTCCGCGCCGATGCCGGTGGCGAACTGGTCGCGCGTGTCGAACAGCACCGTGCCGCCCTGCTGCATATAGGCGTCGACGCGGGCGATTGCGGCCTGGCTCGGCATCGGCGCGGCAGGATCGATCGGCCAATAGATCAGCGGATAGAAGGCAAGCTGGTCCTTCGAGATATCGACGCTGGCCGGCGCCCCCGGCTCGAGCGCGGTCTTCTCGATCAGAAAGCGGGTCAGGCCCTCCAGCCCGGCCTGGCTGATCGAATCGACGCTCCGGTCGCCGGTCTGCACATAGCCGATCCGGGTTTTCGAAATGTCCTCGATCGCCCGCTCATCACCGGGTTTGGCATCGTCGGCGCGGGCGATGTCGGTGTGGCCGACCAGGGCGCCGAGCGCAATCAGCAGGGCGGCGGTGATTGCGGCGGCCGTGCCGGCGCGGCGCGGCCGGCGCGATAACAGGCCGCCCATCCAGAACACCGCCAGCGTATCAAGGACCATCAGCAGGAGAGCTGCCGCCACCAGCGGGCCCTTCAAATTGTGCGATTCGTCGAAAGCGTACTGGACGGTGGTGACCGGCACGGTGATCTGAGGACGGACCAGCGGCGCCAAGCGGCTTTCGGCATTGAGCAGATTGTGAGCGATGACGCCGGTGTCGGAGCCATACAGGCCGGGCGGATTCTCGAACGTCACCGGCAGCGGGCCGGCACCCGGCACCAGCGGCCGTGCATCCGGCGTCGGCGGCACCAGCGTGCCATCGGCTGATATCATGCGGTAGGGGGCCAGCGAGGCGGCGGCGGCTTCGGCATTGGCGACCGCCGCACCCTGGTTGCGCGACAGTTGCACGATGCGGCGCAGCATCTCGACGAAGCTGCCGGAGATCGGCAGGTTCGACCAGGTCGCCTCCGGCGTGACATGGAACAGGACGAGCGTGCCTTTGCCCTTCTTCATACCGGTCACCAGCGGCGTGCCGTCGGCAAGCGTGGCCCAGCTGCGCTCGACAATATCGGGCGTCGGCTCGGCCAGCACCTGCCTGGTGACGGTGACCTCTGCCGGCGGAGCGAGATCGGCGAAGGGGCCGGTCTTCGGAAAATCGGTGACCGGCTGCGGCGTCGTCCACGACAGCGCGCCGCCGAGCGAGCGCTCGCCGGTGCGCAGCCTGACCGGCAGCAGGTCGTCGTCATTCCCGGCAGCGACCAGCCGCGAGCCGGCGAATCGCACCAGCGTACCGCCATTGTCGACCCAGTCGACCAGCCTTTGCCGCACCTGCTGCGGAATGGTGCCGACATCGGCCATGACGATCATCGCCGGCTTCTGGTCGAGGAGCTGCGGGATGGCGTCGGCAAGGTCGGCGCTCGACGGCTCGGCGAGGTCGGCGAAGGGCTGCAGTGCGCGGCGGATGTAGTACAGCGGCGACAGAAGCGGCTGCGCCTGGTCGGCTTCGGCCTGCGACAGCAGTCCGACGCGGCGGCGCTTGGAACTCTCGTCGAGCACGCGGACGGCACCGGCCTGCCGCTGACCGTCGAGCGCGATCGAGGCGAAGTCGTTGCGCAGCTCGAAGGGCACCGCCATCGTGCCGGTGGCGGTGGATTCGCCCGGCGAGAAGGTCAGCGTGGCGTCGGCGATGCGGCGGCCCTTGTCGTCGAAGGCGCCGGCGGTCACCTGAGCCGGCGCCGGATCGCCCGGCGCGCGGATGGCGGTCAGCTCGAAGCCGTCCACCTGGTTGTCGGCGCCGGTCAGGCCGATCAGGCCAGGCCGGTCGGAGGCGGCCCAGACGACACGGGCGGCGTTCTTCGACAGAAGCGTGTTGAAGGCGGCCTCGTCGCCTTCCGCCGCCAGACCATCGGCGAGCACGGCGACGCTGGCGCCCGGCAAGCTCTCCAGGGTTGTCGCGACGCGGGCATAGACGGCCGGGCGGTCGGTCGGGATCGGCCGCGGCTTTGCCGCGCGCAGCCGGTCGAGCGCGGTGGCGGCGTCGAACGGGCCGATCTCGGCATTCGGTTTTTCGGCGGTGAAGGCGATGATGACAGGCACGTCGTTGGAGCTGGCATCGGCGATCAGCCGTTCGGCAGTGGCGACGCGCTGGCCCCAGTCGGCGGCACTTGCCCAGTCATTGTCGATGACCAACGCAAGAGCGGTGCCCTCGGCCGGCAGTCTTTCACGCGGGTTGAAGACAGGTTCGGCCAGCGCCGCAACGATAAGGGCCGCCATCAGCAGCCTGAGCAGCGTCAGCCACCACGGGCTCTGTTGCGGCGTCTCCTCGCGCTTCAGCACGCGGGCCAGGATCTTCAGCGGCGGGAAGACCTCAGTCTGCGGCTTGGGCGGGGTGAACCGCAAAAGCCACCAGATCACCGGCAGGGCCAGAAGGCCCCACAGCACCATCGGCGCTCCGAAGGAGAGCGGCAGCCAGCTCATGCGCGAATCCTCCCGGCTGAGCTGCCATCGACGGTCATCGCCATGTGGACACGCACCAGCGCATCGGAGGCGAGGCGGTCGGTGTGGTTGACGGTAAAGCTCCAGCCGAGGCGCTTGCACCAGTCGGTCAGTTCCTGGCGGCGGGCGATGTAAAGCAGTCGGTAGTCATCGCCCAGCGTTTCGGCGCGGCCGGCGGTCAGCTTGTCGCCGGTCTCGGGATCGGTGAATTCGGTGCGGCCGGCATAGGGGAATCTCTCCTCGGCCGGGTCGGCGACCTCGATCAGATGGGCACGCACGCCGTGGCGGGCGAGCACGTCAAGCCAGGCGATTGTGTCCTCGACCGGATCGAGGAAGTCGCTGACGATGACGATGTCGCAGAAGCGGCGGATGGCGGACAGGTCGGGCTTTGCCGGCAATTCGCCGGCATGGCTGAGTTGTGCTGCGATCCGCTCGGCGCCGTTGCGGGCGGTGAACGGATCGGTCAGCCCGGGCCAGGCGATACGCTCGCCGCTGCGCGACAGAAGCTCGGCCATGGCCAGCGCCAGCACCAGCGCGCGGGACTCCTTCGAGACGGTGGCGCCGGTCGATTTGTAGAGCATGGAAGGCGAGGGATCTGCCCACAGCCACACCGTATGGGCGGCCTCCCATTCGCGGTCTCGCACATAGATGTGGTCGTCGCGGGCCGAGCGGCGCCAGTCGATACGCGAGGAGTCGCCCTCGACATAGGGCCGGAACTGCCAGAAATTCTCGCCGATGCCGCGCTTGCGGCGGCCGTGCCAGCCGGCGATCACCGTGTTGACGATGCGACGCGCCTCGACCAGCAGGTCCGGCACCAGCGATGCCCGCAACCGGCCGCGGGCGAGCGCATCACGCGTCGCCGCCGGTGCCTGGGCCTCGCCTATACGCGCCATCAGATGCCTTTTGCCAGTTTCGCCACCACGTCGCGCACGGTCGTGCCCTCGGCACGGGCGGCAAAGGTCAGCGCCATGCGGTGCTGCAGCACCGGCTCGGCCAGCGCTCTGATGTCGTCGATCGACGGCGCCAGCCGTCCGTCATAAAGGGCGCGGGCGCGGGCGCACAGTGTCAGCGACTGGCTGGCGCGCGGGCCCGGGCCCCAGGCGACGTGCTTGTCGGTCTCGGCATTGCCCTGGCCGGGGCGCGCCGAGCGCACCAGTTGGAGGATCGCCTCGACGACGCTTTCCGGCACCGGCATGCGGCGAATGAGGGTCTGGATCTCCTTCAGCCGCGCCGGCTGCAACACGTTCTGCGCCTTGGCGTCCTCAATGCCGGTGGTCTCCAGGAGGATGCGGCGCTCCGCCTCGATTTCCGGATAGAGGATGTCGACCTGCATCAGGAAACGGTCAAGCTGCGCCTCGGGCAGCGGATAGGTGCCCTCCTGCTCCAGCGGGTTCTGCGTCGCCAGCACGTGGAAGGGCGCCGGCAGGTCATGGCGGACACCGGCAATGGTGACGTGGTATTCCTGCATCGCCTGCAGCAGCGCCGACTGGGTGCGCGGCGAGGCGCGGTTGATCTCGTCGGCCATCAGCAGTTGCGCGAAGATCGGCCCGGAGATGAAGCGGAACGAGCGCTTGCCGAATTCGTCCTGCTCCATCACCTCGGAGCCGAGAATATCGGACGGCATCAGGTCGGGCGTGAACTGGATGCGGCGGGAATCGAGGCCGAGCACGATGCCCAGCGTCTCGACCAGCTTGGTCTTGGCGAGGCCGGGCACGCCGACCAGCAGCGCATGGCCGCCTGCGAGCAGCGCCACCAGCGTGCGTTCGACGACGCTTTCCTGGCCGAAGATGACGCGGCCGACGCCCTCGCGAACCCTGGAAATGTCGGCCAGCGCCGTCTCGGCCAGGGCGATCATGTCCTCTTCGCTGATCGGGCTTTCCTTGATCATCACGCTCATGCAGCATCGATCCTTCTCGTTGGAAATACCGGCTTGCAGCTTCGACGCCACAGAGTGCCGCGATTCGGCCTCGCGTGGCGCCCGTCTTTGAACTTAAATCACTGACTTAGGCTGACAAGCGGAACAACAGTGACTATTTCGTGACCATGACAGAACGCGCCGACGATCGTGAAGGAAGTTTGACGGCAGCGACCGAGGCGCGCGGACTGGAGGCGCTGATCTCGCGTGCCGCCCGCGCGGGCAACGGGCCGGCGCCGGTGGATCGTTGGAATCCGGCCTTTTGCGGCGATCTCGACATGGAGATCCGGCAGGACGGCACCTGGTTCTACCAGGGCACGCCGATCGGCCGCATGCCGCTGGTGCAGCTGTTTTCCTCCGTGCTGCGCAAGGACGAAGACGGCAGGACCTACCTGGTGACGCCGGTGGAAAGGGTCGGCATCCGCGTGGTCGACGCGCCCTTCATAGCCGTCGAGATGGATGTTTGCGGCACCGGCGATGGCCAGGTCATCACCTTTCGTACCAATGTCGGCGATGTGGTCGAGGCCGGGCCGGAGCATCCGCTGCGCTTTGTCGACGAGGAGGCAACCGGCGGCCTGAAACCCTATGTGCTGGTGCGCGGACGGCTGGAGGCGCTGCTGGCGCGGCCGGTCATGTATGAATTGGTCGAGCATGGCGAGGAGATCGAGGTCGGCGGCCGAAGGATGTTTGCCGTCCGCTCGAAGGGTGCGGTCTATCCGATCATGCCGGCGGAAAAGCTGCAGCGGCTGAGCGCATGAGAGGGCGACGCCAAATGGACCGGGGCCAAATGGACCGGGGCCAAATGAACCGGGGCATGATGGACCAGGTGACGCGATGAACCAGGTGACACTATGGACCAAGTGACGCCGGCGCCGTTTTCGGCCGCGGATTTTCGCGCCAGCGTCGCGGCGCAGCCGCTGGCGCATGCCGCCGACGATTATGGCGACCATCGCTTCAACCCGGGACATCCGCGTTTGAAGCTCGCAAAGGCGCTGCGCGATGCCGCCGTGCTGATCCCGGTGGTCGATCATGGACGCGATGCAACGGTTCTGCTGACCAAGCGGGCGGAAAAGCTGCGCAGCCATTCGGGGCAGGTGGCCTTTCCCGGAGGCACGATCGATCCTACCGATCCGAGCCCGGAGGCGGCGGCATTGCGCGAGACATTCGAGGAGATCGGGCTTGGCCAGGATCGGGTCGAGATCATTGGCCGCATGCCCGATTACGTCTCCGGCAGCGGCTACCGGATCGCCCCGGTGCTGGGAATAGTGCGGCCGGACTTTTCACTGACGCTGAATTCCGAGGAGGTCGACGCCGCCTTCGAAGTGCCGCTGCGCTTTCTGATGGACCCGGCCAACCACGGCCGCGACAGCCGCATGTGGAACGATCTCGAATGGGTCTTCTACGAAATGCCCTATGACGGACAGCGCATCTGGGGCGTCACCGCGGGCATCATCCGCACGCTCTATGAAAGGCTCTATACGTGAGCGGCCGGGTGTCGCTCGCGGGCAAAGCCGACTGGCTCGGGGAACGGCATTTGCAGCGCCTGCTGGCGGCTTTGGCGGATGGCGGCGAGGAGGCGCGCGTCGCCGGCGGTGCGGTGCGCAATGCGCTCATCGGCCAGCCGGTTGCCGACGTCGATATCGCCACCACAACCGTGCCTGACGAGACCATCCGCCGCGCCGAGGCGGCGGGTTTCAAGGCGGTGCCGACCGGCATCGAGCACGGCACCATCACGATTGTCGCCGGCGGCAAGCCATTCGAGGTGACCACGCTGCGCGCCGACATCGAGACCGACGGACGGCGGGCAAAAGTGTTGTTCGGGCGCGACTGGAAGGCCGATGCGGAACGACGCGATTTCACCATCAACGCGCTCTATGCCGAGGCCGACGGCACGATCGTCGACCTGGTCGGCGGCATTGCCGATATCGAGGCGCGCCGGCTGCGCTTCATCGGCGATCCGGAGGCGCGCATCCGCGAGGATTATCTGCGCATCCTACGCTTTTTCCGCTTCTTCGCCTGGTATGGCGACGGCCGGCCGGATGCCGAAGGGCTGAAGGCTTGCGCCCGGCTCAAGGAGGGGCTTGGCCAACTCTCGGTCGAGCGCGTCTGGTCCGAACTGAAGAAGCTGCTGTCGGCCCCCGATCCATCGCGCGCCCTGCTGTGGATGCGCCAGGCGGGCGTGCTCACCAGCGTTCTGCCGGAGAGCGAGAAATGGGGCATCGATGCGATCCATGCGCTGACCAGGGCGGAGAAGGATCTCGGCTGGACGCTGGACCCGCTGCTCAGGCTGGAAGCGATCGTGCCGCCGGACGCAGCGCGGATGAAGACGCTCGCCGAGCGGTTGAGGTCCTCCGTCAGCGACGCCGGTCGCCTCAGGCAGTGGGCGCTGACAGCGCCCGTCGGGCCGAAGACGACCGAAGCGGAACTCGCAAAACGGCTCTATCGCGGCGATCGTCAGGGCCTTGTCGATCGCTTGCGGCTGTCGCTCGCTTCCGCTCGAGCCCGCGCCGTCGAGGACAACGACGCGCTGCTGGAAGCTGGCGGCTTTTCGCGGCTGCTGGCCTTTGCCGGAAAATGGAAAAAGCCCGACTTTCCGCTCAAGGGCGCCGATCTGACGAGGCTTGGCGCGTCGCCCGGGCCGAAACTCGGCGCAACCCTGAAGAACCTCGAAAACGAGTGGATCGAGTCCGGCTTTGCGCTGGATCGCGGCGCACTTCTCAAGCGCGCCGCAGAAGCACTCGAAAATTAGGCAAATCAGGCCGCGTCGCGAGCCTTTTCGATGCGCGAACGGATCGCTTCGATCATCGTCTCGCGAATGATCGTCTCGCCGTGCGTCTCACGCATATGCTCGACGGCACGACGCATGATCTCGGCTTCCTCGTCGGCGCGCGTATGCCAGTCACAACCCGGAACCAGCGAGCCGCAGTGGAATTCCTTCATCGGATTTCTCCCTTTCCTCCTCGGAGTGCCGCATCTGCTCTGACACGGAAGCTCCAGCACCTTTGATCGACGCATGATCTCTGTCGGAAACCGGTTCGGTTTTCGGGTCATGCGCTGGCCGAACCAGCATAACACGATCGGATGGTTTTGGTTGCTGCAGAGACCGAAAAAGGCGGAGCATCGCTGCTCCGCCCTCTTGACGCTACCCCGGAGGCAAGACCTCGTCTTGCTCCAGCGGGCAGGCCATCACTTCACGATCCTGACTGCCTCGGCAATTTTGTGCTTGCCGCTCATGTCCCACGAAACGCGGACCTTTTCGCCAGCCTTCAGGCCAGGATTCTTGAAGGCCTTGGGCAGCGTAAAGGTAGATCCGTTATCCAGAACAAGGCTCATGGCCGTTCCATCGTAAGTCTTGATCGTGCCCGTGGTGTGCTTGACCGCTGCGAAGGCAGCGCCACCAGAGGCAAGAACGGCGGCAGCCGCAACCGACATAATAAGCTTGCGCATGGCATGCTCTCCTGGAAATGAAGGCACCATTTTTCGGAGGTGCCCCACTCAATCATGGGCCGTCCGGTCGCGTCGGGTCGCGGTTCCAGGGAGGCGAGAACCGCCGGCGTTTCCCGGCCCGTAACGAAAAATAGTCTTGCTTTTTCAAATGGATATTAGACGAAAAAGATATTCTGCGCGCCACATTCGCCGCCAGAATCCTGCGATTTGGACCCGATTGCGACTCACGTCCAACTCACTGAGATTTTACGGCCATTTCACCTCTGGCGGCAGGCTGGACAGGATCGCGGCAACGTTGCCGCCGGTCTTCAGCCCGAAGATGGTGCCGCGATCGTGAAGCAAGTTGAATTCGACATAGCGGCCGCGGCGAATGAGCTGTTCTTCGCGGTCGCCGTCGGTCCAGTTGTCGTTGAAATTGGCCCGCACCAGATGCCCGTAGACGACGAGAAAAGTGCGCCCGACATCCTGGACGAAGTTGAAATCGGCGTTCCAGCCGCCTCTGTCCTCGTCCGAATGCAGCCAGTCGAAGAAGATGCCGCCGGTGCCGCGCGGTTCGTTGCGGTGCGGCAGATAGAAATACTCGTCGCACCAGGCCTTGAATTTCGCGTGGTCGGCGACGCCAGCGTGCTTCTCGCAGGCAAATTGCATGGCGCGGTGGAAGGCGACCGTGTCCGGGTCCCCCTGGCTGCGGCGACGGTCGAGCACCGGCGTCAGGTCGGCGCCGCCGCCGAACCATTGGCGCGAGGTGACGACCATGCGCGTGTTCACGTGCACCGCCGGCACGTTGGGGTTCCACGGATGGGCGATCAGCGAAATGCCGCTCGCCCAAAAGCGCGGGTCTTCCTCGGCGCCCGGCATCTGCTTCCTGAACTCCGGCGAGAACTCGCCATAGACCGTCGAGGTGTGGACGCCGACCTTCTCGAAGACGCGGCCGCGCATCATCGACATGGTGCCGCCGCCGCCCTTGCCGGCGTCGCGCTGCCACGGCGTCTTTTCGAAGCGGCCGGGCGACCATGAGGCCTGCGGCCCCTGCAGGTCCTGCTCGATCTGCTCGAAGGCGGCGCAGATGCGCTCGCGCAGCGTCTCGAACCACAGCCGCGCCTTCATCTTCTTCTGTTCGATGTCGGCCGGCAGCCCCGCCGGTATTTCGGGTCGTTGCAAATGCTGTCTCCTGTTGTCGGGCGTACCCCGACAAATGACTCGTCTTTTCCGGCCGCGATCCCTAATCTCTTAGGTGCAAGGGTCAAGTGTGAATGGAGTTCTTTCGTGCGCACTCCGGCAAGACCGCCGCTGGATGGCCTGAAGAAGAGGCTCGACCGTTCGCGCGCCGAGCGCGAGCGCATGCCGCGCGACGGGTTTTTGCGCGAGACCTTCGTCCTGCCGCGCTCCGATGCGCGGCTCAAGGCGAAGGAGTGGTTCGAGCGCTTTCCCAAGCAGGCCTACTGGACCGAGATCGAAAGCTGGTTCGAGCGGCCGGGCGACGTCATCGAATTCACCATCAGGCGATTGCCGGCGGCGGATTAGCGAGCGACCAACAACCGCCTTGCGCCCGGGCCTTGGGCGCTCAGCCGGTCTTCCTTGTTGCGCAGCGGGCACTTGTCGATCGACATGCAGCCGCAGCCGATGCAGTCGGTCAGCCCGTCGCGCAGCTTCTTCAACTGGGCAATCTTGCGATCGAGCTGGTCGCGCCAGGCGGTTGAAAGCACATTCCAGTCCCCGCGCGTCGGCGTGCGGCCTTCAGGCAGCGATGCCAATGCCTCGCCGATCTCGGCCAGCGAGATGCCGACCTCCTGTGCCACCTTGATGATCGCCACCCGCCGCAGCACGTCGCGGCCGTAGCGCCGCTGGTTGCCTGATGTGCGGTGGCTGCGGATCAATCCGCGCGCCTCGTAGAAATGCAGCGCCGACACTGCCACCCCGCTGCGCGTGGCCACCTGGCCGACCGTCAATTCCGTCACCGCAGCCATTTTAATTTTCCGCTTGACCTAAAGTTTAGTTGAGCTTGTAACGAAGAAACCCTTGATATGCAAACCGCAGGAGAAGGCGATGTGCGCCTGGGTACGAGTGACAAGCGAGGGTGCGGTCATTGTTCAGGAAGCAACCGGGGGCCAGGAAGCAGCCGGGGGCCAGAAAGCGGCCGGGTTGGCTGCGCCCACTGAAGATCTGCAAATCCTATCCGAGCTGCCGGATCGCCTCGCCGGCCACCATGGCGACGGAAAGCGCGACGTTGATGCTGCGCGCGCCCGGCTGCATCGGGATGATCAGTCGCGCATCCGCCGCTTCGTGGACACGGTCAGGCACGCCTGCGGATTCGCGGCCGAACAGAAGAATGTCGGCATCGGCGAAGGCGAAATCGGTGTAGGCGGTCGCGGCTCTGGTCGACAGCAGCACCAGCCGCCGCGCTTCGCCTCTGCGCCAGTTCTCGAAGGCTTGCCAGTCGACATGCCGGGTCAGCGCCGCCATTTCGAGATAATCCATGCCGGCCCGTTTCAGCGCCCGGTCGGAGAGCGGGAACCCGGCCGGTTCGATGATGTCGACGCCGAGACCAAGGCAAGCCGCGAAGCGCAGGATCGTCCCGGTGTTGCCGGCGATATCCGGCTGGTAGAGCGCGATGCGGAGACGGTTGTTCATTTCCGCATCCTTCTAATAAGTGGCAGATCGGCCACAACAGGTTCGCGGTTTTGGAAATTTCTGGACCGGCGGGTGGTCATTTTCTGCGAAGTCGGTTATACGCCGGGCATTGTCAACCCGAACCGATGGAGGGGTAATTCATGATGATCATGCACATCCAGCGCCCCTCATGTGGGCTTACCAGCCTGCCGGCGGTTTCGGTTCGACGATTCTCCTGACCTTTTAGACTTCGATCGCACCGATTCTTAGCCGAAACCCTTTTTCGGTCTTCGAAGGAATCCTGCGATGTTTTTCAAGCTGTCGAAGGGGCTGAACGCCCCGCCTGAGCACGCCGCTGTTCAACCCCCGTCTTTCGCTGGCCATTCAGCTGCGAACAGGCCGGATTTTTTTCCCTATTTTCACATGGAGGGCGGACCGATGTTCGATCCCTGCAAAATTCCCGGTTCAAGAAACCTGCACGAGCGCAGGATGGCGACCTGGACGCTGTTGGTCGGCGAAACCTACTCGTCGGCGGTTCACGCCGAAACCCGCCGGCGCCCGCATCGCGGCATGCTGCCGGACGTCGACTTCTCGCGCGCGGTTCCCGACCGCAGCCGGCCGTCGCTGGTGCGCCGGATCATTAGGCTGATCCGCCCTGGCGCGAAAACCGGCGCGAAACTCCGGGTGGTCGACACAGCGCTGTCAGGATCGTCAAACGAGCCTGTCGGCGAAAAGCCCGCGACATCCTATATTGCGCGAAGCAGGATCGGCGGCCCGGGTGATTCCGGGACGCCGGTCCTTGCTGCCACGCGACCCATGATGCCATGCGCTCCCAGGACGCTACACGCTCCCGCGCGGCGAGAGCGAAAACGAGCATGTGAGTACCAAGACAATGTTCCGCTGGTTTGAAACAAGGCTCGATCCGTTCCCTGCCGAGGAGCCGGTCGAGCCGCCGAAGACGCTGATCGCGTTCTGCGTGCACTATACGCGCGGCGCCTGGCCTTACATCGCGATCGATGCGATGCTGGTGACGGCTATCGCCCTTGCCGAGGTGTGGATGTTCGGCTTCATGGGCCGGATCGTCGACTGGCTGTCGGTGCAGAATCGCGAGACATTCCTGCAGACCGAGGGCTGGAAGCTCGCCGGCATGGCTTTCATCGTGGTGTTCGCCCTGCCGGCGACGGTCTGGTTCCATGCGCTCCTCAACCAGCAGACGCTGATGGGCAACTATCCGATGCGTATCCGCTGGCAGGTGCATCGGTACCTGCTCAAGCAGTCGATGGCCTTCTATCAGGACGAGTTCGCCGGGCGCATCGCGACCAAGCTGATGCAGACCGCGCTCGCCGTGCGCGAATGCGTCATCAAGCTCATCGACGTGCTCAATTATGTCGTGGTCTATTTCCTTGGCATGCTGTTCATTGTCGGCTCGGCCGACTGGCGGCTGGCGGCACCGCTTGCCGTCTGGCTTGCCGGCTATGTCTTGCTCTTGCGCTATTTCATCCCGCGATTGGGCAAGGTTGGCGAGGAGCAGGCCAACGCGCGCTCGACCATGACCGGCCGCGTCGTCGACAGCTACTCCAACATCCAGACGGTCAAGCTGTTCTCGCATGCGCGGCGCGAGGCGTCCTTCGCCCGGGAAGGCATGGCCGGCTTTCTCGATACGGTCTACCGGTCGATGCGGCTGGTGACGCAGCTCTACGGCCTGCTCTACGTCCTAAACTCACTGCTGTTGTTTTCGGTCACCGCGATCTCGCTGTGGCTGTGGCTCGGCCAGGTAGTGACGATCGGCGCTGTCGCTCTGGTCATCGGCCTCGTTCTTCGGCTCTGGGGCATGTCGCAATGGATCATGTGGGAGATGTCCACCCTGTTCGAGAATATCGGCACGGTGCAGGACGGCATCAGCTCGATCTCGCTGCCGCGCGTCGTCGAAGACAGGCCTGGCGCCAAGGACATTGTCGTGACCAAGGGCGAGATCCGTTTCGAGGACATCCGCTTCCACTACGGCAAGCAGAAAGGCATGATCGAAAGCCTGTCGCTGACGGTGAAGCCGGGCGAAAAGGTCGGCATCGTCGGCCGCTCGGGCGCCGGCAAGTCGACGCTGGTCAACCTTCTGTTGCGCTTCTACGACCTTGAAAACGGCAAGATCCTGATCGAGGGCCAGGAAATCGCGGCGGTGACGCAGGATTCGCTGCGCGCCCAGATCGCCATGGTCACGCAGGACACCTCGCTGCTGCATCGTTCGGTGCGCGAGAACATCCTTTATGGCCGGCCGGACGCCAACAACGAGATGCTGGTCGAGGCAGCACGCCGCGCCGAGGCACTTGATTTCATATCAAGGCTTTCGGACGCCAGTGGCCGCACGGGTTTCGATGCGCATGTAGGCGATCGCGGCGTCAAATTGTCCGGTGGCCAGCGGCAACGCATTGCCATTGCCCGCGTTATGCTAAAGGACGCGCCGATCCTCATTCTCGACGAAGCGACGTCTGCGCTTGATTCCGAAGCCGAGGCCGCCATCCAGGAGAACCTCTACAAGCTCATGCAAGGCAAGACCGTCATCGCCATCGCGCACCGGCTCTCGACCATCGCGGCGATGGACCGGCTCGTCGTCATGGACAAGGGCCGCATCATCGAGGAAGGTTCGCATGAGCAACTCGTCGCCAGCGGCGGGCTCTATGCGCAGCTTTGGCAGCGCCAATCGGGCGGCTTCCTGCTCGACGACGGCGCCGCCGCCAACGATGCCATCGTCAAGGGTCAAGCAGCAGAGTGATGGGCAGCAGAATGATGGCAGCAGAATGATGATTGCCGTCTATCGCTGGTTCGAGAACTGGGTCTATCCGTTCAGGGAGCCCGCGGGGCTTCGGCCACCGGTCAGCGTCAGGGGTTTCCTCTGGCACTATGTCGGCCAGGCGAAGGTCGCCTTCTTCGCCATGCTGGTCATCGGCGGCATTGCGCCGCTGGTCGAGGCTGGACTGTTCTACTTCGTCGGCAGGCTGGTCGACATTCTCGACCAGCTCCCCGGCGAGCGCAGCTGGGATGCGCTGTGGACTGCCGCCGGTCCCGAACTTGTCTTCATGGCCGCCGTGGTGCTGGTCGTCCGCACCATCGTCGTCGGCCTGGCGGCGCTGGTCGACGAGCAGACGATCACGCCCGGCTTCTACAATCTGGTGCGCTGGCAGGCGCACCGTCATGTCTCGCGCCAGTCCTACGCCTTTTTCCAGAACGATTTCGCCGGCCGCATCGCGACCAAGGTCTGGCAGGCGGGCCAGGCGACCGGCGATTTGATGGAAAGCTTCATCGGGGTCGTCTGGTTCATGGTCGTCTATACGGTGACGACGCTGGTGCTGGTCGCCGGCCTCGACTTGCGGCTGGCGGTGCTGGTGGTGATCTGGATCACCGCCTTCGGCTGGCTGGCCAAGCGCTATCTGCCGGCGATCCGCAAGCATGCCGAGGCAACCGCCGAGGCCGGTTCGATGATCACCGGCCGCTTCGTCGATTCCTATTCGAACGTGCAGACGCTGAAGCTGTTCTCGGCCGACGGCGACGACCGTTACATCAGGAGCGGCTTCGATATCTATCTCGACGCGCTGCGTCCGTTCACCCGCAGGCTGACCGGCGTGCGCATGGCGCTGACGACTCTGTCGGGGATGATGATCACCGCGATCGCCTGTTTTGCCGTCTATCTCTGGGTCGAAGGCTCGATCACAGTCGGCGCCGTCGCCTTCACGCTGTCGCTGGTGTTGCGGCTCAACATGCTGCTCGGACGGCTGATGATGCAGCTCAACGGCATCCTGCGGAATCTCGGCGTGCTGGAAAATTCCAAGGCGCTGATCTCGCAGCCGCTCGGCCTGACCGACGCACCTGACGCCAGGGAGCTTGTCGTCGCCGGCGGCCGCATCGACGTGAAACAGGTCGAGTTCCACTATGGCAAGGGATTCGGCGTGCTCAACGGCATCGACCTTGTCGTGCGGCCGGGCGAGAAGGTCGGACTGGTCGGGCCGTCCGGCGCCGGCAAGACGACGCTGGCCAATCTGATCCTGCGCCTTTACGACCTCGAGGCCGGCAAGATCACTATCGACGGCCAGGATGTTTCAAGGGTGACGCAGGATTCGCTGCGCGCCAATATCGGCGTCGTCAGCCAGGATACCGCGCTTTTCCACCGTTCCTTGCGCGACAACATCAAGCTCGGCATGCCGCAAGCAACCGACGCCGAGGTGGTCGCGGCCGCGAAGAAGGCCGAGGCGCACGACTTCATCCTCGACTTGCGCGACAATCGTGATCGCCAGGGCTACGAGGCCTTTGTCGGCGAGCGCGGCGTGAAATTGTCGGGCGGCCAGCGCCAGCGCGTGGCGATCGCCCGCGTCTTCCTCAAGGACGCGCCGATCCTGATACTCGACGAGGCGACGTCGGCGCTCGATTCCGACATCGAGGCGGCCATCCAGGAAAATCTGGCGAGGCTGATGGAGAACAAGACGGTCATCGCCATCGCGCACCGGCTGTCGACCATCGCGGCACTCGATCGCCTGGTGGTGCTCGACGGCGGCCGGATCGTCGAGCAAGGCACGCATGACGAACTGGTGGCGCTCGACGGGCTCTATGCGCGGCTGTGGAAGCGGCAGTCCGGCGGCTTCCTGTTCAACGAGGAGAGCGTGCTGGAGGAGACGCGGCCGGCGGAGTAGGGCCAGATTTAGGAAGACCGGAGTGAAACATGTCGGTGCGAATGCCATTGAATTTCGGACGGTCGGGAGCGCGGGAGAGCGCGCTCGACCTGCTCGGCCATGAAATCCTCGGCGAAAAGGCGGCGGCGCTCGGCCGCGCCGGCCGGCGCGTAGATGAAACGCTGGCAAAGTTGCGTGAACACGGCGGCGATGGCGAACATCGTGCTCGGTTGCTCAGGGACGCGGCGGAGGCCGTCCACGGCTATTTCATCCAGCGCGAATTGTGCGGCTTGCGCAAGCACGACGCGGTGATCCGGGAATACAACATCCCGAAGGCCGTGCTGGCCAGGCTCGGCGCCAAATAGATACTAGTGCTGAAAATCTGGCGCTTGGTACCGAAGACGAGATACCGATTTCGACCCGTTCCAGTCGTCCAGATTCGCTCGCGCTACGGAATAAGTTGACCCGAAGCCGCCCTTCATCAGCCCATTTCGCTGCCTGATAGCTGACATTTTTGGCAACCAGCACTGATGGCTCGGAAGCCTGCTAGCGGGGTTGAAGCCATGGACCAGCCAGCGCTCGTTCTAAGACAAGCAGTATTTCGCTGATCGTATCCATGGCCCCCCTTGCACAAAGAAATCCGTGACAATCCCGTTCTCTGGTTGTTGGCCTTTGTGCCTGCGGTGTTCGTCGCCCAAGCACTCGAGCCCGAAGCACACACGCTGCTTTTTGTGCTTTCCGTGCTGGCGATCGTGCCGCTGGCCGCGCTGCTGAGCTACGCCACCGAGTCGGTGGCGACCAAGACGGGCGATACGGGTGGGCGGCCTTCTCAATGCGACGCTGGGCAACCTCACCGAACTGATCATCTACTCACTGGGTCTGGTATTCTCGCTTAAAACGCATCGGGAGTTTTTCGGCGGCGGGGATCCCCATCCGGACGCAGGCGAATCGATGTTGCCGGCGCCCGTAGCTCTGGGGACGGCGGCCTGTCTGACCGTCAAAGGTTCGGAGCGGCTTGAGACAATTTGCCGGTCTCGGGAACAAAATTTGGATCGACGACGTTTCTTCCAGTTAATGACGACGTTTCGCATACGGCAAACATTGCCACCAGCGAGGACGCGATCATGAGGTTCCTGTCAGGCATAGCGACCTCCCTGGTCGCCACTTTTGCACTTACGAGCACTGTTCCAGTTGATGCCGCACCGATCTTCGTGCCCAGGGCACAAAGCGCGCAGTCCGATGTCATCCAAATTCGAGATGGCTGGTACAGGGGTTATCGCGGCTACCGCCACTATCGTCCGGGATACCATAGGCACAACGACTTTTGGTTCCCCGCCGGCGCATTTGTCGCTGGAGCGCTGCTCGGCAGCATGATCGCCAACAACAACGGCTACTACGGCGGGTATTACCGAAGCGGCTTCTACGGCGATCCGTATTACGGCGGAACCTATTACGGCAGACCTTATTATGGCAGACCTTATTATGGCGGATCCTATTATGGCGGATCCTATTATGGCGAACCGTATTACCGCGACCGGTATTACCGCAACCGGTATTATGGCGACCGGTATTATGGCAATGGGTATCACTCAAACAGGTCCTATCGCCCATGCTCGCCCCGGGAAGCCGATTCCGGTAATTGCTACTAGCGCGGCCTGTCGCGACACATTCTACCGCCTATCGCGAATTTGACCTTGATGTGCCCACATGGCATCATGGAATGGTAGCTGGACTGCGAAGACAAGACTTCTTGCCGCGGCGGCCGATCCCTTCAACGTGCGGCTGGCAGCCTGCCTCAGTCGACTACCCTGCTGATTTACGTCTTGCGGTTGGGTGGGCATGAATTGAGCCCAACGAACCTGGCAAGACGTCGATCTGCCTCTGTGTTCTATTCTCGAACGGTTTCGAGTGGAGGAGAAAATGGCCAACATCAAAGACACAGCTTTAGACATAAATGCGGCGCCGCCGAGCGCTGAGCAATTGCGAATGGCTCTCCTAGAGGAGCAGATGGCGGAGGCAGACAAGCAGGAAAAGCTGCGGGCGCGAGAAAATCAGGAGCTCACGAAGTTCACAGAAAGTTTCCTCAAGGACCAGGTGAACGACAATGAAATCGCGATGGTCCGCCGCCTGGTGATGAACGCTGTCAAGAACGGCAAGTACGAAGCACTAGTATATAGTTTTCCGTCGGCCCTTTGCACTGACAGCGGCCGAGCCATCAACAGCGCTGATCCGCAATGGCCCGAAACGCTCCAGGGCAAGGCCAAGCAGCTCTATGAGCGCTACCAGAAGAATGCGAAGCCGCAAGGTTACAAGCTTAAAGCCATGGTTATTAACTTCCCAGGCGGAATACCTGGTGACATCGGCTTCTTTCTCAGTTGGGCCCCGGAAACAAAATAGGTTCCGAGTGCCACTCGGTCAGAACACGTCCGGCACCAGGTTGCGCGGAGTTGCATCGTCCACGAAGTTGTCGGGCCGCTTCTGGCGTTTGCTGAAGTTAGGTTTTTCGAACTCGACGCGCTCATAGGGGATGGAGCTCAGAATGTGCGAAATGCAGTTGATGCGCGCGCGCTTCTTGTCGTTTGACGGCACAATCCACCAGGGCGCATGCCTTGTGTCTGTTGCACGGATCATCTCGTCGTAAGCGCGGGTGTAATCCCACCAGCGGTTGTACGATTCGACATCCATCGGGCTCAGTTTCCACTGTCGAAGGGGGTCGTCGGCCCGCTGTCGGAAACGCCGCTCCTGTTCTTCCTCACTCACATCGAGGAAGTATTTGAGCAGCGTTATGCCGCTTTCGACCAGGGCGGTTTCAAACGTCGGCGCCTGTTCGAGAAAGCGCCGCGCCTGCTTGTCGCTACAGAAACCCATGACGCGTTCGACGCCAGGACGGTTGTACCAGGAGCGGTCGAATATCACGATCTCGCCTCCGGCGGGCAGGTGCTGGATGTAGCGCTGCATGTAGATCTGGGTCTTCTCTCGATCGGTCGGAGCCGGCAGGGCGACGACGCGGAACACTCGTGGGCTGACCCGCTCGGTCAGGCGCTTGATCACGCCGCCTTTCCCGGCGGCGTCACGGCCCTCGAAAATGATCGCGATGCGGGCACCAGACTTCTTCACCCAGGCCTGAAGGTGGGCAAGCTCAACATGCAACCGGGCGAGTTCCTTCGCATATTTTTTTCCTCCCGATTTCGCTTCCTCCGCCGGTTCGGATATCGTAGCCGCCGCCCTGTCTCTATTCTTCTTAATCATGTCTTCCTCCGCTCCACTGGCACGCAGCCATTAAAATGACAGTTGGGTGACAGCAGGAGAGTCCCTGAACTGTCACGCTTGGGCCTCGAACGCATGATACGCCTCTTCGAGAATGTCGAAGACCATGTCGGAGCCAATGCGCTCGATCACGCCGGCGCGAACAAGGATATCGCGCGCTTCGGCGTGAAGCTCCGCTACGCCAAGCCTGATCCCGCGATTGCGCAATTCGTCACATAGCTCCTCCAGCATTGCCGCTGCCGAGCTGTCGATCTGGGAAATTGCACTTGCATCAATCAGCAGCCAGCGTGTGTCTGCCGGCAATTCCTCGGCAATGGACCGCAGCCGCGATGCGACGTAGTCGGTGTTGAAGAACAGCAGGCTGCCTTGAATGAGGCATACGGCGAGGCCGGGTACCTGACGGGCCTCGGGCGTTCGATGCAGTTTGTAGAAACCGTCATGGCCTGGAACACGGCCGAGCATAGCGTCGCGGGGAAACATCAGCTTGCGCAAAACATAGACCAGCGTCGCGCCGATCGCGATGACAACCCCGTTAAGGACGCCCAGACCGATCGGACCCCACATCGCAATGAGGGCGAAGACGAACTCCATGCGGCTGATGCGCCAAATCTGCCTAAGGGCGGCGAGATCTATCAGGCTGATTGCAGTAGCCGCAAGAATCGCCCCGAGCGCAGGGATCGGGATAATCCTTAGGGTCGGACCGAGAAACAGCAGTGTCGCGATCAGGGTCGCGGCAGCCACGATGCTCGTCACCTGCGAGCGTCCGCCAACGGTAAGGTTGACCGCCGTGCGCGAGTCGGAGGCCGTCACCGGGAAGGCGCCGAAAAGGCCCGCCCCTATGTTCGCAGCGCTAAATCCGATGAGTTCGCGGTTCGGATCGACCGGGTAGCCGCCTATTGCCCCAAAGCTGCGGGCCGTAATGATGCCGGCGCCGTAGCTCACGAGGAAGATCGCCGCGGCGCCGAGGGCCAATGTCTGGATCGGAAGGTCAGCGATCGCTGGCAACGACAACGAGGGCAACCCTGTCGGAATATCGCCGACTACGGCGATGCCGCGTCCTTCAAAGTCGAAAACGGCCGAAAGCACTACGGAGAGGACCACGACCAGCACTGGCCCGGGAACCGGAAAACGCATGGCCCGCGCGATCTGCAACAAACCGAACATCCCCAAGGCCAGCAGAAGAGACGGCCAATGTATCGATCCGGCCTTGCGCAGAAGTTCGAGGACCGGTGCGAGCAGGCCTTCCGCCTCGACCTTGACTCCGGTGAAGCGACCGATTTGGCCGATCAGGATCGAAAGCGAGATGCCGATGAAGAACCCCGTCAGGATGGGACGCGACAGGAAGGTTGCAAGAACGCCGAGCCGAAGCACCCACGCCGCCAGGCAAAACAAACCGACGCCAAGCGCGAGGATTGCTGCGATCGCAGTTCGCTCCACTTCGAGCCCGACTGGCACGCTCGCGGTAACGGCGACCAAAACCGCCGCAAGCACCGTCATCGTAGCCGCGTCCGGACCGACTATGAGCTGACGCGAGGGGCCAAAGATCGCGTAGGCAACCAGCGGCGCGATGCTCGCGTAGATGCCGGTCTCAGGCGGCAGGCCCGCTATCGCAGGATAGGCGATGGCACTGGGAAGCCCAACCGCGGCAACTGCAAGCCCGGCAGAGACATCGCTCCGCACCCAGCCCGGTTGATAACCGGAAAGGCTCGTAAGCACGGGAAGGCGCAAGCCCACCGGGTTGAATCCTTAGCTGGCATAGCTATTTTATTAGTTTCAGCTACTCTATAGCCTTGTACCGGGCCTGACAACACTCGGCCAATGAGCGAGATCGAGCTAAAATTTCTCCTCGACGAACTGACGTCGAGCCAACTGGGCGCGCGCGCGAAGGCGTTGAAGCTGGTTACTGGCCGCCCGAAAACCAGGACACTCAGAAGCATCTATCTCGACACCCCTGATCATGCGCTGAAGAAGGCAGGAATTGCGCTCAGACTCCGGCGCGACGGGCGGCGTTGGATACAGACCGTCAAGACCAAGCCAGAGCAGCATGGCGGTCTGTCGCAGGTTGGCGAGGTGGAGAACCCGGCTCCGGGCGGGCGGCTGTTTCTCGAAGCGATTCCGGACGCAGCGGTCCGAGAGGAAGTCGTTCGCCGCGTGAACGGCGCGCCGCTTGAGTTCGTCTGCGAGACCGTGATCAGGCGTTCCGCCAGCGAGTTGTCCCTTGAGGACGGCACGCGTGCGGAACTGGCAATAGACATCGGCGAAATCCACGCCGGGGGGCGCTCGGCCGAGTTGCGTGAACTCGAGATCGAACTCATTGAGGACAGCCTGGGCGGACTGTTCGACATTGCACATCTACTGGTTCCTGAGGGGGGCCTGAGGTTCTCCCGCCTTTCCAAGGCGGCGCGCGGCTATCTGCTCGCGGAACAGGGATGGATCGACCCGCCTCTCGCGCCCCGCAATGCCGAGGACGTTGCACTCGATCGGGCTCAGATCGCCGAGCAGGCGGCACGCGACGTCCTTCGCGAGTGCCTCGATCAGGTCGCCACGAATGTCGTGGTGATCCGGGAGCTGGACGATCCCGAAGGGCCGCACCAGTTGCGGATCGGCCTGCGCCGATTGCGAAGCGCGTTCTCTGTCTGCGCTTCCGTTCTGAAGAGCCCGGAAATGACGCGGCTCAGCATGGAAGCCCGCTGGCTTGGCCAGGAGGTCGGGCGTCTCAGGGATATCGATATGGTGGCGAACAATATCGTACGGCGGGAGGCCGAGGCCCACGCGGATGAACCGGGTCTGCCGCCCCTTGCCGCTGCTCTCTCGAGGCAGGCTGGGGGACTGCACGATCACCTTCGCAAGGTTCTCCCCGACGCGCGCGTGCAGGCGTTCCTGACGACCTGGCGCCTTTCGTGGAGGCGCGAGGCTGGCTCGTTCCTCAAGATTTTGGCCAGACCGAGCGGCTTGCAGCGCCGGTCGTCGAGTTGGCTGGCAAGGCACTCAGCAAGCGCTGGAAGAAAGTTAGCAAGCACGCACGTGGACTGGAGACTCTCGATGTGGAGCAGCGCCACGAGTTGCGCAAGGAACTAAAGAAGCTGCGCTATGCGGTTGAGTTCTTCTCTCCCTTGTACCCGGCGAAACGTGCTGAACCGTTCCTGAAGCAATTGAAGAAACTTCAGGCAGTCTTCGGCGACCTGAACGACGCGGCGGTCGTCAGAGCCATGTTGACGGGAGCGGAAGCGCCCGGCGCCGGCGATGCGGCCGCGCAACGCGCCATCGGATGGGTGATCGGAGCGAGTCAGGCGCGCGCCGAATTTGGTTGGGCTGGCGCAAAAACCTTGTGGGGAAGCCTCGACGAGACCCGCCCCTTCTGGAAGTGACCGGCCCCGCTGCATGGAGATCGCTGGCCCGGCTGTGGCCTCCGGAAGACGCGGCGATTGTATACTTGACGGACCAAACTTTGGTTGATGGGGTTTCCCCGCAATCCTGCTAATATGCTTGGCGTCGCCAAGTGGAGTTTTGCTGTGGAAGCGGGCGAGATGCAGGCTATTGCCGACACCCTGATGCGGGTCGTGACGCCAGACATGACGCCCAAGCAATTGACCAAGGCGGCAATGAAAGCGCATCCGAACGCGTCAATGAAGGATATCGCCTGCGCGGCGTTCTTCTCGATTATTGCAACCGCCGATCAGGACCACGGCAAGGTCAAGAACCTGCAGGCGTTCGCAATAGCCGAGCGCGTAGCCGGCGGCTCTTGATCGGGAGCATGGCGCTTGCGTCCAACCAATGCCGACCGAATAGCAATCCGCGAGCAACAGATTGAGCTTTGCCGCGACATGATTGCGTGGGAAGCGTCACACCATTGGGGCGATGCAGTCCAACTCGCGCATTTCTCGACTGATATCATCGAGGAATACAAGCGCCTGATCGCCACGCTGCAGCTAGTCAGCGACGGGTTGCGGAACCTTGAACCAGTTCAGTGACTAATCCACTTGCCGCGTCCCGTGCCATCTTATGAACGGCGCATTCTTCCCGGTAATCTCCACCCGCGTACAGAGCCTGGCCCAGCCTCCGGAATTGGTACGTCGCAAACCTCAAAGGGCTTCTGATACCCGACAAATCGAAGAGCCCGCATGGTCTTGCCGTCAGTCGTATGACCCTCCTGTCGTTGACCCTGGGCAGGACCACAAGATACACGCACGCAACACAGAATCCAAAGAACGTCGGCGCGCCGCCCCTCAGTAAGAAGTTGGTGGCGCTCGGGTCCGCATCCGCCCGTCTGGCTGTGTAAGGGTGAAGTGCCGGTCTGAGTCCTTAGTTGGGTGACGGACTTCTGCGCTGAGCCTAAACTTGCCAGATGACACTTTATGCGCGAAACTTGGTTTGGGAAGAGCCACTCATAGAGCAGATGTGGGAATAGCGTGGTTGTCCACACCACCGTCACAACCGGCATCAAAAATAACGGCGAGCAAAGTGGGGTCCAATCAAATGGCATATGTCGCGTCTTGGCGGAATCCTCGCGTGAAGGCGCGTGGTATGGTCATAAGAGCAACTTTCGCCGCCACTGCGTTGTCGCAGTTAGCGGCCATCGCGCATGCCAGCGAGGGATCATTTGATGACTTTCCTTTCTTAGTACATTGCGAGGTTAGCGGCCTGCATCGTGCTTTCTATTTGTCCACAATTGGCCAAGACGGGGTTGCCGTCTATATTTCGCCAGACAGGCAGGCCGGCACCATAACTGTAAGCGGCAAGGCCGATCCGGTGGGCGGAGACGGGTCGGGAAGTTGCGCAGGAAAAACACTTGAGCAACTACGATCGACGGGTCAAGCATATGACTTGCAACACTGATCTTTGAGGAATGTAGTCTTATTCTTTGACCTACTATCTCAGCTAGGACACCGGCTGTGGCCGGCTGAATGCCCGGTCTTCGCACGTGCCTTCCTTCGAGCCAAGCCAATGCTGCCTGTCTCGCGCCTGACAGAGTACATGGGATGATCAGCGAAGTTCCATCCGACCGCTCTTCACGGCAGGATCCCCAGTCATATTCACGCCCACCGAGAGGTGGCTCACGACCGAGCGCCAATGGGTGCCTAGTTTTGATTGAAACTCGTCGTATAGTGCTGGATCGCTCCCCGTACGCTGGAGAATAGACGCTCGGGTCCTAGTCGATCGGCGAAGCCAGAGGCCCGGATGTATTCGAGTACGCTGGGGTTCAGCGCCAATATCCAACACGTCATTCCTTGCTCGGTTATGCGGCGTTCACCCTCCATTATCATCTGGAGGGCGGAATACTCGATGTCGAAGACCCGGCTCATGTCGAGCGCGAGGACGCGCGGCTTGTGCTCGACGACCAGGGCCTGGATCTGATCCGCGACCCGTTGGGCATTGGCGAAGAAGAGCCGTCCCTCCGGCCGGAGGATAAGCATGCCCTCGAATGTCTCATCGTCCGGGTGCTCGGGTGACAACGGACGGATTACGTCGGTGCCCCGCTTGCGGCCGATCACGTAGACATTTGGGTTGGCCGATTGACTGGCCAAGCCAACGAGCGACAGAACGATCGCCACGACGATGCCCTGCAGCGTGCCGAAGGCAAGTACGCCAAGGAAGGCCGCCAGCGCCCATCGAAACTCCATTCGCCGTACCTTGCGGATCGACACGAACTCGGCCGGCTTGATCAGTCCGATCGAGTAGACGATCACGATTGCCGCCAGCACAGCCTGAGGCAACAGGCTGAGCAGCGGGGCCAGGAGCAGCATGGTGGCCGCCGCGGCACAGGCCGTGACGAGAGATGCCTTCTGCGTTTGTCCTCCGACCGCGCGGACCACGGCAGTCTGGGAAGTACCACCGCCCGCCGGCATGGCGCCGAACAACGCACCCGCCAAGTTGGCGGCCCCTGTTGCAAGAAGCTCGCGGTCGGCCTTGATGAGTGGCTCGGCGGGGGCGGCGAAGGCTCGCCCAGCGGCGATCGATTCAGTGAAGCTCATCAATGCGATGCCGAGCGCGCCCGGCAAGAGTTGCTGGACGAGGCTGAGAGTCGGTAGGGTGATCGACGGGAGCGACTGTGGGATGAACCCCACAATCGCGACGCCCACAGAATCCAAACCGACGAACCATGAGAGCCCAATCCCCGCGCTCACCGCTACGAGGGGAGCCGGCGAATGGGGCCAGAGCCGCTCCATCGCCAACAGCGCCAGTATTGCCGCGATGGCGATGGTCAGAGTGAGCAGCGACGTGTTGGGTAAATGGTGCGCCACACTCAGAATGTCGCGGAGGAAGCCTTCCTTCGCAATGTGCACGCCGAGCAGCTTCGGCACCTGATCGAGTACGATCACAAGACCGATACCGGCCTTGAAGCCGGTCAGAACGGGAGACGAAATGAAATTGGCGACGAACCCGAGGCGAAGCACTGAGGCCCCGATCAGCAGGGCTCCGGTCAGCGCGGTGAGCGTCGCAGTTGCCGTGATCAGCTTATCCGGATCACCGTCCGGAACTGCGAGCCCGAGCTGTGTCCCAGCGAGGATCGCAAGGGTGGTCGTAGAGCTTACACTCAGGACGCGCGATGTGCCAAGCAACGCGTAGACGATCATCGGCACGAAGGCCGTGTAAAGTCCGACACTCACCGGCAGGCCCGCAACCGTCGCGTAGGCCATCGCCTTTGGCAGGACGACGGCTGAGGCCGTCAGGCCTGCGACCACGTCGAGGCGTTGGATTGCAACAATCGAGGGCTTTTTCACGCCGCTTTGCCAGCGCTCAACAATCGAGCGACCTTGCCGATGTCAGTTATGGGTTCTCAACCTAGTCTAGCTAGGGTGTAACTCCTCGGCAAGGAAGGTACTTAACTGTATCCTACTCCAGGAATTTCGGTTCAGTCTGGCGACGCAGCGATGGTAGGTTCCGATGATCTCGCGCATGTCCTCCGGATCTAGGCGGCCTGCGAGTGCCGTCGAGCCGACGACGTCAACGAACATGACCGTTACCTGCCGCCGCTCAGCCTCTGGAAGCGGCGGGGCTGTCCCTGAGATCGCCGCCAGGGATCGCGTGGTCGAGGTGGCCGCTGTATCCGAATTCGCGCGCAGGGCGGCGATAGCGGCGAGCACGAGATCGTCGGCCGTGAGCTGGGGAAGCGTTTCAGCTTCAATGTCGTTGTCGCGAAAAGCCTGCTCGTATTGCTGCAGGCCGAGGCTCCGTAGCCATTTCGCGATGTCCACGCCCCTTCTCCTTTTCGGCTGCGGGGGGCTGCCCTGTTCTCCCAACTATATCCCAAATCGATGGAGTAGGCGGAATCTCTTTGGAAGAGGCCGCTGAAACGGAGATATCGGCGTGGAACGGGTGGCCGGACGACGAGCATCGCGCTTCTCGAGAGGATGCCTGCTCTGAGGTCAGGACTTGCCCATGCTCTTGCCTCGGGGAAGGTCAGCTTCGGAGAAGCGCCGGCAATGTCAAGAAATGGCGCGTCCTTCCTGTTCGCAGACCGGAAGAATTGACCCTTGGACTAAGCCGCTCGCGCGGCAATGGCGCCCGTGGTGAGGGTGCAGCAATGATCTGAACGGTTCCGTTGCAAAATTGTCGTCTGGCAATAGAAACTCTGGGAACGACCCCAGCCTCACGCGACGGCGATGATTTCGAATTGCTCGGCGATGGCGGATTTGGATTGAAGGCGTACCTCGCCTGTCGTTTTCGCATCATGTGGATCATCTCGATCCCGCCCAGCCTGGCGATAGCGCTTGCCAAGTTTGAAACCGAGCATAGGCCGCACACGGCAGTTGATGCGCCGGTGATCCTGCTCGATGCGGTTGTTGAGGTACTGGCTCTTTCGGATGCGGATCGGCTTGAGCTGCCACCGCGACCGATCCCGCAGCCGGCTTTCCGCGTCACAGGAAAGGATCGCCTCGCGATTCGTCTGGCTGCCGTCGATGACGATGCGCTCGGGGTGGCCGTGACGCTGCAACGCCTTGCGCAGGAAGCGTTTGGCCGCCGGCAGATCACGATGTTCGCTGAACCAGAACTCGACGGTGTCGCCGACGCTGTCGATGGCGCGATAGAGATACATCCAGCGGCCGCGAACCTTGATATAGGTTTCGTCGATATGCCACCTTCCGCTGACGGCACAGTTGCGCCGATTGAAGCCTTTCAGCAGCAAGGGCGAGAAGTGAATGACCCAGCGGTGGATCGCCGAATGATCGATACCGATGCCGCGCTCGGCCATCATTTCCTTCAAATCGCGAAGGCTCAAGCCGTAGGCCAGATACCAGCGAACGCAAAGCAGAATGACGGACTAGTCGAAATGGCGGCCCTTGAACATCTGAACTCTCCGGCGAAACACCAGAGGCCATGCCATGCGCCTGGTTACCGAAAACTTTGCAACACAGCCCAATTTTGCAACGGAACCCGACAGGATGCCTCTCCCAACCATCAACCGACAGTTAAACTGGCTAGGTGTGTCTTTCCTGCACTAGCTGCGGTGTAGTCCCCCGTTAGTTTGCGTGTTGTAGCTTGAACCGATTCGCCCGAGGGGAATATGTGATGAGCAGAATTCTAATCGCAGTGGTTGCGGCGCTCGCCGTCGCCAGCCTAAGCGGCTGCGCAAATATGGACATCGGCAAAGGGAAGGGGAAGGGGAAGGCTCCGCCGCCTGTCGTCGTCGAAGAGCCTGCACCGGCGCCCGTGTACAAGTAAACCGGCCCAGGTCGGGATGGGGAAAGAGCCGCTGGCCTTTCCCATCAGCCAGCAATCCGGATCGGGCGACTCTTCGGCTCGGTCGTGAGGTCGGCAGTGGCGGGCAGGACCCCGCTTTTGATCTGCGCTCCTCGGAGTTCGGGAATGAAATGACGCTTGTAAGTGGCCGTTCACTGTCCGTGGCCCTGCTCGCGCTCGCGGCGGCATCATGCCAATCGCAATCGCAGAATAAACCTCAACTGAATTTCACGTCCGATGATCGGACCCTAGCGGCTGCCGGGGCGCCGACGAGCACGGTGAATTCAGCAGAAGGCCGGTACTTCATCGAGTTCCGCTCCCGCTACGCCTATACATACGGGCACTCCTTCGTGATTTTCGGGCGCATGGACAAATCGGGAAAGATGATCAATGCCGAAGTCGCCGGGCTCGCGCCGAAATCCAACGATCCCAATATCTATATGCTCGGCCATCTCGCGCCGATGCCGGCCTCGACCGGATGGACCGACGGCGATCTGGAAATCGCCTACCGGTCGGCGAGCTGGACAGTTCCGCTTACCGAACCTGAATACAGGAGGGTCGTGGCATATATACGCAAGCTGCAGGCCAAGTCGCCGCTCTGGCACGCGTCGCTCTACAATTGCAACGCCTTCGTGGCCGACATCGCAAGCTTCATGGGCTACAAGACGCCAGGTATCTGGCTTATGCCGCGTGATTTCATCACAAAGCTTCGACAGATGAATGGCGGGCCGAATGCGATCGGCTATACCGGCCCGCCGGGGGTTGAATCCGGAAACGCCCCCGCGGCAACGGCCCCCCGTTAGCAGATCGAGAATGTCGAGGCACCCGCGCCTCCTCAAGACGTCCATACCGCCGAAAGGGCGCCGGTGAGCTAGATTGAGCATGGAAGCGAGTTCAGTCGGCGAGATCGTATGGGTGCTCGGGATCGTCGGCTGGTATGTTATTCGATATCCTTTCGAGCACCGGCCAAGCGCGTGCTGCTCTTCGGCCTGGCGATTCTGCCAGGCTTCTATGTCGCGACCGGAATCCCCGCGTCAGCCGACTTTACGGCGAGATGGTGGGCGGTCGCGCTCGGGGCTATCATCTTCGCCCTGGCCGCGCGCGGCATGGGCCTCCCGGACTTTAATGGCGCATCATTGCCATCCGAATCAAAGGATGCGCTATGGGACAGGTTCTACACCGCCGCGCCACGATGCTGAAGCGGAGCCACTCGTTCGCCTCTGCCCAAAGCACGGGAACTCGGCAAGCGGAATTAGCCTCCAAACGGAAATCGCTTGCTGTAAGGTGCGATTGCTCAAGTGTTGTCATGTGCCGGTTGTCCTGCCATGAACGGTCCCGATTCCGTTAGACCCGTGCTCGACCCCATTGACCGTCTGTCGGAGGTAATTTTCGGACTATTGATGGCGCTTTCCTTCACAGGCACCATGAGCGGTTGGCGAAGGCGACAAGGTGGGGCCGTGCTGTTGGCTGCCCTGGGCTGCAACCTCGCTTGGGGAATTGTCGACGGCGTCATGTTTGCCTTGACGACAGCTGTGGAGCGGGTGAAGCGCCTAAATTTCCTTGAGGCCATCCGCGTCATGCCCCTGGCAGAGGCGCGGCGCGTCTTCCTCTCCGAGTTGCCGAAGGACGTCCGCCTGGTCACATCCGAGGCCGACGCCGAAAGTATCGTCACGCGCATCAGATCTCTTCCAGCATCCGACAATCGCCGCATTGTGAACATTCGGGCTGTCAGAGCTGCAGTTTCAATCTGCTTGCTGGTCATCCTATCGACGCTTCCACCCAGCATGCCGTTCCTGTTCATCGACGATCTGCCGACGGCGATGCGCGCGTCGAACGCGGTAGCCGTAGCCATGCTGTTTTTGATCGGCGCACGGCTCTGCAAATATATGGGCAGAAGCCCTTGGCCGATGGCTCTGGCCATGGCGGCAATCGGTAGCGTCTTGGTAGTTACGACTATAGCGCTTGGAGGGTGAACTGCCGGGCGTGCGCATTGAGTCCACCCTACTAGCCGATTTGGCTCGCGGCGCTGCCGCCTAGCTTAAAAGCAGCAACGCGTGCCGGCTTCATCGCGTTTCCCCAGGAGGTTCTCTATCATCGCCATCCGCCATCCACGCATTGAGCAGCGTGTAGGCGACCGCCAGAACCGTCGGGCCTATGAAAATGCCCAGTATGCCAAACGCTACCAGGCCGCCGATGACCCCGGCCAGGATAAGCAGCATAGGCAAGTCGGCGCCTCTGCGGATGAGAACAGGGCGAATAAATTGATCCATCGTCGCGGCGACGATGGTAAAGGCCAGCAACACCGTCGCCCAAAGCGTGTCGCCCGAATAATACATCCAGATTACTGCCGGAGCCATTACCAGGACCGGACCGAGCTGGATCAGACACAAAATGAAGATCAATGCCATGAGCACGGCGGCATAGGGCACGCCGGCCACGGCCAGCCCGATACCCGCTACAGCGCTTTGCGCAACGGCGGTAACCACTACGCCTAAGGCCACACTTCGGATCGCCTGGCCGGCTAGCTTTACCGCGGTCTCTCCACGAACGCCGCCCAGCCGGCGACCGAAGAGAATTGCGGTGGCGGCGGCCCGTTCACCGCCCGAATACATGATCGCGGCAATCGCGGTCGTCAGCAGGAAATGTATGAACATGCCACCCAAATTTCCGGTGGCGGACGCGAACCAGTAGGTCAGCGTTCCGGCATAAGGGGTCAGTCTTTGGACCAGTTCCTGAGCGCCCGCCGAGTTCAGTTTCTGCCACGCTTCGGCAGCGCGTGCTCCAACCAGGGGCACTCCCTCCAGCCAGCTGGGTGGCGGTGGCAGTCGCATCGACAGGATAGTCCGGACCAGGTCGCCAACCTTGTCGATGTTCGCGATGACCGTGCTGAGCGCCAGCCAGAAGGGCACGATCACAAGCAGCAGCAAGGTCAGCGTCATGATCAGGACGGCAAGGCCGCGGCGGTTGCCGGTATGGCGCTGCAACCAGAGCATGAGCGGCCAGGTGGCAAGCACCAACGTCGTGGCCCACACGATCGCCGGCAGAAACGGCTGCATCACCCAGACGCTGGCGATGAGAAGACTGCCGATGAACAGCACCGCCAGCGTCACGCGGGTGAGATCCTGACGAGGATGGACGCGGGGACGCGAACCGTCCGAATCCATTATCTGCCCTCCCAACGCCGCTCGCCTATCTTTCTCACGTCATGTTCTCCAAGTCCGCTCCTGGCGCGCCCAAACCTGCGGTCAGCCCATCCTTTGGTGTTCATCTCTGGTATTCGCCGTGACGGAACCACGCTCCACCCACCTGCCTAGATTTGCGGCGGTAGAAGGTAGATCGTCATGGCGAAGATCAGATAGACCATCAGCAGCAGCACTCCGACGAACCATGCGGAACGTCCGCCATTGGTCATCAGGAACGCCGTTATCGTGGCAATAAGCACCATGACGACCGCGCCCGGCCAGAACAGAAGGTCCATCGGAGCAGGGCCGATGACATAGCTGAGGAGCACCATCATCGGGGCAACGAAAAGCGCGATCTGCGATGCGGCCCCAAGCGCGATGCCCACGCTCAGGTCCAGCCGGTTCCTTCGCGCGCCGGCAAACGCCGCCGCCATCTCGGCGGAACCGCCCACCAACGCAACGACGATGAAACCCACGAAGGCGGGGGTCATGCCGAACGCGACCGCAGCCTCCTGCACCGACTCGACGAACACTTCGCTTACCAGAGCAACAAGCAATGTCACCGCTGCCAACGTTCCGAGGGCCAGGCCCATCGGCCACGCTTCGCCGTCTTCCGCATGGGCTGTTCCGCTGAAAAGTTCTCGATGGGTCTTCAGCGAGAAGACCAGGCCCATCGCGTAGGCGCCGATGAGCAGCACCGACAATCCAACGCTCAACTGCTGGGTGAACGCGGACGTGGCAACGGAATCGACTTGCGCCACCATGGACGGTGTCACCATCGCGATCGTAGCGAGGAACAGCAGGCTGGTTTGCAGCCTGGCGCTGACTCTGTTGTACTCCTGCACATGATACTTGATACCGCCTAGCAGGAACGAGGCGCCCAACATGAACAGAGTATTGGCGACGATTGCTCCGGCGATAGAAGCCTTCACCAACGTGTACTGGCCGGCTTGCAGCGCAGCCAGCGCAATGACCAGTTCCGTCAGGTTTCCCAACGTGGCATTCAGCAGCCCGCCGACCGTATCGCCCGTCTTGGACGCGACCGACTCGGTAGCCGCGCTCAGCAAGGTGGCCAGCGGTACAATCGCCAGCACAGAGAGCACAAAGAGCAGCGTGTGCGCTTCCGGCTCCAATTGCCGGACGACGAAGACCACCGGAACAAACGCCAAAAGCCAGAGAACGACGTTGCTACGGATCTCTTTGATCAAGGGGCCCATTTCCAGCCTCATTCAGGAGATTGCTGTCAGCCGCCCTCAGCGCCTGCACGGCGACCGCCGCAATGAGGCCTGTCATCACTATGCCGGCAAAACCGATTGCTATCGCCAGTAACCGCGTCAGAAGGTGCTGCGGCGAGAAATCGCCGTAGCCGATCGTAAGACCCGTCACGAAGGTGAAGTACAGAGCTTCGTCGACGCGCCAATTTTCAATACGCCCGATGATCAGCCCGCATCCCGCCATGGCGAGAAGGATGCCGGAGAAGATCGGCCAGACCACGCGAAGCTGCTGCACGAGCGCATAAAAGAAGCTGCGTCTCAACTGCCGCGATCGGGGCTTGCCGGGTAATCCTACTGCCACCGAAGTCCCTTTCTCAGGTCGGATTTCACTTCGCCGTCACGCCCACGATCACCGTCCCCCAGGTTGTGAGCAGGATATGGCCGATGGAACCGCCGGCGTATAGCCAAGGACGGCAACCGGGCTACCCGAGCGGTCCTGCACCGCCGCCATGCCGGCGGTCATGGTCTGCGCCCCAGCCAGTCCTCCGAGGAGCAGTATGGGGTTCATACGGAGCAGGTAGTGCCGGAGGTACAGTCCCGGCCCCACCGAAGAGAGGGAAGCGCATACGCAGATGCCCGACAACCAGTCCTGCCAGCAGCGCCTTCAGCGACGGAGAAATCGTGATCCCAAGCTGCCCAACGATGACGGCTGCAATGGGGGTCGCTGTCACCGCTCTTAATCCGAGATCTTCATCCATAAAGGGGCAGAAATAATAGCAAATGGCTAGAGACATGAAGGTCAAGATTTCAGGACAGCTGCGAAGCGTGCTCACGAACCCATTCTACCACGATACCCTCCTGTTGCAGGTTCAATACTGGAACAAGCGGCCAGAAGTTCTCCGATTGCTTCCGCCGCTAAGCTAAATTGTATGATAATTATCCTAATGAAATCGCTGATTGCAATTTCAGTTAATTTGAAGTCGTACAATACACCCTTGCGTGCCTTATTTCAAGGTGTTATCATGGAACAACTGCATCGCTATGTTATTGAAGTCTCGATTTTTTTTTAACGTAGACTACTACTATGGTTACATTTAACAACAGACGTGAGCGAGCGCGGAGGGACGATAATTCAAAGCTTATTTTAATTATGGTGTGTCTAAAAACTGCGCGAGAAAGTAGTTTGACAGTAGAGAGTTGAGGGCCATTGAAGGGGTGTTCCTGTGGCGCATCAATTTTCCAGTGAGTTTGGCTCTGTTCCGAGCTTGAAGCGACGGCTCACCCCGCGTGACCGGTTAAACCATATCGATGCCGCGCAAACGGTTTCCAATGCAAGCCATATTCGCGAAGGCTCCGACAGCGGTGGCGCGGCCGGAATGCCCGACCGATGCAGATCGGACGCGCAAGGACCGCCTCTGGATGTTCAGCCCAACGCGAATTCTGCGGCGTACTGCGGAACCCTCGATTTCGAGTTCTGGCTGCGCAAATACCAAGGCGAGGAAATGGTTACGTGGCTGAAGAAGAACGTTCATCTACTGGACCTGGTCTATCGCCTGGCGGAAAACCACTCGATCGTGCTGCTCAATGGCGGGGGTTTCGATGCTCCCAACTGGAGCGTGCGTGTCTCCTTCGTCAATCTCCAGGACGATATCCATGACGACATAGGTCGCGCCGTCCGCGCGGTTGGGCGGAGCTACGTCGACACTTTCAACACCGTGCAAAAGAAATAGCTCGGCGATCGCTACCGTAGGAGCAGCCAGATGACCCATTGTTCCAGGTTCGGCCTCGTTTCAGTCGGCCTTGCGGCCCTCCTGATGCTTTCGCCGGCGGTGGGTGCGCCAGCCTACGCACAAACGCCCACGCCCACTCCCCGACCGGCGGTCGACAGCGAACCGGCCGCCGCCACCGAGGAGCCTGCTCCTCTCACGCTCGACGAGTTGAAGGTTCTGACCGCGCCGATCGCGCTTTATCCTGACGATCTCGTCGCGCTCACCATCGCGGCGTCGCTCTATCCGTTGCAGATCGTGCAGGCGGCCCGCTTTCTCGACGAAAAGGCGAGGTCTCCCGACCTCGAGCCGAGCGACAAATGGGATGGCAGCGTGATCTCGCTGCTCAATTATCCCGAGATCGTGAAGATGATGAACGACGATCTGGAGTGGACCGAGCAGTTGGGGGACGCGGCCGCCAACCAGCAGAAGGACCTGCTTGTCGCCATCCAGCAGTTACGCGACGAGGCGGTCGCCAAGGACTACTTGAAGACGACCGAGCAGGTGCAGGTTGTCAGCGAAGGCGATAATGTCGTGATCAGGTCTGCCGATCCGCAGACCGTCTATATCCCGACCTATCCCCCCGAAATGCTGTACGAGCCCGACTACGTCATAGCAGGCGACCCGATCGTCTACGACCCGTACCCCTCCTATTACTATCCGACAGCGCCCTACTGGGCCGCGCTTGCTACCGGTGCGATGTGGGCCGCAGTGGTCGACTGGGACGACTGGGGAACCTGGGGCGGCGACGTGGATCTCGACGTCGATATCGGCGACAACATCGATATCGATTTCGACAATATCGACATCGACAACATCGACATCGACAGACTGAAGGACCTCGACCTCAAGAACATCGACCGCGGCAAGATCAATCTGAAGAACGCGAACATCGACCGCGACAAGCTCAAGCAGAACCTGAAGAGCAAGGACTTCAACAACGTTGCCCGCAAGGCCAAGGACCGGGTGGGACCGGGCAAGCGCACTGAAGCCGGCAAGCTCCAGGCGCGCGCGCATGACCTCAAGGGCAAGGATGTCCGCGAAAACGTCGCCGAAGGTTTGAAGGACCGGCCGCAGGCCAAGCTGCCGAAGTCGGGGACCAAGCGGCCCGATGCAAAACGCGTCTCGGACCAGCACAGGAAGGCGAAACCGGCGGCCAACAAACCTGCGGCGAAGAAAGTCGCTCAGAAAAAGTCCTCCAGGAAAAAGCCGGCTGCGCGCGCCGACAATCGTCCGCGCAAGCCGTCGGCGATGGGGAATCCGCGACCTGGCAGGGTTGCGACCAACCATTCGAACCGCGGTGCCTATAGCCGGGGTGGCGGCCATCGCCAGGTGCAGAGCAGAGGTGGAAGAGGAGGGGGCGGAGGCGGACGAGGCGGAGGCGGACGAGGCGGAGGACGCCGGTAGCAACTGCCGTATCGTGTGCGACATCCGGTTTATTTCAGGAACATGATCATGATCCGATACCTCATTACCGCAACTCTCGCACTTTCGCTCGGCGTTCCCGCACTTTCGGCCGGCGGCGCCCAGGAAGCACAGACCAGCACCACGCAGGATTTCGATGCCTTCATCGGCGAGACGCCCACGCCGTTCGCAACAGTCGACGAACTCGTCGAGGCGTTCCGCAAAGCGCTGGAGGAAGATGACAAGGAGGCCGTCGCCTCGCTTCTCGGACTGTCGCCCAGCGAAGTGCTGAAGTCGAAGGAAGTGGAGGCGAGCTTTCCGGAAATCCGCGAAGAGGCGGCGAAGGGCATCGCCGTCAAGGAACTGGCAACCGACCGCCGCTCGCTTCTTCTTGGTAACCAGGTATGGCCGTTTCCATTCCCTGTCGTGCAGACAGAGGGCAAATGGGCGTTCGATACCATCGCCGGGCTGGAAGAAGTCATAAACCGCAGGATCGGCGAGAACGAGCTGACCACCGTCGCCAACCTGCGCGCCTATGTCGAGGCCCAGGAGGATTACAAGGAAACCGACTGGGACGAGGATGGCGTCGGCGAATATGCTCAGAAGTTGATCAGCACGCCTGAAACATATGACGGGCTCTATTGGGAACCCGGCGACGGCGTGCCGGAAAGCCCGTTCGGTTCGCTGATCAGCCAGGCCGAGTTGGCGACGGCCGCCGAGGACGGCTATTTCGGATACCGCTACCGCATATTGAACGGTCAAGGCGCTAACGTCGCCGGCGGCCAGTACGACTACGTCATCAACGGCAACATGATCGCCGGCTTTGGGCTGATCGCGATGCCTGCCGAATACGACCGCACAGGCATCATGACCTTCGTCGTAAACCAGTACGGCACAGTCTACGAAAAGGATCTCGGGCCCGATACGGCGGCGCTCGCCGAAAAGATCACGGCGTTCAATCCCGATGACGGTTGGGCCGTGGTCAACGATCCGGGCGAGTGAGCGGACCCATGCACATCCCGGATGCGTGCTTTGGGACTAGATGGCTGTCGCGTACCCTGCATTCAGAGGGAGGCCCCTAGTGAAAACGATAGCCCTGCTTCCTGTTATCACCTATCCCGAACCCAACCCTGAAATGGTAGTGCCCAGGGCGGTCGCGATGGCGGCGGCCCTCGGCGCGCAACTGCATGCGTTGGCCATCAACGTAGAGATCCGAAACATCTCGAATGCGCTGTCGCGGAGGCTGGTCGACGTCCCCAAAATGACGCGGGAGGCCGAAGCGCTGTGCCGGGATCGCGGCGAAGCGTTTCTAGCAAAGGTTGTGCTGGAAGCGAAACGGGCAGGCGTGGACTCAACCACAGACGCGGTCGCGTCGAACGCTCCCTTGCTGAATGACACCGCTGCAATTCAAGCGCGTTACTATGATCTCGTTCTCTGCGCCTGGGAGGCGAACAACCCCACGAGCAGGACGACCGCGCAGGCCATTATCTTCGGGTCGGGAAGGCCGACGATCCTTCTGCCAGAGGTCGAGCCTGTCACGAAGCTGCACAGCCTTGCTATTGCCTGGGACGGCAGCCGTGTTGCGGCTCGCGCTGTGGCGGATGCACATCAGGTGTTGCGCCGCGCTTCCAAGATTACGGTGCTCACCGTGACGGGCGAGAAGTCCCTGCGGGAGACGGACGCCGCCCAACGCCTTGGCTCAAGGGCTGAACCTACGCGGGCTGTCAGCCGAGGCCATGCCATTCGTATCCGAGGATTGCCCGGTCGAGGTGTCGCTTCAGGAGCGAGCGATCGAAATCGGCGCCGACCTGATGATCATGGGAGCGTTCGGTCACACCAGACTGAGGGATTTCGTGCTCGGTGGGGCTACGAAAGGCATCCTGTTGGACGTCCGGCTGCCGATAATGCTTTCGCATTGATCGTGTCGGTGACGAGTGGCGAAGCGTCATCGAGCTTATTCGGAACCGGGTGGTCAAGGAACGGCAATCAATGATGTATATTTGGCAATGGTGTATATTTGGCCTAGGAAGGATATTCGCATGAAGGCTCGTTGGCTATTTACAGGAACAGTTTTCGCTGTCATTGCGCAATCGTCGCTTGCCTGCATGTATAGCCCTGAAGCACATGCCCAAGAGGGATCGTTCGAGGACTTTCCTTTCTTGGTGCGTTGTGAATTAAGCGGCATCGTTCGTGCTTACTACTTGTCCAAAATTGGTCCAGACGGGGTTGCCGTTTATATAACCCCAGACAATCAGGCCGGCACAATCACCATGCGAGGCAAGGCCGAGCCAGTTGGCGGAGATTGGTCCGGAAGTTGCGCCGGAAAAACACTTGAGCAACTAAGGTCGGCAGGCCAAGCGTATGACTTGCCGCATTGATCCCTTGAGACGTCGTTGTTGCTCCGCGTTATGTCGGTTCAAATCCCGTTCCATTTAAGCACGAACGGCCATAGCGAGCTTAAGATCGCACTTTGGTGCAAATTTCCTTTGGCCGCATGTTCGACGGCGCGTCGGTTCCTCAATGCCCGCCCGAAAAGACGAGTGTTTGCACCGGAAGAAGGAGCGCCTGGAATCTCAATATGATCGCATGCACCAGCCCGACCGTATCTATGACGTGCAGGAACAGCCAGTGCGCTGTGCCCAAATCTTCCTCGGCAAGTCGGTCGTGATTGTTGGTGTAGGCGTTGGCGATGCAACTGCTGCCTGGAGGCACGCCATCGAACCCTCCCGCGAACAGCGGCTCCAGAAAGACGGTGATCGTTCCGGGCCGGACCACCTGTTGGGCGTCGATCAACTGATCCGACGCCCGAACCTGACCGGTCGCGATGAGATCCTGAACCTCGGTGACCACCATCGGAATGATCGTCAGAGGCATCGAAATACAAGTCGCTTCGGCAACCATGCCGACCTTCATGACCTGGGCTTCGAGCTGGCTGAAGCCCCCTATAAGAGCCTTCCTTCCGGCTTCCGCCGGTATGAGAACGCCGGCGGGCCGCATAATGGGATTTACGATGTCTCCCTTGCGCAGGGTGAATTGCTCCAAAGTGCCGGCGACCCCGGCGTAGACGACGGTCTTGTCCAGTTCGACCTGGGCCTGGGCAAGCGCCGCCTCGGCGCTTTTCTTCTGCGCCGGCAGCACGGACGAAATCTGCGATTCGACGGACTGCTTGCTTGCCATGACCGCGGAAATGGCGGCCTGCCGCCCTTCCACGATGTTGGCGAGCTTTTCGATCTCGCGCTGCGCGACCGTGCTGGCGTTTCGCCGTTGAAGTTCGGTCTTGGTTTCGAGTTCGTCCAAGGCCTGCTTGTACGAGCTTTGCGCTTCCTGAATGCGGGCGTCGGCCCCTACCAGCTCGGTTTTTGCCAATTCGAAACCAGCGTCTATCTCCGATATGCGCCGTCGCGCGGTCTCGAGCGCCGCTTCCTGCTCCGAGCTGTCAAGCCTGAAGATGCGCTGGCCAGCCTCGACCTTATCCCTTATGCCCACATAGACTTCCTCGACGCGGCCGGAGCCTTCGGGGAGGATGGGAATGGTGCGAAAGAACGAAATCGCACTCGACGTCGACGGATGATAGTAGAGAATGAGCGTCAGCAGAATCACTGTCAGAGCTATGCACGCCGTTATCCCGTATCGCAGCTCATACCATACAGAATAGAGCGTGATCTCGTGACCAATCCTCTTTCCCTGTACGAAGCGGCGGACGAGAAAATCGGGCAGGACGGTCAGGACCGAACAAAGCAGAACCTCGATCATCGTTCATGACCTCCCACTGACACCGGCTGGCGCTGATGGCGGTCGGACGGCTCCGGCGCATGCGTCTTGGCGATTTCGTCGCGGGGGTCGCTTCGGGCTTTCTCCAAGGGGGTCGGAGGAGGTACGGCCTCCACTTTGACCGGCGTATAGTTGGCAAGCACCTCGGGAGCCGGCTCAGACCGCGCCTCCGCGGCGGGGGATCGAAACCGCCCCGTCGCCATCCTAGCGAGCGAGTCGGCCATGCTGGCCAGGGGCGTCCAGAAGTCGGGCACGGGGACGAGCGCCAGAAACAGCGCGGCAATCCAGAACGCATGGATGTGGGTGAACAACGCCAGCAGCGACAGCACCGCCACCAGCTGGAACTGGATCTGACTGCCGCCGTGGGACATGCGCTCCGGCAAGGAATGGAGCCAGAAGTACAAACTTCCAATCCCCATCACGGCCAGCACAAGGAAGATGACCGACCCCGTGAACAACACATCGGTCTCGCCGGGGGCCGTTATGAAAGGCGGAAGATGATGCGGCGCCGCCGGATGCATTGCCACGGACATGCCTGCCACTCCCCAATTTCGCTCGTGCGAGGACGCCCGAGCACTAGGCGCAGCAACGTCCAGCGCCCAAACTTAAGGATACTCCGTCCGCATCCGAATGCAACTGAAGAGGCCAGCAGTCGCGGAGCCGCCGCCCTACGCAGGACAGCCATCTCGTTGCTATAGCAATGCCAAGGCGACCGCCAGAAGGCTAACGACCAAGGCGGCGAGGCTTGGAACAAGCACGGCGGCTCCCGAGTAGAAAGCCAACGCCGCCACCCAGTCGTACGGCCTGTCACCAGCTTGAGACATTGTCAAACCCTTCCGTCCGTTCTGCTCCTTGAGAAAACGCCGTCGGCGGTCGGCGCCTTCCCGCCCTTGGGGCGAGCCTCATGAGCGGCCGCCTCGCTTTTCCACCCATACTGACGAAGGGGACGAGGGCGCCATTGAGACATGCGCGGTGGCGAGCGCGGGGCATCGTTCAGCCCGTCTCCAACCATAAGGATGCGGCGGCCGGACCGCGCCAGCTCCTCCAGACGCTCGACCTTGTCCTCGGGAAGCGCACCGTGGCGGATTTCCGAGATTCCCAACGCAGCCGCCACCCTGCAAGCCTCCTCCACTCGATCGCCGGACAGCACCTCTGTCGCCAACCCGAGGTCAGTTAGCTTTCGGATGGCACGCGTCGCGCCAGGACGGATTTCGTCGGCAATCGCAAATGAACCCGCAAGCTTTCCGTCTTTCGAAAGCCACGTGGCGGCTTCACTCGGGACGTTGGCCACGCTTGCGGAGACTCAATCCTTCCTTCCTAGCCTGTAAAACGCTTCGCCAACGCGCCCTTCGATCCCGTACCCGGCAACTTCGCGGAACCCTTCGGTAGCCACTCTTGCGACTGTCATCGCGGCCACCGCGCGCCCCACCGGGTGCCTGGAAAAGGAGGCGAGTGCTGCGGCGGCCACAACATCTTGCGGAGCTACCGTGTGCCGTTCGACGCGGGCGGCGCCCGTCGTGAGCGTGCCCGTCTTGTCGAAGACCACGGTGTCGGTCTCGGCAAGGCGCTCTAGCGCGCTGCCATCCTTGAGGGTGACGCCGAGATCGAACAGCCGGCGCGCCGCCACGACCTGGACCATCGGCACGGCAAGGCCGAGCGCGCACGGGCAGGTGATGATGAGGACGGAAATCGCAATCGTAACCGATCGATGCCAGTCGCCTGTAAGCAGTATCCAGGCGGCGCAAGTCGCAAGCGCCAGCAGATGGATGACAGGGGAATAGAGCGCGGCCGCGCGGTCGGCGATGCGGCGATAGCGGGCGCGGCCGTGCTCAGCCGCCTCCATCAGCCTGACCACGTCAGCGAGGAAGGAATCCCGTGCACGCCGCTCGGCACGGACAGTGAGCGCGCCATCAAGACTTAGCGCTCCCGAAAGAACGCCGCTGCCCGGCTGCGCGCGTTCGGGCTTGGACTCACCGCTCACCACCGAAACGTCGAGGCTGCCCGCGCCCAGGACAACCGTCCCGTCCACCGGAATGCGTTCTCCGGGGGCTACCATATCATGTCGCCCGGCTCGATTTCTGTCAGGTCGCGGAACTCGCGGCTTCCGTCCGCCCCGACCACCGCCGCCCCCCTCGGCATCAAGCGGGCAAGACCGGTGACGGCGTTCCGCGCCTTCCGCCTCATCGCATGGTCAAGCGTGCGCCCGACAAGCAGAAAGAAGATCAACGACGTTACGGCATCGAAATAGGCGTGAGGTCCTCCGACAGACGTGTCGTAGAGGCTCAAGCCCAGAGCCAGCAGGATTCCGACTGAGATGGGAAAGTCCATGCTGGCGGTGCGCTTCATCGCCAAATTCCACGCCGAAACGAAGAATATCCGTCCGGAATAGGCGACGGTGGGGACGGCCAGCAGCGCCGAGATCAAGTGAAATGCAATTCGAGTTCCCTGATCTGCGCCAGACCAGACGGACACCGACAGCAACATGATGTTCATGGCGGCGAATCCCGCCACGGCTGTGGCCCGCAGCAGCCGCGACAACTCGGCATCGCATGCGCCGTCTTCCGTCTCCGCGAGGCAGGCATCGTATCCGACAGCCTTCAGGGCGTCGAACATCGGAGGGACACGACCTTCATTCCTCCACTTCACGGCGACACGTCGGGACGTGAGATTCACTCGTGCCGCGATGATTCCGTCGAGACTTTGCAGCGCGCCTTCGATCGCAGCTATGCAGGCAGCGCAATGCGCTTGCGGTACCGAAAACTGGATCTGGAAAGCGCCATCCCCCATGTCGCGGCTGGCGAGCACGATTTCGCGCTCGGCAATCTCCCGCCCTGGCGCCAGCAGCAATGCGGCTTCGGCCCCCGGCGCGCAACAACTCATGGTCTCACCCCTCTGGACGTGCGACCGCCCTGTACGCATGCCAGGTTGCGTGCCCCAGCAGAGGAAAGATGACGATCATCCCGATAAGCCCTGTGACCACGCAGACTGCGAAGAGCAGGAGCACCAAGGCGCCCCAGGCCAGCATCGGCGGAAGGTTGTTCCACACCAGTTTCGCGCTGATAGCCATAGCCGTCAGCGCGTCCACGCGCCGGTCGAGCAGCATCGGCACTGCAAAGACGCTGATGGCGAAAGCGAAGGCCGCGAAGAGGCCACCTATCGCCGTCCCGATCGCAATCATCGCCCACCCATATGCGGTGCCGAAGAGCACTCCGACTATGCGGTCGAATCCGGGAAAGGGCGTCACGCCGAAGAAGAGCGCCCAGAGGAGCACCGCCGCACGCGTCCACAGAAGCAGGAGCAAACACAGTAGTAGGCCCGTGAAGAAGACCTGTGCGCCGCCGGTGGGGCGCACCAGGAGCATCGAGGCGAGGCCGATGGCGCGTCCTTCCTCTATTGCCCGGCTCTTTTCATACAGGCCTAGCGCCAAAAAGGGGGCCACGATCATGAACCCGGCAAGCGCCGGAAACAGAATGTAGTCACGACCGAATCCGACAAGCGTCCAAACGAAGGCGACGGACAGGAGAAAGACGACAATCCCATAGGCCAGGCTCGACGCGGGCCGGATCCAGAAATCCCGCCAGCCCGCAGAGAGCCAGCGGAGTCCCTCGAAAAGCGGCAGTCCCCGGTCGAGGCGCCGGTCGCGCGTTTCGCCAATGCCCGAGGTCTCGCTGAGCAGCCAATACGACTTGTCGGTCTCGCTCATCTCACTCCTCCTCTCCTGTCGAGACAAACGCAGGCGCTGCTTCGCGGGTTGATTTCGCTCGTTTTCGCCGTGTTCGACATGTGCCCGTCGCCACGCCGTCCGCCGTCGAATTGCGTCCCCGCGACAATCTGCCCTTGTGCCTTCACCCGTCTGGACAAAAACGGGCTTCACGCATAAACCGAAGGCCAATTGCCGGAGGAATTCGCTAGCCTGTTCGCCATGCGCTGTCGGGTTGGCGTGAAAGAGCGGGGAACAAGCCTCGGCCACCGGCACGGAAGAGGCGAAAGGATCAGGCACCCGTGAGCGCAACCGACACCCAGGATCCCAACCGTCGTGATTTTCTCTACGTCGCCACGGGCATGGCCGCGGTGGTCGGCGCGGGTGCCGTCGCCTGGCCGTTCATCGACCAGATGCGCCCGGATGCCTCGACGCTGGCGCTGGCCTCGGTAGAGGTCGACGTCTCCTCGCTGACTCCGGGAACGTCGCTTGTGGTGAAATGGCGCGGCAAGCCGGTGGTGGTGCGCAATCGCACCGAACAAGAGATGAAGGACGGTGAGGCGGTCAATCTGGCCGAGCTCAAGGATCCGCTCGCTCGCAACGCCAATCTGCCGGCCGATGCGCCGGCGACCGACGCCAACCGCACCATGCCGGGCAAGGAGGCCTGGATGGTGATGGTCCAGGTCTGCACCCATCTCGGCTGCATTCCGCTCGGCCAGGAAGGCGAGTTCGGCGGCTGGTTCTGCCCGTGCCACGGTTCGACATACGACACCGCCGGCCGCGTCCGCGGCGGACCGGCGCCGGAGAACATGTCGGTGCCGGTATTCCAGTTCATTTCCGACACCAAGNGGCCGAGCAGCAATGCCAGGCCGGCCGCGTCCGCGGCGGACCGGCGCCGGAGAACATGTCGGTGCCGGTATTCCAGTTCATTTCCGACACCAAGATCCGTATCGGCTGAGGCGAGGGGACATTTCGATGAGCGAGGGACACTCGACCTATACGCCCAAGACCGGTATCGGACGCTGGGTCGACGCCCGCATGCCGCTGCCGCGGCTGGTCTATGACAGCTTCGTCGCCTATCCGGTGCCGCGCAACCTCAATTATGCTTGGACCTTCGGCGGTATCCTGGCTCTCATGCTGGGGGCGCAGATGCTGACCGGCATCGTGCTGGCCATGCACTACGCGGCGGACAGCAGTCTCGCCTTCGATTCGGTCGAGAAGATCATGCGCGACGTGAATTCGGGCTGGCTGTTGCGCTATCTGCATTCGAATGGCGCGTCGTTCTTCTTCGTCGCCGTCTACATCCACATCTTCCGCGGCCTCTACTATGGTTCCTACAAGGCGCCGCGCGAGCTTCTGTGGATCCTCGGCTGCATCATCTATCTTCTGATGATGGCAACAGGCTTCATGGGCTATGTGCTGCCCTGGGGGCAGATGTCGTTCTGGGGCGCGACCGTCATCACCGGCTTCTTCAGCGCTATCCCGCTGGTCGGCGAATGGATCCAGCAGCTTCTGCTCGGCGGCTTCGCTGTCGACAACCCGACGCTGAACCGCTTCTTTTCACTGCACTATCTGCTGCCGTTCATGATCGCCGGCGTCGTCGTGTTGCATATATGGGCGCTGCATGTGGTCGGCCAGTCGAACCCGACCGGCATCGAGGTCAAGTCGAAAACCGACACCGTCGCCTTCACCCCTTACGCGACCATCAAGGACGCGTTCGGGATGCTGGTGTTCCTGTTCATCTTCGCCTATTTCGTCTTCTACCTGCCGAACTTTCTCGGCCATCCGGACAACTACGTCGTCGCCGACCCGCTGAAGACGCCTGCCCATATCGTGCCGGAATGGTACTTCCTGCCGTTCTACGCGATCCTGCGCGCCATCACCTTCAATATCGGGCCGATCAACTCCAAGCTCGGTGGCGTGCTCGCGATGTTCGGCTCCATCGCCGTGCTGTTCCTGGTGCCGTGGCTCGACACCTCGAAGGTGCGCTCGGCGGTCTACCGGCCCTGGTACAAGCTGTTTTTCTGGCTGTTCGTGATCGATGCCGTCCTGCTTGGCTGGCTGGGCTCGCAGCCGGCCGAAGGCAGCTATGTCTTCATGGCGCAGATGGCGACATTGTTCTACTTCGCCTTCTTCCTGGTGGTGCTGCCGGTGCTGGGCCTGGTCGAGACCCCGCGGCGATTGCCGAATTCGATCACCGAGGCAGTTCTCGAGAAGAACAAGGGTGGCGGTGGCGGGCATCCGGCTCGCGCGACAGCCGCGCCGGAAACCAAGGGCTGAGCATGACCCCGAAAAGTGGAGACCGGTTTTCGGACACGATCATGCTCACGACGACGACAGCGCGCCAGAGAATCTCAAGGGGATTTGGTATGAAGACGATTCTCACCTCGCTGGCGCTGCTCGGCCTTGTGCTGGCAGGCACTGCGGCCGCGACCACCGGGGCGATCGCCCAGGAGGAGGCGCACAGCGAAGCCGCGCCGACGCATTTCCCGATACACCAGCCGAAGGAGATGGACTGGAGCTTCGCCGGGCCTTTCGGCACCTACGACAAGGCGCAGTTGCAGCGCGGGCTGAAGGTCTTCAAGGAAGTTTGCGCCGCCTGCCATTCGATGAAATTGGTGGCGTTCCGCACACTGGAAGACCTTGGCTATTCGGAAGCGCAGGTCAAGGCGCTGGCGGCCGAGTACACGATCAATGATGGTCCCAATGATGCCGGCGACATGTTCGATCGTCCCGGCATACCGTCCGACTATTTCCCGGCGCCGTACCCCAACGATCAGGCAGCAGCGGCCGCCAATGGCGGGGCTGCCCCGCCCGATATGTCGCTGCTGGCCAAGGCGCGCGGCGTCACGCGTGGCTTTCCGCGCTTTGTCTTCGACATCTTCACGCAATACGCCCAGGGCGGTCCCGACTACATCCACTCGCTGCTGACCGGCTATGACGAGCAGCCGCCGGCGGGCATGGAGATACCGGAAGGCACCCACTACAATCCGTACTTCATAGCCGGCGTCTCGCTGAAGATGCCCAACCCGCTCTCCAACGACCAGGTGACCTATGACGACGGCGCGCCGCAGACGGTCGACCAGTATTCCCGCGACGTGTCGGCCTTCCTGATGTGGGCAGCCGAGCCGCATCTGGAAGACCGCAAGAAGACCGGCTTTCGCGTGCTGGTCTTCCTGCTGCTGTTCGGCGCGCTGGTCTATCTGACCAAGCGCAAGGTGTGGGCCGGCGTGGCGCACTGAGTTGCGCGAAACCACGAGGTAAAAGGGCGTCGAAGGGCGCCCTTTTGCATGTCCGGGAACGGCCTCCGAAACCCGCCGGCTGCAATCCTTTGCCGTGCAATTTCTTCCAGGCGCCACATCGCGGTAGCCGTCGCCGGCCGCGCCGGGTTACGATCGGCCACTAGCTTATTCACGTCTTCAAGTCGGACCCGGAGAGCCGCCCCATGAAACCTTCGCTCGAAGACACGCTGCTTGCCGCGATCCGCACCATTCCGGACCATCCGAAGCCCGGTATCCTGTTTCGCGACATCACCACGCTGCTAAGCAATGCGCGCGCCTTCCGCCGTGCCATCGACGAGCTGGTGCATCCCTATGCCGGCCAGAAGGTCGACAAGATCGCCGGCATCGAGGCGCGCGGTTTCATCCTTGGCGGCGCCGTCGCCCACCAGCTCTCGGCCGGCTTCGTGCCGATCCGCAAGAAGGGCAAGCTGCCTTACGAGACGGTGCGCGTCGCCTACAACCTCGAATACGGGCTGGACGAGATGGAGATGCACAGGGATGGCGTGTCTCCGGGTGAGAAGGTGATCCTCGTCGACGATTTGATCGCCACCGGCGGCACGGCAGAGGCAGCGGTCAAGCTGCTGCGGCAGATCGGCGCCGACATCCTCGCCGCCTGCTTCGTCATCGACCTGCCGGACCTCGGCGGTCGCGACAAGCTCGAGGCGCTCGGCGTGCCGGTCAGGACGCTGATCGGGTTCGAAGGGCATTGAGAGAGTGTTCTGCCTTCTCCCCTTGTGGGAGAAGGTGGCCTCGCGAAGCCGACGTCGGATGAGGGGTGCTGCATGGAGTGCCGCAGTGCCAAGCTGGAGCACCCCTCATCCGTCTCGGCGCTACGCGCCGATCGACCTTCTCCCACAAGGGGAGAAGGAAGAAACTATTCCACCTTCACCAGCACGGCGCTTTCGAACTCGATGACCTTGTCGCCGGTCGAATCGAAAGCTTCCGAGCGCAGTGTCAGCACTCGCCAGCCCGGCCGCGATGCGATGGGGCGGTGGGCAAGCGCGGTGCGGGTGAAGGTCACGGTTTCTCCGGCATAGACGGGTTTTAGCCATTTGAGGTTCTTGAAGCCGGGCGATGGCCCGAATTCGGGGGCGGGCCCACCGCCGGCCCAGCTGATGCCTTCGGCCTCCACGCCGGTCTCGAGGTTCAGCTTCATCCAGGTTGCAGCTGTGTGCCAGCCGGAGGCGCACAGGCCGCCGAACACGCTGTTCTTCGCCGCCTCTTCGTCGAGATGGAATATCTGCGGATCGTATTTCCTGGCGAACGCCTTGATCGCCTCGGGCTCGAATCTATGCGAGCCGAGGGTGACGGTGACGCCGATGCAGAAGAACTCGTCCAATGTCATGAGCGGCCCTGTGCGGCATCACGGGCGAGGAACATGACCGTGTTCTCGAGTTCGAAGACGCCTTCGCCACGCTGGTTGAAAAGCTCGCTGCGCAAAGTGACGAGGCCGAGCTGGGGCTTGGACCTGGACAGACGTTTGGCAAGGACGGTGGTGCTGCCGCTCAAGATGTCGCCGGCCAGCACCGGCCTCTTCCACCGGACCTGGTCGACCCCGGGGGCGCCTTGCGAGGTCGAGTCCAGCAGGAAGGCGTCGCACAGCATGCGCATGAACATCGCGCAGGTGTGCCAGCCGGAGGCCGCCAGCCCGCCAAGGATGCTGGCCCTGCCCGCCGCCTCGTCGAGATGCATCGGCTGCGCATCGAACTCTTGCGCGAATTCGACGATCTCGGCCGCACTCACCAGCTTCGTGCCGAGGTCGAGCGAGGCGCCCTCGACGAAATCCTCATAGGCCCAGGTCTTTTCATAGGCCCCAGTCTTTTCATGGGCCGAGGTCTTTGCGTTCTTTGCGGTCATGGTCTGGAATCCGGTTCAAGATTGTACGATCGCCACGGATCGTGGTTTCCCGGATGCAGGCGGGGCGGTCAAGTCATTTCTGGTGCGCCAGGCCATCACGCCCAACCCAATAGAAGCTCCGAAGCCTCTAAAGCCAGCCGCGGCGGCGGAAATACCAGAAGGGCAGGATCGCCGAGAGGATCATCAAGCCGATGGCGAAAGGATAGCCGAAGTTCCAGGTCAGTTCAGGCATGACGTTGAAATTCATGCCGTAGATCGAGGCGACCAGCGTCGGCGGCAGGAAGATGACCGCGGCGACGGAGAAGATCTTGATGATGGCGTTCTGCTCGATCGAGATCATGCCGAGCGTTGCGTCGAGCAGGAAGTTGATCTTCTGCGACAGGAAGGTGGCGTGGTCGGCGAGCGACAGCACATCGCGCGACAAGGTCTTGATGCGCGCGCGGATGTCCTTGCTCATCTTGGTCTGGGTCGAGGCGTGGGTGAGGAAGCCGGCGAGCCGCTGCAGCGAGATCAGGCTGTCGCGGATCGAGGAGGCGATGTCCTCCTTGCGGCCGATCGCCTTCAGCAATTCCTGAAAATCGCGATTGCGCTTCGACGCCTTGGTCGAGCTTGGCTGGAAGATGTCGCGCGAAATCGTCTCGATATCGCGGCCGGCACGCTCCAGAATGTCGGCGAGGCGGTCGACGATCGCCTCCAGCAGGCCGATCAGGATGGTGTCGCCGCTGGTGCAGCCGGTCGCCACCTTCTCGGCGCGCTGCGGAAACGTCTTGAAGGCCTTCGGTTCGTGGTAGCGCACCGTGATCAGCCTGTTGCCGGCCAGCACGAAGGTGACCGGCGACATCAGGGGATCGTCGGCCTCGGTCTGGGCCGGCAGAATGGCGGTCATGAAATAGGCGCCGTCCTCGACATAGAGGCGGCTCGAAATCTCGATCTCCTCCATCTCCTCGCGCGTCGGAATGGCAACGCCGAGCCAGGCCTCGATGGCCGCTTCCTCTTCCTTTGTCGGGCTCACAAGGTCGGCCCAGACGACCTGGTCGCTGTTTGCCAGGAGATCGTCGACAAGGCGCAGGCGATCATTGTCGACGACGAATGCCTTGATCATCGCCGGGTCTCCCTTGCTGAGGCCAAAAGGATGGGTTCGAGCGGACGCGTCGTTTCGGATTGCACCGGACGGGGCGCTTTCGACGAAAGCAGGGGCCGGTGCAGACGCCCCTTAGACCGCATATGCGCTAAGATAGCTTCGGCATGGACTGAAATTTGCGCTTTCGTGGTGGTTCACGCCATCGATGTCGCAAGGCATGGAGATTTTGGCGCAGGATTGCCAAGGGAGGTTGAGCAAAGATCGCTGCGATCAGAGAGGCGACGATCTGGCGGGTAGCGCGCCACAGCAGCGGGCGTCCGTCGCTCAAGGGGGAGAGACACCCAACTCCTGCGAGAGGGGTTCGGTCACAAGCGCGATGAGGAAGTGGGCAAGAATCCAAGGCTTTGCGATCCTTGGGTCTTTGGCGGGAGGCGCGCGCAGTCCGATCAGGCTCTTCAGACGCTTGAAGGCGAGCTCGATGCGCCAGCGCATGCGATAGAGCTTGAGAACTGTGCCGGAGGGAAACTCCTCCTGGTCAAGCGAGGTCACAAGGATAACAAAGCCGGCAGCAATCAGCGTCTCCGGTTGAACCTGCTTGCCCTTGGCCTTGGCTTCCTTGTTGATTTTGCGCCGCGCTTCTTGTGTCGCGGCCTCGGATTTGCGCAAGGCGNGATAACAAAGCCGGCAGCAATCAGCGTCTCCGGTTGAACCTGCTTGCCCTTGGCCTTGGCTTCCTTGTTGATTTTGCGCCGCGCTTCTTGTGTCGCGGCCTCGGATTTGCGCAAGGCGATCAGGCGCATCTTCAGGGGCTCGCCCTTCTTCTTGAGGCCCAGCCAGACAGGCGTTTCGATGACCTCCTCGCGGCAGCTCTTCAGGTGGCCGCTGAGATCGAATGGCTTACCGCTGGCATCGAGCCATCGCACATTCTTCCACGCCGCGCGCACGACAACGTCGCCGCCTTGCGCCATGACCTTTGCGATCCGCTCGGCCTGCAGATAGGCGCGGTCGCCGATGCGGATCTCGCCCGCCACCACCGGCACGCGGTCGATCAGCTCGGCCTCGCTCTGGTCGGTGATCTCGAGGAAATCGAACTGCTCGCGCTCAAGATCGAAGGCGCAGTGCATACGCCAAAGGCCATTGTTCTTCTTCTCATGCACACCGGCCTTGGCAACCGATGTCGCATCGAGGATGCGGATCAGCCGGCCCTTGGCCAAGCCTACCTCCTCGCGCTTCAAAAGATACCCAATCAACTGCTGCAGCCACGGCCCTGCGTTGCGCAGCCGGCCGAGCAACGCCACGTCCGAGATGTCGGCGATCCCGCTCGCCGCCGCCCAGGCCACGACGCCCCGCATGCCCACCTTGCCAAGGCAGTAAGCCAGAGTCAGGCGCAACAGATCAGTAGCCGATCTGACGCCCCGCGGCCGCAGGAACGCCTTCGTCTCGCGAGCACTCCCCGCGATCAACTCTTCACCACCGAGAAGCTCAATCGTCTCGGCCCAGCCGTCATCTACAAGCGATTCGTGAGTCATCGCAGCGTAGAATCACAACCGATTCCCCGCTGCAACTCCTATCTTAGCGCATATGCCTTAGACCGGGCGTTGCGGGCAGTCAAGCCGCGCCGGAGGGAGCCGCGAAGCCTCTTCCTTCTCCCCTTGTGGGAGAAGGTGGCCTCGCGAAGCGAGGTCGGATGAGGGGTGTTCCAGCTTGGCNTCTTCCTTCTCCCCTTGTGGGAGAAGGTGGCCTCGCGAAGCGAGGTCGGATGAGGGGTGTTCCAGCTTGGCACCAGAGAAGGAAGAAGGCGCCGTCGGTGAGCTCAGGTGTTGAACTTGAACAGCATGATGTCGCCGTCCTGGACGACATACTCCTTGCCTTCGTCGCGCGCCTTGCCGGCTTCCTTGGCCGCCACTTCGCCGCCCAGCGTGACGAAGTCGTTGTAGGCGATGGTCTGGGCGCGGATGAAGCCGCGCTCGAAATCGGTGTGGATGACGCCTGCAGCCTGCGGCGCCTTGGCGCCCTTGTGCACGGTCCAGGCGCGCGTCTCCTTCGGCCCGACGGTGAAATAGGTGATGAGCTGCAACAGCTCGTAGCCGGCGCGGATGACCTTGTTCAGGCCGGGTTCCTCAAGGCCCAGCGTCGCCAAAAATTCCATTTCCTCTTCGTCGCTGAGCTGCGCGACCTCGGCTTCGATCGCCGCCGAAATCACCACGGTGCGCGCGCCTTGCGCGGCAGCCATCTGTTCGACCGCTTTGGTGTGTGCGTTGCCGGTGGCAGCATCGGCCTCGGCGACATTGCAGACATAGAGCACGGGGTGCGATGTCAGCAGGTTCAGCCCCTGCAGGATGCGCAGATCCTCCGCGGAGATATTTTTGAGCAGGATGCGGGCCGGCTTGCCGGCCTGCAGGAGTTCAAGCGCGGCTTCCATCATCGGAAGCACGGTTAGCGCCTCCTTGTCTTTGCCGGAAGCGCGCTTGCGGAACTGCACGATGCGGCGCTCGAGGCTGTCGAGGTCGGCGAGCATCAGCTCGGTCTCGACGGTCTCGGCGTCGGCGACGGGATCGATGCGGCCCTCGACATGGGTGATGTCGTCATCCTCGAAACAGCGCAGCACATGGACGATGGCGTCGACCTCGCGGATATTGGCCAGGAACTGGTTGCCCAGCCCTTCGCCTTTCGAGGCACCGCGCACCAGGCCGGCGATGTCGACGAACGAGATGCGGGTCGGGATGATCTCCTTCGACTTGCCGATCGCCGCGATTTTTTGCAGGCGCGGGTCGGGCACCGCGACTTCGCCGGTGTTCGGTTCGATGGTGCAGAACGGATAGTTGGCGGCCTGTGCCGCCGCCGTCCTGGTCAGCGCGTTGAAAAGCGTCGACTTGCCGACGTTGGGCAAGCCAACGATGCCGCATTTGAAACCCATTTTTATCCGGTCCTATCGGGAAATCGAAATTTGATGAGGGCTATGGGCGAAAGGGGTGACGAACGTCAAGCCCTGCAGCCCCGATCCGTGGCCAGGCTCAATCCTTGCCGCCAAACAGCTTCTTCAGCATGGCGGCCATCGGGCCGGTTTCGGGCAGCTTGGCCGCCGGTTGCTGCGGCCGCGCCTGGCGAACGTGGCTTTGTGCTTTCGGCGCCTTGGGTGGCGGGCGGTCGTCGTCGCCCGTCGGTGTGAGCTTGTCGCGCAAGGCCAGCGTCACGCGATTCATGAAGGAATTGTCGTCGCCCTTGGCAAGCAGTCCGGCATCGTCGGCGATGGCGTCGAGCAGCACGTCCAGCCACTCGCGGTCGCTTTTGGCGAAATCGCCAAGCACATGGCCATGCACCATTTCCTTGACGCCGGGGTGGCTGACGCCAATGCGCACACGGCGGAAATCCTTGCCGACATGCTGCTCGAGCGAGCGGATACCGTTGTGGCCACCGGAACCGCCGCCGACCTTGACCCGCACCTTGCCGGCGGCAAGGTCGATCTCGTCATAAAAGACGGTCAGCGCCGAAGCGTCGAGCTTGTAAAAGCGCAGGGCCTCGCCGACCGACTGGCCGGACAGGTTCATGAAGGTCTGCGGCTTGATCAGGACGATTTTCTCGCCGGCAAGCGTGCCTTCGGCGACCAGGCCCTGGAACTTTTTCGACCAGGGCGAGAAGGAATGGCGGCGGGCGATTGCGTCCGCCGCCATGAAGCCGACATTGTGCCGGTTGTCAGCGTATTTCGCGCCCGGATTGCCGAGGCCTGCAAACAGCAGCATCGTCACCTCCGAGCGGAAAGGATTACTTCTCTTCGTCGGCAGGAGCCGCTTCGGGTTCAGCCGCTTCGACCGTCTCTTCAGCCTCCGGCTTCATTGCCGCGGAGCCGGCTATGGTCGCGACGGTGAAGTCGCGGTCGGAGATCACCGGCTTGACGCCGGCCGGCAGCTTGACCGCCGAGATGTGGATCGAATCGCCGATATCGGTGCCGGTGAGATCGACGGTGATGAATTCCGGGATCGCATTGGCCGGGCAGTGGAACTCGACCTCGTGACGCACGATGTTGAGCACGCCGCCGCGCTTGATGCCGGGCGACTTGTCCTCGTTGATGAAGTGGACCGGCACGTCGACATTGACTTCGGTGTCCTTGCCGATGCGCAGGAAGTCGACATGGACCGGAAAATCCTTGACCGGGTCGAGCTGGTAGTCCTTCGGCAGGACCTGGATCTTCTTGCCGTCGACATCGATCGTGGCGATCGTGGTCAGGAACCCGCCGCCATGGATCTTGTAGTAGATGTCCTTGTAGGTCAGCGCAATCGCCAGGGGAGGCTGCTTGTCGCCGTAGATTACTGCAGGCACTTTACCGTTGCGGCGAACTGCACGGGCGGACCCCTTACCGACCTGTTCGCGCGCTTCGGCCTTGAGCTCGTAAGAAGCTTGGCTCATGGCATTTCCTTTCGCGTTGTTCTGGAGCGTTCGCGGCCGGCGAGATGCCTGGGCCGTAAACGTCGAAAGCCGTCATGGCCTTACATGATCTGGTCCAAAATCTTTTTTGGGATCACGTGAGGCCGGACAGCCTTCCGCCGCGTTGCCTCCAAGGGTGTCTACGCGGGTGGCGGCTCTATAGCGGAAGGTGGGGCGGGGTGCAAGCCAAAGGCGGGTGGCGAAGGCGGGTGGGCAGTGTCTCGCTTTTGAATTTCGTGCTTGCTCCCGCATTTGCAAAATATTGGGGTTGTGTCCTGAAAGCCGACCGCAATCGACCAGTATCAGATCGGGAACAGGTGTGCGGAAAACAACGCAGCGGCATACAGCCCGACGCCGAAGGACAGATGAGTGATGAGGCCGCGCAGACGCGCGGTGCTCGGATTGGGCGTTTTCGAGGCTGCAATTCCGGCTCCAAAGGCTGGCTGCATTATGAAAAACGGGGCAACGACAGTGGACATGCCGACAACAAGGGCGGGAAGCAATGTCGGGTCTCGTGCCCAGTCGAGGCCCCATACTGCCATCAGCAATGCAGCAAAGACGATGCCGATCGCGTAATGCGCGACCCAGCCAACAGGCGTTTCGCCGCGAATTCGGGGCGCCTGCGCGATATTCGCATGTGCGAAACGTCCTCGCGGAAAGTGGCCGATCCAGCGGCCGACCCAGGCATAATCAAGCGGCGGAATCGCCAACGTTCGTTTCAGAAACAATCCCCAAAGATCCATCACCGCCGTCGCCCCCGTTCCGATCGAGGCTGCGCGGACAACGAACTCCAACTGCTCGTTCATTTCCATGCTCCTGTCTGGTCCATGCTCCTGTCTTGGGCGTCCGACACTAGCCGGTTGAAATAAGACATTCAATGTATTGATTGATCGTTTGATTGATTGTACCATGCGATATGAAAAACGCAGATGTCCATCATCCGATCGTTGACGAGATAGCCGATCTCGCCCGCACGCTGGGGCATGCACACCGGCTGGTTCTTCTGCGCCACATTGCCGACGGCGAACTGGCCGTGGAGCAGCTGACGCAACTTTCCGGGATCGCCTTGGCCAACACGTCGCAGCATCTTCAACAGCTCAAGCGGGCCGGCTTGGTGCAGACCCGGCGAGACGGGAAACGCGTGCTTTATCGTCTGGCCGATGGTCCGATCGAAAACGTGCTTGGGGCCCTGCGCAGCCTTGCGAACCACAGGCGCGAGCAAATCCGCGAGCTTATCGATGACACAATGAGCCGGCCGGACAGGCTGGAGAACATCTCGCGCGAGGAACTGGTGCGCCGCATACGGGACGACGAAATCGTGCTGCTCGACGTCCGGCCGCAAGAGGAATACGCGGCCGCGCATTTGCCGGGTGCGATCAACATTCCCGCGGGTGAGCTGGAAGAACGACTTGCGGAGCTTCCACGAGAGAAGGTCATCGTCGCCTATTGTCGTGGTGTCCAGTGCGTTCTCTCTGCCGACGCGCTGGCAATCCTGAGGGCGCGAGGCTGGGCATCACGTCGGTTCGAAGGTGGCTTTCCCGAGTGGCTGGCCTCAGACCTTGATGTCGACGGCATGAACTACGAAAGCGGCTGACAGAGCCGAAGCCCGCGTCGCCGGGGCAAGCCAACTCAAGGTTCACCCGATAGTGGTTCCAGCTTCGAGCTTCCTCGCCTCCTTCATGTTCGGCAAAAAAACCGTCAGCAGCCCAAGCAGCGGCAAATACGAGCAGACCTGAAAGACGAAGTCGATGCCTTTCATATCGGCGACGACGCCGAGCACGGCGGCGGCGATGCCGCCCATGCCAAAGGCGAAGCCGAAGAAGATGCCGGCGATCATGCCGACGCGGCCGGGCACCAGTTCCTGGGCGAAGACGACGATGTTCGAGAAGGCCGAGGACAGGATCAGGCCGATCAGCACGGTCAGGATCATCGTCCATTCGAAATTGGCGTAGGGCAGGGCCAGCGTAAACGGCAGCACGCCGACGATCGAGAACCAGATCATCGGCTTCTGTCCGTAGCGGTCGCCGAACGGGCCGCCGAGCAGGATGCCCAGCGCCGAGGCGCCGAGGAACAGGAACAGCATGACCTGCGACATCTGCACCGAAACGCCGAATTTATCGATGGCGTAGAAGGTGTAGTAACTGGCGAGGCTGGCAACGTAGGCGTTCTTGGTCAGCACCAGCAGGGTCAGCACCGCCAGCGCGCTCATCACCTTGCGGCGTGGGAAGGGTGAGACGAAGCCTGCCGCCTTGCGGTTGGCGAGCGAGGCGCGCAGCCGGCTGTACCAGCCGCCGACCCGCCACAGCACGACGATGCCGATCAGCGAGCCGGCGGCGAACCACGCTATGCTGGTCTGGCCGAACGGCACGACGATGAAGGCGGCGAGCAGCGGCCCGATGGCCTGGCCGAGATTGCCGCCGACCTGGAACAGCGATTGCGCCAGGCCGAACCTGCCGCCCGAGGCGAAGCGGGCGATGCGCGAGGATTCCGGGTGGAAGATCGCCGAGCCGATGCCGATCAGCGACGCGCCGATCAGCAGCAGCCAATAGTGTCCGGCATAGGCCAGCACGATCAGGCCGATCAGCGAGGACGCCATGCCGTAGGGCAGCGAATAGGGCATCGGCCGCTTGTCGGTGACCATGCCGATCAGCGGCTGCAGCAATGACGCCGTCACCTGGAAGGTGAAGGTCAAAAGGCCGATCTGCCAGAAATCGAGATGGTAATTGTCCTTCAGCAGCGGATAGATGGCCGACAGCAGCGACTGCATGATGTCGTTGACACAATGGCAGAAGCTCACCGCAAGGATGACGGTGAAGGCCGTCGCTTGCGCCGAAGTGTGGCTGGCCGTCGCCGGTGTGGCGACGGAGGTGGCTGTCGTATCGGTCAACGCAGGCTCCATGGTCTTTTTGGCGGACGCTCCCGCAGGCGGCCCTTATGGCCCCGCTGCCTTATAAGTTACTTGCCGGGCGACTTCTTTCGTGGTTTGGTCCAATAGTTTCGCGAGTGGGCCATTACCAATGCCGCATGGCACCAAAATCCTCAAAGCGGGCGACACCGATCTCGGCCAGTTCACCGATCTCGGGCTGTTGCGCCGCTGGCAATGGCTGGAGCAGGCTGTCGGGCCGGCGGTGGCCCTGCCGACCGAATATCCCGACGGCTATCACGTGCCGCAGCACCGTCACAGCCGCAGTCAATTGCTGCATGCGCTTGTCGGCGTCGTGCTGGTGACGACGCGGCATGGGCGCTGGATGGTGCCGCCCGATCATGCGATGTGGATTCCTGCCGGCACCGAGCATTCCGTCGAGATGCTTGGCGACGTCAGCATGCGCTCGGTCTATGTGATGCCCGACGCCATCGCCGGGCTGCCGGATGGCTTGCGCGTCGTCGGCATCACCGATCTGATGCACAGCCTGATCGTGGAATCGGAAAAGCTGCCACAGGGTGCCGAGCTTGAGGGGCGCGGCGGGCTGATCATGAGCCTCCTGCTGCACGAAATCCCGAACCTGCCGGAACGGCCGCTCGGCCTGCCTTTTCCATCAGATCCAAGGCTTGCGGCACTGTGCCGGCGCTTCGTCGCAGCACCCTCGCCGCACGCGACGATCGACGAATGGGCCGATATCGTCGGCATGAGCCGGCGTTCCTTCACCCGCGCCTTTCATCGCCAGACCGGATTGTCGTTGTCGACATGGCGCCAGCAGGCCTGCCTGTTCGCGGCCTTGCCGAGGCTGGCCGACGGCGAGCCGATCACAAGGGTAGCGCTCGATCTCGGCTATGACAGCGTGCCGGCCTTCATCACCATGTTCAAGCGCATGCTGGGGGCATCGCCGCGCGGCTATATGCGCGGCTCTAGGGACAACATCAGGGTGTCGAACGCTAGCGCATGACCCCGAACCTTTTCGGAGAGGATCATGCGCAAAATCAAGGTGCTACAGCGTCCTTGCGCGTCTCTGGACGCGCGGCGCTGTATCGCGGGCAGATTTCAGTCGAACAGGCTCGACACCGACTCTTCGGTCGCCGTGCGCGAGATCGCCTCACCCATCAGGTCGGCGATCGAGACGACGCGGATGTTGCTGGCGTCGAGCACCGCCTGGGTCGGCTGGATGGAATCGGTGATGACCAGTTCCTGCAGCTTCGAGGCGCCGATGCGGGCGATGGCGCCGCCGGACAGAACGCCATGGGTGGTGTAGGCGGTGACGCTGGTGGCGCCGGCGGCAAGCAGTGCATCGGCCGCATTGCACAAGGTACCGCCCGAATCGATGATGTCGTCGATCAGCAGGCAATCCTTGCCGCGCACGTCGCCGATGACGTTCATGACTTCCGATTCGCCAGGGCGCTCGCGACGCTTGTCGACGATGGCAAGCTGGGCGTCGATGCGCTTGGCGAGAGCGCGGGCGCGGACCACGCCGCCGACATCCGGCGACACGACCATGACATTGGCAAGCCGCTTGTATTTCGCCTTCACATCGCGGGCCATGACCGGCACCGAAAACAGATTGTCGGTCGGGATGTCGAAAAAGCCCTGGATCTGGCCGGCGTGGAGATCCAGCGTCAAGACGCGATCGACCCCGGCCCGCGTGATCATGTTGGCGACCAGCTTGGCCGAGATCGGCGTGCGGCCCGAGGCGCGGCGGTCTTGCCTTGCATAGCCGAAATAGGGAATGACCGCCGTGATGCGCTTGGCCGACGAGCGCATGAAGGCATCGATCATGATGAGCAGTTCCATCAGGTGATCGTTGGTCGGGAACGAGGTGGACTGCAGGATGAAGACATCCTCGCCACGCACATTCTCCTGGATCTCAACGAAGATTTCCTGATCGGCGAAGCGCCTGACGCTGGCTTTGCCCAGCGGGATGTTGAGATAGCGGGCGACCGCTTCGGCCAGCACCCTGTTGGAATTGCCCGCGAAAAGCTTCATGCACCGTTCCTGGTGAAGGATGGAGACTCTGGCAGACTCTCTTGAGCCCCTTAGTCGGGGCTTTTAGCGGCCCGTGCCGGTATTGCAAGCGTCGTGATCGGGAATCCGCCGGCTAATCTCAATAAACGTCGACGGCGAGGGAAGCCGGCAACATGTCAGCCCGCCGGTCAGCCCGCTTGGCCGCCAAGCCATGTGGCGAACTGGTCGATCGTCTGGTCGGCGATCGCCTGCATGGTTTCCGGCGCGACCGCAGCCCACCCTTCGCCACCATTGACCGAGGCCGCCTTCTGCTGGCCGTTGATGCGATGCAGCCGGTTGCCTGCCGGGTCATAGACGTCCCAGACATAGATGACGGTGGTATCCTTGCCTTCCGACATCGTCGAGAAATAGCCTTTCAGCACGTGCGTCGGGGTCTGGCCGGCGCTGCCTGCCAAGGTGATGCCGCGCTGCTTGGCTCGCGTCTGAAGCGCCGCGGTCAGCGGTGTCGCGGCTTCCACCGAGGCGCCGACGATCGGCGCTACCTGCAGGCGGGTTCGTGCGATGACGGCGGCGCTCTTTGCGGGCGGCGCGGTCGTGGTTGCAGGCTGCGCAGGGGCGGAAGGCTGTGTTGCTGCGGGAGGCTGCGCGGTCGTCGCAGGTGCGGTGGGTGTTGCAGCCGTGCCGCTTCCGGCCGTTGGCACGGTCTGTGTCGACTGCGGGGCGATGGCCGAGGGTTCGAGAACGTCCTTCGCGTTGGTGCAGGCGGCCAGCGCCAGCGCCGCGAGCAATGACACGGTCGTCGCATGCGATCGCCTCATTTGCCTCAAAACTCCCTGGCGATGAACGCCTCTTGCATTCTTACCATTATGGATTCATTGCACAATCAAGTCGAGATCATGGCGGGACAGCGGCTTCGGCTGCGATTCAGTCGTCAGATAGGTGCGGCCAAGCGTCATTGCCGTCTCGGTTTCCGAGTCCATGATGATCATATGGGCGAACAGCGTCATGTTCGGCGCGATCGGTTCGGGATTGCCCTGATAGAACATCGGCATGTCCATCCATGATGGGGTGAAGCGGGCGCCGAGCGAATAGCCGCAGGCGTTGAGCCGGTGCTTGGTCAAATTGTGGGTTTCGAGCGTGCGGGCATGCGCGTCGAACACGTCGCCGAAGGTATTTCCGGGCGTCATCGCCTTTTCGACCGCCAGAAGTGCGGCGCGCGCAGCATCGAACAGTTCCTGGTGACGTTTCGACACTTTGCCGGTCAGCACCGTGCGCATCATCGCCGCATGGTAATGGTGGAAGACGCCGGCCCATTCGAGCGTCAGCTGGTCATTCTTGCTCAGCTTGCGGCGGCCAGCCTTGTAACGGCAAAGCAGTGCGTCCACGCCGGAGCCGATGATGAACTCGTTGGCCGGATAGTCGCCGCCGCCGGCAAATATCGCGCCCTGCATGGCGGCAAGGATCAAGGCTTCGTCGCCACCCTGCTTGATCAGCGGCAGGGCCGCGTCCAACGCGTCGTCGGCGAGATTTGCGGCCTTTTCCACCTTGGCGATCTCGGCCGGACTCTTGAACAGGCGCAGCCGGCTGATGATGCCGGACGCGTCGGCGATCTGGCCAAAGGTCTGCAATTGCTCGTCCAGGCGCCGGCCATTGTAAGCGGTCAGGCCGTGGGTGTCGTATTCGACGCCGATGCGGGCGCCGAGCAGGTCGAGGTCGTTGAGCAAATTGCGCAGGTCGATCGCCGGATTGGCGCCGTCGCGGTCGGTCCACAGCACGATGTTGTCGATGATCGAGGTGTGTCGCGCCTGGCGCAGATCGGCCGAGCGCGTGAGCAGGATCATCGAGCCGTCCGCCTTCACCACCAGGCACTGGAAGAAGCAGAAGCCGAACGTATCGTAGCCGGTCAGCCAGTACATGCTCTCCTGTGCAAACAAAAGGACGGCATCGAGCTTCTTCTCGGCGATCTCGATCATCAGCCGATCGCGCCGCGCGTCAAATTCCGACCGTTCGAAATGCAGCGCCATTATTCTGTCTCCAAAACGATTGCCGAAATCTGCCGCCCGTAATCCGGCTCCTTGCGATGGGTGCTGCGCCGGTAGGAATAGAACAGATCCTCCTCGGCGTAGGTGCAGCGGCCGAGCCCTTCGGCGGTGACGCCGGCCCGGGTCAGCCGATCGACCGTATAGCGGTTGAGGTCGAACATTGCATGTTCCGGCTTCGCGGAGGGCGCGAAATAGCTGATATAGTCGGCATCGGCCTCGACGAAGCGAGCGATGAATTCCGGGCCGACTTCATAGTTTTCCGGGCCGATGGACGGGCCGAGAACCGCAACGATGCGCTCGCGCCGGGCGCCGAGGCTTTCCATCGCCGCAATGGTGTTTTCCAGCACGCCTGACAAGGCGCCCTTCCAGCCGGCATGGGCTGCGCCGACGATTCGCGCCTCGGCATCGGCGAACAGCACCGGTCCGCAATCGGCCGTCGAGGCGCCCACCGCAATCCCCGGCCGGTCGGTGACGACGGCGTCGGCCTTCGGCCGCTCGCCGGAAAAAGGCTCCCTGGCGATGACGACGTCGGGCGAATGGATCTGGTGGGCGGTCAACAGATGTCTTGATGGCACGCCCATCCAGTCGGCGACGCGGCGGCGGTTCTCGGCGACCTGCGTCTGGTCGTCGCTCGAGCCGGTGCCGATGTTGAGGCCCTGATAGATGCCGCTGGAGACGCCGCCGACGCGGGTGAAATAGCCGTGGCGAATGCCTTGCGCCCGCGCTTTCTCCAGCAAGGGCGACCGAACGGGATCCGGTTTGGTCTGATTCAGCATGGCTGCGTTGTTGTCCGTGAGAGCGATTTCGTCAAGCGACAGTCGAAAGACGGCGACAGTCGGAAGGCGGGAGAGTGGGAGAGGCGGCAGTGAAAAGTCAATCCGCCGTTGCAAAGGGCGGAACGGCGATGCCGGCAGGCAGGACAGCAAGCACCTTGAACAGGTCGCCCATGGCTTGCGGGCCGGCGAGGCGTTCGACCTCACCCGCAATCTTTTCGCGAGCCGCCTCATTGGCATTGGCGCCGAGCTGGCCGGCGCGTTCGAGAAGCCCCATTTCCACCAGGAATTCGCCTTGCGTGGAGAGATGGGCATCGAGGCCATGCGCCCGCACGATCGCGGCAAGGGCGGCGAAATCGACATGGGCGGTGAGGTCGGCTTCGCCTGGATTGGCCAGCACATCTTCGTGATCGTGCTTGCGCAAGGCCTGCAACGTGTCGCCGATCCCTGGCTGGAGGTAGCCATAGTCGAGGAACAGGCCGGCGCCGCCGAGCCCGGCCAAGCGCTCGGCGATGGTCGCCATCAGCGCGGCTCGGGCCGGCGCGACCTCGACGATCGCGCCCTGTGGCGCGTTTTCGGCATCGTCCGGCAACAGTGTTGGATCGACCGAGCCGGCGCCGGCGAAGACGTGCAATTGGTCGGCGCCATCGAGGCCGATCATCCGTTCGCGCCAGCCTGTTCCGGCGCGGACGAACTGGCGGATCGGCACCGCGTCGAACAATTCGTTGCCGACGATGAAAAGCGGGGTCTGCGGCAGCGTGTCGATGTTTTCGTGCCAGCCGATCGCGGCCGGCGTGGCGACAAGCGTTTGCCTTTGGACATCGGCCAGTCGCGGACTGGTCTCGATCATGGCGAACGACGCACCGGCGGTCAGCGCCGGATCGAGCCGCGCAAGCGTGCGCAGCATGTCCTTCATCAGCGTGCCGCGGCCGGGGCCGATCTCGGCGATGGTGGCCGGCATCGGCCGGCCGGTCGCCAGCCAGGCTTCGTAGAGCCAGACGGCGATCAACTCGCCGAACATCTGGCTGATCTCCGGCGCGGTGACGAAGTCGCCGGCAGCCCCGAACGGCTCGCGCGTCGTATAGTAGCCGTCCAGCGGATCGAACAGGCAAAGCGCCATGTAGTGGTTGACGGGGATCGGCCCCGCCGCACCGATCAGCTCGACGATGCGGGTTTTCAGCCGGGTCATACCGGCTGTGGCTGTGTTACCGCCCTAGGGCGACGTGCGTCCATTTGGACGCACAAAGTACGCCCTGGCACTTTGATTCTACGCATCGTGCTTCCCCAAAATCGATTCCGATTTTTGGGCCGATGCGGTAGCAGTCACCATCGCCCAGATGCCGGCCAGCAGCATCGGCAGCGACAGCACCATGCCCATCGTCAGCCAGTTGGTGCCGAGGAGGTAGCCGAGCTGCTGGTCGGGCTCGCGGAAGAATTCGACAAGGATGCGCGAGAGACCGTAACCGGCGATGAAGGCGCCGCCGACGAAGCGCGGCGTCTTCAGCTTGAGCCTGGAATGGGTGAGGAAGCGCAGGACCAGGAACAGCACCAGGCCTTCGAGCAGCGCCTCGTAGAGCTGGCTCGGATGGCGCGCAAATGGCCCGCCATTGGGGAATTCGACCGCCCATGGCACGTCGGTCGGCCTGCCCCAGAGTTCGGAGTTGATGAAATTCGCCATGCGGACGAGGCCAAGGCCGACCGGCACGCCGGCCGCCACCACGTCGAACAGCGACGAGGTGCGGATGCCGCGCGACCAGGAAAACAGCGTCATGGCGAGAATGACGCCGAGCAGCCCGCCATGGAACGACATGCCGCCCTGCCAGACAGCAAGGATATCAAAGGGTTGAGCGATGTAGCGCGGCAGGTCGTAGAACAGCACGTAGCCGACACGCCCGCCAAGCACCACGCCGATAGCCGCCCAGACGATGAAGTCGTCGAGATCCTCGGGCTTCATGGGCACGGTGCCGTCGGGCCAGAGCCTTGCATTGGTGACGAGCCGCTTGGCATACCACCAGGCGAAGAGAATGCCGACGATGTAGCCGACGCCATACCAATGCACCGCCAGCGGCCCGATCTGGACGATGACCGGGTCGAGGTTGGGGAAGGGCAGGGCGGCCAGCGGCAGCATAAGATACTCGCTCAACAGGATCTCCCGGTTGCGATCACGTTCGGGCGCGGACCATGCGGCAGGGTTTTGGCCCGGTCAAGGCGACGCTGGCGCGGCAAATACGGCTTCGGGAAGCGGGCTGATCGCGCCGGTACTGCCGCCTCACAGCTTGGTCCCGGCCAATCCCTTGTATTTGGCCTCCAGGCGGTCAAGCACCTCTTCCGCAGGCTTCACCCGCCCTGCGTCGGCATCGCCGATGCCCTTGGCGAGCGCGGCGTCGCGTGCGGCAAGACGCTGGTCCAAATTCGCACTGAAAGCCATTGCAGCCCCCGTCAAAATGCTCTTTCTTGGACGGTACCAGCTATGGCTTGCGAGGTCAGGTCAAATTGCACCCGACTTGATGACGCAGCAGCCTCAACGTTCTTGCATTCCGCGTCGCGCGCCACTACGTCAAATCGAGCAAGCGAGGATTTGCCATGTCGACCGGACCGAACCGCATTCTCGATGAATTCGCCAAGCTGATGACCGACGCTGCCGGTGCCGCGCAAGGCGTGCGCCGCGAAGTCGAAACCGCCTTCAAGGGGCAGGCCGAGCGTGTTCTCAACTCGATGGACCTGGTGCAGCGCGAAGAATTCGAGGCCGCCCGCGACATGGCGGTAAAAGCCAGGGAAGAAAACACCCGTCTCGCTGCGCGCATCGAGACGCTTGAGGCAAAGCTCGCCGATCTGACCGGGCAGGCGCCTGCGGCTGCGGCAAAGCCCAGACCAAAAAAATAACGTTAAACTTTTCCACAAAGCACAATCGCAAAAAGCGCTTTGTCGTGAATCGCTTACCGGCATTGCGTGAATCTTTGTGACAGCGGCTTTCCACATGCGAATGACGCAGTGCGAAAAATTGGGCTGGTCACGCGACTCCCGATCAATAGACTGAATTTGTTGCATGATTCGGAGCAGGGTCATGCGCCGGGCGGTGGGGTCCGGTCTGGGTCTTTGCGTTGACGAAGTCCCGGCGTCCGAGTTCTAGACAAAATTGTTCGTTGTGGGTGCCCCGCCGGCCGAGGCGAAGGAACGACAGGAAGCATTCATGGAACTTCTCGAACTCGAATTCTCGCGCGAAATCCATCCGGTGGATGTTATCGAGCAGGTGGCGCACAACAACGACTGGTCCTTCGAACGGGCCGGCGACGACGAGATTTCGATTTCGGTTGCCGGAAGCTGGACCGACTACCACGTCTCATTTTCCTGGATGGAGGATTTCGAGGCGCTGCATCTGGCCTGCGCTTTCGACATCAAGGTGCCGGAGGCGCGCGCGCTCGAAGTGATGCGGCTGCTTTCGCTGATCAACGAGCAGATGCTGTTCGGCCATTTCGACCTCTGGGAGCAGGAGGGCGCGATCATGTTCCGCCAGTCGCTGCTGCTCGCCGGCGGGGTCGAGCCGTCGAGCCAGCAGGTCGAGGTGCTGTTGTCGTCGGCGCTGGAGGCCTGCGAATGCTACTTCCAGGCATTCCAGTTCGTCGTCTGGTCGGGAACCTCGGCCAAGGATGCGCTGGCCGGCGTCCTCTTCGAGACTTACGGAAACGCCTGAGCCAGGACCTGAACCTCCATGAGTTCGAGCAGCCAGCGCAAGCCCGAGATCAGCTTCGCCGATTTCGACCGTGTCGACATTCGCGCCGGCACGATCGTCGAGGCCGAGCCGTTTCCCGAGGCGCGCAAGCCGTCGATCAAGCTGAAGATCGATTTCGGCGCTGACATCGGAGTGAAGAAATCGTCGGCGCAGATCACCAAATACTATGCGCCCGAGACGCTGCTCGGCCGGCAGGTGTTCGCGGTGGTCAATTTTCCGCCGCGGCAGATCGGCCCCTTCATGTCGGAAGTGCTGACGCTTGGCTTTCCCGACGAGGAGGGTGCGGTCGTCCTCGGTGCGATCGAACGCAGGGTGCCGGACGGCGGCCGACTGTTCTAGCTTCGTCATCCACGGGCGGAGCGGGAGCGAAGCCGACGCGCAGACTTTCCTTGGCCGCTCCAGGGGTTTGATCTCAAGAAGCGCGTGGTTTCCCCAAAAGTCGTGATCACCAGAAACCTCGGCCGCAGTATCGCGACCACGCCGAATGCCCGCGAATGAACCAAGGGTGCCCACAGGCTTGACCTGCACGTGATTGCCGTTCTCGGCGACTACATCGATTGAGTTTTCGTTGTGGGCGGCCACCCAAAACGGATTAGTCGACAGCCCAACGGCCCAGGCGTATTGTTTTGACGCGGCATCTGTCGGGCTGTGCCGCCAATTCTCGGGAGGATACGATGGTTCGACTGCTGACTGCGATTTTCGCTGTGCTTTCCCTTTGCCTCTTTTCGTGGTCGCCCGCCAACGCTGACCCCGTCGACGATCAGGTGAAAGCCGCTTACGTGGCCTGGGACGCTGCGTTCAACAAAGCAGACGCAAAGGCGGTTGCGGCGTTCTACACCGACGACGCGATCTTCTTACCCGCCACCCATGACGTCATCAAGGCACCGGACGGGGTCGAGAAATTCTTTGGCGGCCTCTTCGGCATGGGAGTGACAGGCCACAAGCTCGAACTGATCGAAGCAGGAGGTGACGGCAACCTGCTGTTTGGCACGGCGAAATGGTCGGCCAAGGGTAAAGACGCCAATGGTGCGGATCAGCCGTGGGCCGGGGTGGCAACCCACGTCTTCGAAAAGCAGGCAGATGGCAGCTTGAAACTTCGGCTGCACACCTTCAACTGATCAACGGCGTTCTCTGCTTCCGACGGTCCGCTACCGGGTCGCTGCCCCAGCTAGCGCAGTCACGACCAGACGGACGCCAAGAGCTGCACCCTAGCTCGCGCAAGAAATTGAGATCGATCAGCGCCTCCGCTGCCTGTTCTCGGCAAAAGCGTTCCGGATGAACCTGTGGAGCAAGTGCGGCCCGCCGCCGCCTCAACCCGACAAGTTCTTCACCGAAACGGGCCGCTCGCAGGTCACGAAATGGATCCTCGGGTCTGCGCGCCGGCGTTGCCGCCGCTTCGCCCGTGGATGGCGAAAGGTGGTGTCAGTTTTCGCTGGCTGCCCAGCGCCTCTCCAACCGTTTCCAGGAACATCTCCGCGCAGGCCTTCCAGCTGTAGCGCATGGCCCGTTGGCGCGCCTCTTCGCGGTCGACATCGAGCGCGGCGAGCGCGGCCTCACGCAAATCGTTCGACACCGCTCCGCCGACGCCGTCGCCGACAATGTCGATCGGCCCGGTCACCGGATAGGCTGCGACCGGCGTGCCGCTGGCCAGCGCCTCGATGATGACATTGCCGAACGTGTCGGTGCGGCTGGGAAAAATGAAGACATCGGCCGAGGCATAGATTTCGGCCAGTTCGTCGTTCGGGCGGTGGCCAAGGAAATGGGCATCGTTGTATCTGGCCTTGAGTCTGGCCAACTCCGGTCCCTCGCCGACGACCACCTTACTGCCGGGCAAATCCAGGTCGAGGAAGGCGGCCAGGTTCTTTTCGATCGCGACGCGGCCGACGCAGAGGAAGATCGGTCGCTTGAGCCCCATATCCTTTTTCTTGTCCGGCCGGAAATGGTCGGTATCGACGCCGCGCGTCCATGGCCTTAGCTTGGTGAAGCCGCGCGCCGCCAGATCGTCCGCCAGCGACTGGGTGGCGACCAGCGTGCCTTGTCCGGAATTGTGGAAATCGCGAAGCCAGCGATAGGCCCAGGCTTCCGGTATTGGCAGCCGCGCGCTCAGATATTCCGGAAAGCGCGTGTGATAGCTTGTGGTGAACGGCCGGCCGGCCTTGCGGCAATAGCGCCGCGCCATGATGCCGAGCGGGCCCTCGGTGACGATATGGATATGATCGGCATTGCGCGCTTCGATCAGGCGCGCCACGCGGCCTGGCGTCGTCAGCGCCAGCCGGATGTCCGGGTAGGTCGGCAGCGGCAAGGTGCGAAAGATATTCGGGGTCAGGAAGTCCGTCTCGACGTCGAAGGATTTCAGGGTTTCTGAAAGCCGTTCCAGCGTATGGACAACGCCGTTGACTTGCGGGCGCCAGGCGTCGGTGACCATCAGGATGCGCATAGCAGGCCTTTGCTTGAAAGGTCGTCGGTTTCCTTGATGCGGGGCCGCAAGGCCGAATCAATCGGGATCACGCGCTTCATGCGCGCTCTTCAGCATGGTTTCATGACGGGCCGATGAAGCAGTACGTCCAATTGGACGCATGTCATTCTAATCAGGCCGGAACCTTGATGACGGCGCGCAAGCCGCCGAGCGGGCTCTTGTCGAGCATGATGTCGCCGCCGTGGCTGCGGGCAATGTCGCGTGCGATGGCAAGGCCAAGGCCGGTGCCGCTGGCATCGAGGTTGCGGGCTTCGTCAAGCCGCACGAAAGGCTTGAACACGTGCTCGCGCTTTTCAGGCGGAATGCCCGGACCGTCGTCGTCGATGGTGACGAGCAGCGAGCCGCGGCCGTGGTTGGCGTTGATCTCAACCGTCTTGGCATAACGGAAGGCGTTGCCGACGACATTGGACAACAGCCGGGCAAAGGCATGGGGCCGCACATGCACATTTGGATCGCCGGCGAGCGAGGTCGACAGTTTGCGCTTGCGCAGCGTCGCCTCCTCGCCGAGCTTGTCGAAATAGGCTTCAAGGTTGAAACGGCCGGCGTCTTCCGTTGCCTCGCCGCGGGCAAAGGCGAGATAGCCTTCCAGCATCGACTGCATGTCGTCGATGTCCTGGCCGAGCGCCTCGGTGTCGGCCTTGGTCCCGGTCAGCGCAAGCTGCAGCTTGAAGCGCGTGAGGATGGTCCTCAAATCGTGACTGACGCCGCTCAGCATGGCGGTGCGCTGTTCGATCTGGCGTTCGATGCGTTCGCGCATCTGGATGAAGGCAAAGCCGGCGCGGCGAACCTCCTCGGCACCGCGCGGACGGAAATCGAGCGGCATCGGCCGGCCCTTGCCGAAACTTTCGGCGGCCTCGGCCAGCGTCAGGATCGGCCGGATCTGGTTGCGCAGGAACGGGATGGCGATCATCAGCAGCACCAGCGAGGTGCCGACCATCCAGATCAGGAAAATGTGCGTGTTCGAGGCATAGGCCTGGCTCCGGCGCACGAAGGCGCGCAGCACCTTGCCTTCGAGCTGGACGCGGACCTCGATGATATTGGAATTGCCGACCGTATCGATCCAGAACGGACGGTTGATCTGATGGGTGATCTCGGACGAGAGAATTTCGTCGAGGATCGAGAAGAACGGCTTTGGACCGGGCGCCGGCAGCGGATCGGGCGGCAGCAAGTCGATCTTCAGCTGCATGCGATCCTGCGCGATGCGGATGATGTTGGCGTAGTCGGCGTCGTGCGGATAGGTTTCCACCAGGTCGACGATCGCGGCAATGTCGCGGACCGTGGCCTGCGACAGGCGCTGCGTCACGGTCTGCCAGTGGCGTTCCATAAAGACAAAGGCGAGGACCGATTGCAGCAGTATCATCGGCGCGATGACGATGATCAGCGAGCGGGCATAGAGCCGCTTCGGCATGTAAAGCGAAACGAGGCGCCAGAACCGTTTCCAGGCAAGCGGCACGGCCTTCAGTGCCCGCCTGGCGCGAGCGCTCAAGCCGCGATCTCCCGGCCGTTCCAGTTGCGTGGTCGCCATTCGCCCTTTTTGCGCATCCGCAGCCGCTCGACAAGGGGCTGCGGGCGGCAGTCTATTCCACGCTGAGCCGATACCCAATACCGCGCACGGTCTGCAGCCAGACCGGATTGGACGGATCGCGCTCGATCTTGCGGCGCAGCCTGTTGATCTGGACGTCGATGGTGCGCTCGCCGACTTCGGATTCGTCGCCGACAAGTTCATGACGCGGTATCGTTTCGCCGGCACGGGCCGCGAAGATCGCCAGGATCTCCTGCTCGCGGTCGGTCAGCTTCAGAGCCTCGCCGCCGCGCTTGAGCTCGCGCCGGGCGATCTGGAACGTGTAAGGCCCGAAGACCAGCTGCTCGACCTTGGGCGTCGTTGCCGGACCGCCGCGGCGCAGGATGTTGTTGATGCGCAGGATCAATTCGCGGGGATCGAAAGGCTTCGGCAGATAGTCGTCGGCGCCGGCCTCGAGCCCGGTGATCCGGCTGTCGGTCTCGGACAGCGCGGTAAGCATCAGGATCGGCACGTTCTTGGTTGCCCGCAATGCCTTGGCGAGATCGACGCCGGTTTCGCCCGGCATCATGATATCGAGCACCAGCAGATCGAAATCGAGGCCGGCGAGCTTGCGCCGCGCTTCGCCGGAATTTCCGGCAACGGTGACACGAAAGCCGTTTTCGGTCAGATATTGTTTGAGAAGATTGCGGATACGGGTATCGTCATCAATCACCAGCAGATGCGGCGCATCGTCGTCCGGTGCTGCCGGTTGATCAACCTTTTCAATGGTCTCCATGGCTTTTCCCTGACGTTTTTGCGGGCACAATGTCGATCTGCGCCCTTAGTTCCGGATTGACCATCGCTTCCAGGAAGCGCTCGATCAAGGCGCGTTCGGTGGCTCCGGAATCTTCCAATGCAGCATGGATGCGGCGTGACTGTGGCCGTGCCAGCGCCAGCGCCAGGGCGCGGCCCTTGGCTGTCGGATAGAGCTCGCGCTGGCGGCGGTCGCGCGGACCCTGCAACTGGACGATGTGGTCGGTGTCGATCAGTTGCTTGAGCACGCGCGCCAGGCTCTGCTTGGTGATCTTCAGCACGTCGAGGAGTTCGGCGACCGTCAGGCCCGGCCTGCGATTGACGAAATGCAGAACCCGGTGATGGGCGCGGCCGAAACCATAGTCGGACAGGATCTGGTCCGGATCGGAGGTAAAATCGCGATAGGCGAAGAAGAACAGTTCGATGATGGCAAAGTCGATGCCGTCCTCGTCGGTGATCGCCGTCCTGATCGGTTTTCCGGCTGGGTGGCTGCGATCCGTCATCATTTCTCCGTGCGAAAGGGAAATTATGTCAGTACTATTGACGTAATTTCCCGGCAATGGTAATTTTTGACAAGCTTTTCGGCGGATTGCGAACGAAAAGGCAAGGGAAAGCCGTTTTTCCGGAACTTCCTGTGTTTGCCAGACCTTATATATCCGCCTACGCTTCGAGATAGCGGCCGCCCGGTGCGGCTGACAAGAAACGCGCAACGATAATGTGCGGGCGGCCGCCCGCGGGAGGTTACCATGGCATCCGTTCCCTTTGACCAAATGGACGGCTTTATCTGGATGAACGGCGAGTTCGTCCAATGGGCCGACGCCAAGATCCACGTGCTGACCCATGGCCTGCACTACGCCAGCGCGGTGTTCGAGGGCGAACGCGCCTATGGCGGCGAGATTTTCAAGCTGACCGATCACAGCGAGCGCCTGCACGAATCGGCACGCCTGCTCGGCTTCAAGATTCCCTATTCGGTTGCCGAGATCGACGACGCCTGCCGCACGCTGTTAAAGAAGCAGGGTTTTCGGGATGCCTATGTCCGGCCGATCGCCTGGCGCGGCAGCGAACAGATGGGCGTCTCGGCGCAAAACAGCCGGATCAACTGCGCCATCGCCATCTGGCAGTGGCCCAGCTATTTCGATCCGGCACAGAAGCTGAAGGGCATCCGCCTCGATCTGGCCGAATGGCGCCGCCCCGATCCGCGCACCGCGCCGTCGAAATCGAAGGCCGCCGGCCTCTACATGATCTGCACCATGTCCAAGCATGCCGCCGAAGCCAAAGGCTATGCCGACGCCATGATGCTCGACTGGCGCGGCCAGGTTGCGGAAGCAACCGGCGCCAACATCTTCTTCGTCAAGGACGGCAAGATCCACACACCCACCCCCGATTGCTTCCTCGACGGCATCACCCGCCGTACAGTCATTGGTCTTGCCAAGGATCGCGGCTTCGAGGTGATCGAGCGCACCATCATGCCGGAAGAACTCGAAGGCTTCCAGCAGTGCTTCCTCACCGGAACGGCGGCCGAGGTGACCCCCGTTTCAGAGATCGGTCCATACCGATTCGAGGTGGGCGAAATCGCCAAGACTCTGATGAACGACTATTCTGCAGCCGTTCAACCCAAGCATGCGATTGCCGCAGAATAACGAAAGTCACAACTTTTTTAACAAGTAGGGGCGGTTTTCGGACTGCCCCTTTTATTTAAGCACCTCGGCATTTGACTTTCGTCCAGTTCGGCGTCTCATGATGCTGTCGGCCCGGGAGGCTGGCAGCTATGGAGGGACTGGCAATATGGACATGAACACGCTTCTTCAGATCATTGTTCAGGTGAGTATGGGTGTCATTGGTGGCCAGGCGGTGGGCGCCGCGCTCAAGACAGCGGCAATGGGGCAGCTTACCAAAATCCTCGGCGGCGCCCTTGGCGGCGTCGGCGGTGCGGCCATCCTCGGCAGCCTGCTCGGCGGCGGCACGATCGATCCGGCTGCGGCCGCAGCGGCAACGGGCGGATTGGGCAGCGCGCTGAATGTGCAGAACATCCTCGGCGGTGCCGGTGGTGGCGCCATTCTGACGGCCATCATCGGCGCGGTCATGAACGCGACGAAGAAGTAAGCTTAATGCAAGTCGCGCAAAAGCATGCCCCGGCTTGACCCGAGGGTGCGTAGCGGTTTTGCGATAACGACATGCATAAAAACAATAACTTAAAGCGCGTCGCATGAATCCATTCAGCCGCGACGCGCTTTAGCGGTTTCGGGCTTTCCGTGGGCGGCTTCGGCCGCCCACTTCATTTTTGCGTTGTCGCGACAGCCGGATGCGGTGGACGACGTTCGCGTGTGTCTCTAAATCAGAAGCGACACAGCGAAAGGACGATCATGGGTCAGCTCAACGCCGGCATCGTGCCGGTCACGGCCTTCCAGCAAAACTGCACCATCCTCTTCGACATGGACGACAGGCAAGGCGTCGTCGTCGATCCCGGCGGCGACATTGACAAGGTGCTGGCAGTGCTCAAGGACAATGCGATCAACGCCGGCGCGATCTGGATCACGCATGGTCACATCGACCACGCCGGCGGCGCCATGGACCTGAAGGACGCGCTCGGCATCGAGATCATCGGCCCGCATGAGGCCGACCGTCCGTTGCTTGCCAATCTCGAGAACCAGGCGAAACACTACGGCATCACCGATCCGGTGCGCAACTGCGTGCCCGACCGCTTTCTCGGCGAAGGCGATACCGTCTCGTTCGGCCAGCACGCGTTCGAAGTCTTTCATTGCCCGGGCCACGCGCCCGGCCATGTCGTCTTCTACAATCGTGCTGCGAAGTTCGCCCATGTTGGCGACGTGTTGTTCCGCGGCTCGGTCGGGCGCACCGATCTGCCGGGCGGCGACCACGCCGCGCTGATCGCCTCGATCAAGGACAAGCTTCTGCCGCTCGGCGACGACATCGGCTTCATCTGCGGCCATGGTCCCGGCGGCCGCTTCGGCGAGGAGCGCCGGAGCAACCCCTTCCTGATTTAAACGCGTCGTGGCTGCGTAGCCTCACGCGGCGCGCGTCGGTCTCTCCTTTCCTTATGACGCCGAAAAAAAGCGCTGTCCTTGCGGACAGCGCTTTTTTTGGGGGGCAGGGAAGCCTCAGTTCGCGGTGCAGAAATGCTGTTCGCCGTCATAGCCGGTGAACGTGCCGGTGCGGCCGTTGAAAGAGCGATAGCGATCCGAACAATATTCATACCAGCCACGGGTCCATGGCTCGGCATAGCCGTCATTGTAGGCGACCCGCGGTTCCGCGTAGTAGCGGCGCACCGGGGCGGGCCGCCGTGGATAACGATCATAATCGTCATAGCCGGGGTCGTAATAGCTGGGCTGCGGGTTGTTGAGCGCACCAACGATCAGGGCGCCGGCCGCGAGGCCAAGGACGCCTGCCGCGATCGCATCGCCATTGCCACGATGGTGGTGCCGGTGGCGCCAGTCACCAGCGCTGGCCGCCGGCAAGGTCGCGAGCGTGGTTACAACGATCGCGGCGGACAGGACGGCGGTCTTGAGAATTCGGTTCATCTCGGTCTCCTTCATGCCGGCCCGGGTAATCTGCGGCCCGGGTAATCTGTGGGTAATCTGGGGGATGCGGTCCGGCTTTACCGAAGATTAATAGGCGACCGTGGCTGAACGGGGGCTGAACGAAATTGGCGGGCTGGGACCAGTCGATTTATCGATCAGGCATGGCGCAAGGCACAAATATTGTACGCTCAACAAGGAGCGGAGCTGCGCCAGCGGACCGCCCGACGCTGTCTCGAGCTCGGCTCAGCCGATCGACAGGTTGACGGCTTTCGGACCCTTGCCGCGCTTGTCCGGCTCGGTGTCGAATGTCACCTTCTGCCCATCCTCAAGACCGGGAAGACCCGACGCCTGCACGGCCGAAATATGGACGAAGACATCCTTCGCGCCATCATCCGGCGTGATGAAGCCGAAGCCTTTGGCATGATTGAAGAATTTGACGGTGCCGGTCTGCGGCATGGGAAGCTCCTTTGATCCCATCAAGTCCAGTTTCGGGCCGGCAAATGCCCGAGTGGAAATTTGTCGTTTATTTTAGCGCCATCGGCAAGAGAAAGTTTTGCGAGCAGTGGCTTGCCGCCCTGCCACTAAAAAAGGCGCGACGAAACCGCCGCGCCTTCGAAACTCGGGTCCGGCGCTGAAAGCCGGTTCAAGGCCTTTGGAGCGGCCTCGGGCTCATTCCTGGCACCTCCGGCTTCGCACGTCCCCTAGGGCACGTCCGGGCGGACATGCGCGCCGACGGTTCAGTCCGCGCGGAGATTGACCGCCTTCGGCCCCTTGCCCATGCGGTCGGGCTCGACATCGAACGTGACCTTCTGGCCATCGACGAGCGTGCGGAGGCCCGAAGCCTCGATCGCCGAGATGTGGACGAACACGTCCTTGGCGCCGTCGTCTGGCGTGATGAAGCCGAAGCCTTTGGTAGCGTTGAAGAATTTAACGGTGCCGGTCTGGGCCATTGGGGAAACTCCTTCACCCGTGTCAGTCTTTGTGGTTTGCCCGCCGCCTGACGCCGTGGGCAAGTCCCGGTGGTTGCTTCGGCAGTCATGCATTGGCGCATGGTTAGAACCCCCCGCCGAAAAACGGGGCCGTCAGAGATTCACAGTATCGGGGAAAGGTCGTCCAAAACGTTCCGCTCTCCGGGTCGCAAATGCCCGAACACAAAATTTATCGCACGGAAACGCGATGGTTGCAAGGTAGCGCCAACGGCCGCTCATGGGCGCCTTCGCACACATGGCATCGACAAAGCGGGGTGCTCGCCCGGTGGTCATCGGCCATAGCCCGGCCACGCATGGTCCAGCCTGCTGGGAGCCTGCAAACAGGGGTTGCATTCGGCGGGTGGAATGGCGAGGATCGGCTTCATTTTTGGCATGCCGTTGTCCCAAACCGCTTCGCACCCTCGGGTCAGAGTCGGCAGCTTTGGGTGACATGCATTGGAGCGGGGGCTCGAGGGAGGTCTGGTGGTGAAATTTCCTGCGGCAATCTTCTCGCGACAGGGTTTTGCCATCCTGTTGCTGTCGGCAGTACTTGCAGCCTGTACCGCGGTGGTGGTGGAGGAGGACGGACCGGGGTACCGCCCGCCTCGGCCCGAGCCGCAATTTTGCACCAGACAATATGATCCGGTCTGCGCCCGGCGCGGTGGCGACCGCCAGACCTTCGCCAATGCCTGCCTTGCCGAGCGGGCCGGATATCGCATCATCAGCGGCGGCCGGTGCCGCGACGGTGGCGGTGATGGAGAGCAGACATTCTGCACGCGCGAATACCGCCCGGTCTGCGCCCGCCGCGGCGGCGAGTTGCGCACCTTCCCCAACGCTTGCGAGGCTCGCGCCGCCGACTATCGCATCGTCGACGACGGTCCCTGCTGAGAGGCTGGTTTCCTCCCCGTCTCCGGGCGAGGAGGCTCATCCATCAACTGGGCGCAGCCGCGCGACGGCAGCTGGCGGCTCATGCCTCTACGCCGGCAGCCCCGCCCTGCGGCAATAGGCGATGAACTCGGCCGCGGGCATAGGTTTGGCAAACAACCAACCCTGACCATAGTCGACGTCGCGTTCCATCAGGTAGTCGACCTGTGCCTGCGTCTCCACGCCCTCGGCAATGATCTTCAGCTTCAGCGTCTTGGCCATGTCGATGATATGCGGCGTGACGGAACTGGTGGCGGAATCCGTAGCGTTCGTGACGATGAACGACTTGTCGATCTTCAGCGCATCGAGCGGCGGGCCCTCGAGATGGGACAGGCTCGAATAGCCTGTGCCGAAGTCGTCGATTGCGACCGCATGGCCAAGCTCGCGGGCGCGAATGACGGTCGAACGCGCTGAATCGACGTCGACGAAACCGCGCTCCGTCGCCTCCAGCCAGATCTGCCGAGGCTGAATTCCGGTGTGCTGCAGGGCCTTTTCGATGACCGGAAGGACCCTTGCCGTTCTGACGTCGGCCGGGCTGAGATTGATCGCGATGTGGAGCGAACGATTGGCGACAAGAAGTTTTTTCAGGTCCAAAACAACAAGGGCGATGATCTGGTCGGTGATTGCCGCGATCAGGCCGCTCTCTTCGGCCAGCGGGACGAAAAGATCGGGCCGGACCAGCGAGCCGTCGGGTCGTCTCCAGCGCACCAGCGCTTCGGCACCCACGCAATTGCCTGTCCTGAGCGCGACGATCGGCTGATAGTGGACGATAAACTCGTGCTTGCGCACGGCAATCTGCAATTCTCCAAGCGGCGACAGCCGCCGCCGTGACAGCCAGACAACCATGCCGATGATGAAGGCGGCGATGAAAGCGCCGAGGGGAAGCAACAGCAATTGCCGCCTACGCACGCTGTCGACAATCTGGCTTTCCGGTTCGGTGGCGACGGCGATCCAGTCCGTCCCGCGCACCGCGGCAAACAGATGACCGTCATCCAGGCCTTTGCCCGGGTCGGCGATGATCTTGCCGATGCGGGCAGGATCAGGCCCGTTCAGCGCGCTGAGCAGGACGCCCGTGTTTGTCGCCAGGGCAAGCTGAACGTCGGGATCGACGACGATGTCGACAAAGCGCAGGGGGTCGATAAGGACATTATGGCGCTTGTACTGCAGGGCCATCAACGGATGGTCCTGGTTGGCCAGGGGCCGTATCCGGGCAGTGACGGTAACGCCGTCTGCAGCGGTGAAATCCGGTGCGGCTTGCGTAACGCGTCCTTCGGTCGGTCCCCAGGATGTGCATTTGAGCAGGCCGTTTTCGAAATAGCCCATTTCTTCGATCGAGCGCGTGTTGATGGTGAGCCGCCGCATGCGGGCAATGTGGTCCACCGAACAGCGGTCGCCGGTGAACCGGTCGATCTCCCGCAACGCGCCGCTGCATCCATGAGGGATATGCTGGCCCTGGCGATCGCGCGGTTGGCGAACAGCTCCAGCCGCTCGTGTTCTTCTTGAACCGCCAGGACCCATGAAAAGTGGAACATCGCCGCGATGGGCACTATCGCACCGAGCAGGGCCAGCACCACCGCAGTCACGATGATGCGCGACCTGTCCATGTGCGCCTCCCTGCATTCGGCTGCGAGCGACGATTTCGCGCGCGGCCCGCCAGGCAGCCAACTGTGATCGGCCCGGTTCCAGCGGACCTTATAGGGCTTCGAAATTACATGATCTTTAATCCGGCCCGCGATGGCTGGATGAATGCAGGGCTGCTCATCCGTCCGCCGCTAGCCCTTTGACTTCGGTTTCAAACCGGCTTCCGCCTGCTTGACAGCCGAGCCGAAGGGCGAGGCCGGCTTTGCTGCCGTCTTGTCCTTCTTGGGCTTGCGTGTCTCGCGGTTGCTGCGCTGTTGACCCTTGGCCATTTCCTGGTCCCTCGTGATTGATGAACATGGTGGCGACGGTTGATGGGCGGCTAGCCGTTTGGATCGTTGGCCACTTCGAGATTGTCTTCCGTGGTGACCCGCTCATGGGTCTCCTCGTTGCTGCGGATGCGGTATTGCGGCGAGCCGTCCTTGACCGGCAGCTTGCTTTTGATCTGGAACAGCTCGGCGGTCTTCTGGACAAGGCCGGTGCGGCTCTTCATGCGAACGGTCTGGCCGATCGCGAAAAGATGCGCAGGCGTGTCGGTGCGCGGGCGCGCGTTCTGCTGGAAGCGGATCATGCGGCATTCTCCTGGTCGCGCCTCAGCGCGGTTTCGAGTTCGGCGAAGTCGATGGCGACCAATTGGCTGGTCTGGCTTTTCACCGTTCTCGCCGGCAAATGGATGAAAGTGGCGACACGGCGCCAGGCAAGCCACGAGATGCCATCGACAAGCTCCTCATCGTGGTCGATGTCGTAGTCGCCGGCCGGCAATTGTCCGTCCAGGCCGCCAATCATGAAGGGTGCCTCGAAATGCGCGATGGAATGGGTAGTTCGGCCAGACATTCTCGTGCCTCGAAGTGTCGTCTTGGATCCGATAGGGTGGTGCCCGCTTCGCGGCACCGGGACTTAAGGTCGTGGGTCCCTGTTCGGCAATTTGGGTATCGGCAATTTGGGTATCGGCGATCTGGAATGAGTTTGGCGGGTCGAGAACTTCTGACGCCGCGAGATGCCAAGCTTGGCCCAAAAAACGATCTCAATTCATTAATCCCAAAATGCGGTTTATTCAAGAAGATTCCCGCCCGTCGCCGACCTCGTCGTAAATTTACTTTTCTAGGGCTATTTGGGAAATGGTGATACGGTCCGGAAACTTCACAAGAATTGTTTGAGATTGTGCCGGAAAAATTCATCCCGGCATCGATTTTTATTTACATCTGAAAGGAAAAATCATGTTTTCCGTGAAAACACCTGATGGTTCGACCGTAACCATCAAGCCGATTGTCAAGCAGATCGCCGGGCCTGCGAAAGTCGTGTCGGCACGGCTGACGATACGAAGTGACGAGGCAGCCAGGCGCAGGATCGCCGATACCGACGGCACGCTGCGGCGGGCCAGACAGGTTGCGGAGACCAACCGCCTGATCTGACCTGGCCGGGCCATGAACCAAGGATTTCCGGCAAGCTGGCCTGAGAACCCTTGAACCTGCCGCGCCGATGGCCTAGATCGCGGCAGGCGGACAAAACACGGCAGGTTTCCCATCAACAGAGATCCGAGAAGACCGGCAGGCGCGGGCGGCAATTTCGGCTCAGGCGGACAGCCGCCGCTGGGGCTCGACCAGCGCGTGCAGCAGGCACTGCAATTGCATCAGGCGGGGCGCCGGCAGGAAGCCGAGATGCTCTACCGGCAGGTGCTGGCGCAAAAGGCCAATCATGCGGCGGCAGCACATTTCCTCGGTTTGCTGCTGCACCAGACCGGGCGTAGCGCCGAAGGACTTGATCTCCTCGAGCAGTCGGTGCGCCTGCAACCCAAGAATCCAGATTTCCTCAACAATCTCGGCACGGTGATGCGCGACCTCGGCCGTGTCGGTGCAGCCGTCGATTTCTTCCGTGGCGCGGTGGCAATCCGGCCGGAGCAACTCGCGGCGCGCGACAATCTCGGCTCCTCGCTGAAGCAACTCGGCCAGTTCGAGGGCGCGGAGGAGATCTATCGCGGCACCATCGGCCGCAACCCGTTCCATGTCCGCGCCCGCATCGGGCTTGCCGAAACGCTGCAGGAGGCTGGGCGGCTCGACGAGGCGCTCGCCGTCTTCCGCGAAGCATTGGCAATTCGGCCGAAGGACGCCGACCTGCTGCACGGTCTGGGCGTCGGGCTGATGGAGAAGGGCAGCCTCGCAGAGGCAGCGGAGCATTTCCGGCAGGCGCTGGCGGTCGATCCCGGCGTGGCCAGGGCCTGGCTGATGCTCACCCAGGTCAAGCGCCAGCAGGAGCGCGACGCCGAGCTTGCCGGGATGGAGGCGCAGCACGCCAAGGCGCCGGAAGGCAGCCTGGCGCGTATGCAGCTTTCGTTCGGCCTCGGCAAGGCCAATGACGACCTCAAGGATTATGGCCGTGCCTTCGATTATTTCGCCGAAGGCAATGCCATCCGCCGCATGGGCATCGACTATGATGCGGACAAGACACGCGCCGAATTCGAAACGATGAAGGCGGTGTTCGACAAGGCCTTCTTCGACAAGCACAGACCGAGCGGGATTGCCGACGACACGCCGATCTTCGTCGTCGGCATGCCGCGCTCCGGCACCACGCTGGTCGAGCAGATCATCGCCAGCCATCCGCAGGTCTATGGCGCGGGCGAGCTCGGCATATTGAAGACGGCGGTGGGAAAACAGTTTCCGCCTGGTATGAAGGGAGGTTTCCCCAGCGGGATCGCTGACCTGCCCGACAAAGCCTTTGCCGAGGCAGGCCAGGCCTATCTGGACCTGCTGCACGCCCGCTATCCGGGTTTCCGGCATGTCACCGACAAGATGCCCGGCAATTTCCTTTTGGTCGGCTTCATCCATCTGATGCTGCCCAAGGCCAAGATCATCCATTGCGCGCGCGACGCGGCGGCGACCTGCCTGTCGATCTACAAGGTGCATTTCCGCGGCGACAGCCACCGCTACGGCTACGACCTCGGCGAGCTTGCCGATTTCCACAATCTCTACACCGACATCATGGCGCATTGGCGCACCGTTTTGCCTGATGTCGTGCATGATGTGCGCTACGAGGATTTCGTCGCCGACCAGGAAGCGCAGACGCGGGCGCTGATCGCCTATCTCGGCCTGCCATGGGACGATGCAGTGCTGTCGTTCCACGAGACCGACCGGCCGGTGCGCACGGCGTCGGCGGCGCAGGTGCGCCAGCCGATGTACCAGGGCTCGGTCGATCTGTGGAAGCGCTATGGCGACCGGCTCAAGCCACTGCTCGACCGGCTGGCGTAATGCGGGCCTACAACTCAATGAAGGGCTGAAAGCCGCCGAAGATCATGCGCTTGCCGTCGAACGGCATCGCCGACCAGTCGGACTTCAGCCGCTCATCGGCCATGACCTTGGCCATCACCGCATCGCGGCTCTGCCGCGATTCATAGACGACCCACGAGAAGACGACGATCTCGTCGTCCTTGGCCTGCACGGCGCGCGGGAACGAGGTCATTTCGCCATAGGGCACGTCGTCGCCAATGCACTCGACATAGGCGAGCGCGCCATGCTCCATCCAGACGGTGCCGCCCAGCTGCGCCATTTTCTTGTAGGCATCGAGATTCGCCTTGGGTACGGCGAGAACGAAACCATCAACATAGGACATTGTGGGTTCTCCTTGTTGGATTTTCCTTCTCCCCTTGTGGGAGAAGGTGGCCGAGCGAAGCTCGGTCGGATGAGGGGTGTTCCAGGGAAACACCAACGTCTCGTTTCTTCCAGCACCCCTCATCCGTCTCGGCGCTGCGCGCCGATCCACCTTCTCCCACAAGGGGAGAAGGAAGAAACGGTGGCGCTACGCCGCCTTTACTGGCGCGTTCATCGCCCACTCCACGCCGAAGGGATCAGTCAACTGACCCCAGCGATCGCCCCAGAACATCACCTGCAGCGGCGTGCCGACCTTGCAACCGGCATCGATGGCGCGCTGCCACCAGGCGTCGATCTCGTCGCTGCCGAGATGCAGCTGCATGGTGAAGCCCTGCGGCTTCACCGGGGCCATTCCGTGCTCGGGATAGAAGTCGGAAATCATCAAGGTCGAACCGTTGATGTGGAGATGGATGTGCATCGTCCGGCCCTGCTCGTCCGGCGGGTAGAAGAACACCTGCTCGGCGCCGAACGCCTTCTGATAGAATTCCGAAGCCTTAAAGGCGCCGTCCAGTTGAAGGTAGGGCGTCAATCCGCCGAGGACTTTCGCTTTAGGCTGGGTTTGGGGCTGGTCGTTCATCTTTTTGCTCCTCTCTGGGTTTGGTTTGACCTTGCGGACCACAGGACGAATGAAGCGGCGGCGATCCTACACGTCAGATGCTTTTTTTAATGCCGGGACCAGATGCGCCGGGCCGTCGGCGGTTGGAGTGACCCTGGGCGACGCGCAAGGCTTATGACGGCGCCGCTGCGGCCGGTTGGTCTCTTCAACTTATCATCTTGCCTCGGACAAGGAGATTGCAATCCGGCGGCTGTTTTGCGCGTCGACGACGATCTCCGGCCAGCCGATGTCCTTGCGCAGTTCGATCGGCAATGAAAGCAGGGCGCGCTCGCTGCGGTAGCGGGCGCGAGCCGCCGAGTAACGGGTCGCGATGCGACCTACGGACGACAGAATGGACATGATGCTCTCTCCTCGATTGGCGCCGGCATCACCGTGTCGGCATCCCAAGGACGTGGCACGCGGCCATGATCCGACAGAGCGTCGGATTTTTTTGCCGCAAAGCTTCAACCGCCCGCTTCTGCCACCGATCGGAAGAAGTCTTCCGGGCTGTCGATCTCGGCCAGCCGCCGCTTCTCGATCAGCCAGAAACGGTTGCCGATCGCCCTGATGAAGGAGCGGTCGTGCGATGCCAGCACGCAACTCGCCTGATGGCCGAGCAATTCTGCCTCCAGCGCTTCCTGGCCGTCGATGTCGAGATGGTTGGTCGGCTCGTCGAGCAGGTAGAAATTGGGATTGGCGAGCCTCAGCGCTAGCATCATCAGCCGCGCCTTCTGTCCGCCCGACAGCACGCCGATCCTGCGCTCCTGCATGTCGATACCGACGCCTGCGCCCGCCAGCAGCGAGCGGGCGCGCTGCTCGCCGACGTAGAATCTGCGCGAGAGCATCGCCAGCGGCGTGTCGTCGCCGCTGATGCCCGACAATGCCTGGTCGCTGTAGCCGAGCACCGTCGACGGCGTCACCTTCACGCCTTGTGTTGCCGTCTCTGGCTCGACGACGGCATTTCTGATCAGGCTGATCAGCCGCGACTTGCCGACGCCGTTGCGGCCGAGCAGCACGATGCGGTCGCCCTGGCAGATGTGGCGCTTGCCGGTCCTGAACAGCAGCGTGCCGTCAGGCGTTTCGACCGCCACGTCGTCAAGCGTGATCAGCACCTTGGCATGGGTGCCGCGATTGGCGAGCTTTATCGCGCCCGCCGATTTTTCGCGGTGCGCCGGCGCTGCGACCTCTTCGAGGCGCTGGGCGCGCTGGTTGAGCTGCTTGGTCTTGACCGTCAAAAGGTCGCTGCCCGAATTGATGCCGATGTTGTTGAGCTTGGCCGCCTGCCGGCGCAATTGCTGCGCCACCTTCATGTCGCGCTGGAACTTGCGCTCGGTCGAGGCGTCGACTTCGCTCAACGCATCGCGTGCCCGCGAATAGGGCAACGAAAATACCGGCGACTGTTCGGGGCGCAGGAACAGCGTCCGGTTGGTCGTTGCGTCGAGGAACGCCCGATCGTGGCTGGCGATCACCACCGGCGCCTCGCGCGGCAGTGCGTTCAGCCAGGTTTCGAGCTGGCTGATCTTGGCGAGGTCGAGATGGTTGGTCGGCTCGTCGAGAAGCAGGACATCGGGATCGGTGACCCAGACGCGTGCGATCAGCGCCAGCCTTTGCCAGCCGCCGCTCAAGGCCCGCATCGGCCGCTCGCGCATCGGCTGCGGCACGTCGAGTGAATCGAGAACGACATCGACGCGCCATTGCTCGCTTTCGGCCTGCTCGGCCGGCAAGGCGTCGGCCACCATCTGCTGAAAGCCATGCTCGGCCAGTGCTGCGGGAACGGCTTGCTCGACATAGCCGACGCGCAGGCCGCGCGTGCGGGTGATGTCGCCTGCTGTCGGCTCCACCTCGCCGGTCAGGCATTTCAGCAAGGTGGACTTGCCGCGGCCGTTGGCGGCGACGATGCCGAGCCGGTCGCCGGTGCCGATGCTGAGGTCAAGGTTGGAAAAGAGCGGCGCACTCATGGTGACGCCGAGGGACTTGAGGCTGATCAGGGCCATGTTGGTTTCTCTGGTCTGCCCGGAATAAAGGTCCGGTTCGATGCACTTTGACGGTGCGCAGGCAGGCCAGCAGGCTCGGCGTTACGGCACCACGAAGGCAGACCAAGAAAATCGAAGCGGGAGAACCCGGACCGTCTCTGGTCAGCCCTGCAAGCAAGCTCGCAGGGCAGGGGCAGGGCCGCGCTGACGGTGGTGGGAAAACAACACGCAGCCCTCCTTTCAAGACGTTCGAGTTGTAGAACTGGCTACACCAGGGGAGGGGCCGATGGCAAGGGGGCGTGTAAAAGTGAGCTAAGCGCTGAAGTTGCCAATCTCCCCCCCTTGTGGGGGAGATGTCCGGCAGGACAGAGGGGGGCGCGAAGGAACGCTACCGCCCCGGCCGGCCGGTCTTGCCGGGTCGGCGCTTTTCACGGCGGGCATCGGCCGGATCCTCGTAAGAGCCGATGCCAGCGCGCTGGCGGATAACTGGTTTGGCCGAATCGTCGCGTTCCTCCGCGCCCGTTTGGCGGGAGATCGGCTGTGGCTTGGCCGGCACTTTGCCCTCAACAGGCTTTTCAGTCCGTCGCACCGTCATTTCATCGAGCGAGTTCTTCTTGAACAGCGGCTTGGTCGGCTCGCCGGGGATGCCGAAATCGGAGCCGTGCGCCTCCTCGGCCGACTGTTTCTTGAACAGCGAGCGTGACACCGCCCCGGCGGGCGTCGGCATGTCGGTGCCCGGACCCATCGCATCGAGCGAAGGCTTGGCGAATAGCGGCTTCTTGACCGGCACGGCCCCGTCGGCGCCCATCTCGTCGAGCGCGGGCTTGCGGAACAGCCCCTTGCCGTCGTCATCCACCGTGCGGTGGATGACGCGGCCCTTGTTGTGCTTGCCCTTTTCGCGGCCCGAAACCGGGCTTTCCATGTCGGCATATTTGGCCAGCGGATCGTCGGAGATGGACAGTTCCATCTCGCGCAGCCGCTTGATCTCGTCGCGGATGCGGGCTGCCTTCTCGAAATCGAGATTGGCGGCTGCGTCGCGCATCTGCTTGTCCATCGCGTCGAGATGGGCTTTCAGATTGTTGCCCATCATCGCGCCGGCGCTGTCGGTGAACTGCGAGATGTCGGCGCGGACGTGGTCCTTCTCGTAGACCGAGTCCAGGATGTCGGAGATGCGCGACTTGACCGATTCCGGCGTGATGCCATTGGCCGCGTTCCACTCCATCTGCTTTTCGCGACGGCGGTTGGTCTCGGCCATCGCCCGCTCCATCGAGCCGGTGACCTGGTCGGCGTAGAGGATGACCTTGCCGTCGACGTTTCGGGCCGCGCGGCCGATGGTCTGAATCAGCGAGGTTTCGGAGCGCAAAAAACCCTCCTTGTCGGCATCGAGAATGGCGACGAAGCCGCATTCGGGGATGTCGAGGCCTTCGCGCAAAAGATTGATGCCGACCAGCACGTCGAAGGCGCCGAGGCGCAGGTCGCGCAGGATCTCGATGCGCTCCAGCGTGTCGATGTCGGAGTGCATGTAGCGGACGCTAATGCCCTGCTCGTGCAGATATTCGGTCAGGTCCTCGGCCATGCGCTTGGTCAGCACGGTGACCAGCGTGCGGTAGCCGGCTTTTGTCGTTTCGCGGATTTCGCCGACGACGTCGTCGACCTGGGTCTTGGCCGGGCGCACCTCGACCGGTGGGTCGATCAGGCCGGTCGGGCGGATGACCTGCTCGGCAAAGACGCCGCCGGACTGCTCCATCTCCCAGGCGCCGGGCGTCGCCGAAACCGCGACCGAAAGTGGGCGCATGGCGTCCCATTCCTCGAAACGCAACGGCCGGTTGTCCATGCAGGACGGCAGACGGAAACCGTACTCGGCCAGCGTCGCCTTGCGGCGAAAGTCGCCGCGATACATGCCGCCGATCTGCGGGATGGTGACGTGGCTTTCGTCGATGAAGACCAGCGCATTGTCGGGGATGTACTCGAACAGGGTCGGCGGCGGATCGCCCGGCTGGCGGCCGGTGAGATAGCGCGAATAGTTCTCGATGCCGGCGCAGGAGCCGGTGGCTTCCAGCATCTCGAGGTCGAAGCGGCTGCGCTGCTCCAGCCGCTGCGCCTCGAGCAGGCGTCCGGCGCGCTCGAGTTCGACCAGCCGCTGCTTGAGCTCTTCCTTGATCGACTTGATAGCCTGATTCAAGGTCGGGCGCGGCGTCACATAGTGCGAATTGGCGTAGATCTTGACGCTCTTCAATTCGCCGGTCTTCTGGCCGGTCAGCGGGTCGAATTCGGTGATCGCCTCGATCTCGTCGCCGAACAGCGAAATACGCCAGGCGCGGTCCTCAAGGTGGGCCGGAAAAATCTCGATCGTGTCGCCGCGCACGCGGAACGAGCCGCGGACAAAGTTGATGTCCTGCCGCTTGTATTGCTGGGCGACGAGATCGGCGAGCAGCGCGCGCTGGTCGAGCCGGTCGCCGATCTGCATCTGGAAGGTCATCGCCGTGTAGGTCTCGACCGAGCCGATACCGTAGATGCAGGACACCGAGGCGACGATGATGACGTCGTCGCGCTCCAGCAGCGAGCGCGTCGCCGAATGGCGCATGCGATCGATCTGTTCGTTGATCGAGGATTCCTTTTCGATGAAGGTATCCGTCCGGGGCACATAGGCTTCCGGCTGGTAGTAGTCGTAATAGGAGACGAAATACTCGACGGCATTCTCCGGGAAGAATTTCTTGAACTCGGAATAAAGCTGCGCGGCCAGCGTCTTGTTGGGGGCGAGGATCAAGGCAGGGCGCTGCGTCTCCTCGATCACCTTGGCCATGGTAAAGGTTTTTCCCGAGCCGGTGACGCCGAGCAGCACCTGGGTGCGGTCGATGTCGTTGACGCCCTCGACAAGGTCCTTGATCGCCGTCGGCTGGTCGCCGGCCGGCTCGAAATCCGACACCATCTTGATGGCAATGCCGCCTTCGGATTTTTCGGGCCGGGCTGGGCGATGCGGCGTCCACAGCACGCCGTCCTTGTGCAGCGGGTTGCCGGACTCGATCAGCGCCGACAGCGCCGCCACGGTGGCGGTGACGCCGCCGGAGGCCATGGTCTCGGCTTCCTCCAGCGAAACATCGAGGCCGGCAACCGGATTGAGGCCGGCCGCGGTTCGCTCCCGCGCCGAAGCCGCGCCGCCCATGGAGGTGCCGCGCGCCGTGCGGCCAGGGGAAGAGGAGCGTTCAGGGATCTTTTTCGCCTTGGCGACTTCCCTTCCCCTTGAGGGGAGGGTGGCGGCGGAGCCGCCGGGTGGGGTCGGTGCGGCCGGGCTCGACGTGCCCTCATGTTGAGCGCCTCCTTTGCCGACCCCCTCTGTCGCCTTCGGCGACATCTCCCCCTCGAGGGGGGAGACTTGGCGCCCTTCCTTTTCGGCTTCCTGCTCGATCTGCTCGGCCCAATCGGCGATCGAGCCGGTCAGCGGCGTGCCTGAGAATTCGGTCTGCGGCGCCTCGGCAAAGCCGCCCTTGTGCAATGGCTCCGACGCATCGAGGAAATCGGTCAACGGGCTGCGCCGCTTGGGCGGCGAAGCACGATCGTCACGCGCCGGCGGCGGCGTCTTTTTGTCAGGAAGTTTGGCCATGCCCCGAATATGGGAGGTATCGGCCAAAATGGAAAGAGCGGAGTGGCCAGGGGCGCGAGAGGAAACCAGGCTGCTGACACAAGGGTGTCAGGAGCGATGTCGAACGCGCCCTCAGTTGAACCACAGCGCAAAGGTCAAAAACCCGGCGCCGTCGAACTGGCGCCGGATCTGGTCGAACTCTTCGCTGGTGAGAATCTTTCCGCTGTCGAGATAGGGCGCGATGGCTGGGCCGGTGATCGACAGCACCAGGTCGAAGGGCTTTGGCTCGTCGAAGAAGCGCTTCATGTTGATGCCTTTGTCGGCGAAGCGGAAATGCGGCAGCAAGGTGCGGCCTTCGAGCAGGTCCTCGGCCATATCAAGCGCGGCGTGCCAGGCCTGGACCTGCTCCTCGCCGACCTCCAGGCCGGTGAGCGGGCTGGCGCCTTTCTGTTGCGGGCCGGGCAGCCATTCACGGTCGTTGTCGGTCTCGGCGCGGATCGCCTTCCAGTCTTCGCGGGACAGCCGGATCATTTCCATGAGATGGCGGCGCGCCGCGTGGCGGCGCTCCGGCTCGACCACCGGCCAATTGACCAGATGAACCAGCGAGATGAAGTCGGCGATGCGCCACTCGGCCGACAACATGCCGCCGCTCATGCCGCCGTCCGGCGGCACGAGCGTGTCCTGCAGCGGCAGTTTTGCGCGCGGAAACAGCATGTGGAACGAGCCGTCGAAGGCGTTGCTGAAGTCATGCGCCAGCCAGAAATCCGCCTGCGCCATCAGGAATTCGGCATAGCCCTGCAGCCAGTAGCCATCGGCGCGGTCGAAGCGGAAGGTGAGGGCGGGTGCGGCCGGGTCTGGCGCACCGCCGCCGCGTGACAGGGACGCCATGATCGCGGCGGCACTTTCGTCCGGCGCGATCTGGCCGTCCTCGTTGAGGTCGATGCCGAGACGGGTGAGGTCGACCTCGATGCCGATGTCGGCATCGGCAGGCACGGATCCAAGCGTGGCTGCGGACTTTTCCAGCCGATCGCGGAAGGCGACCAGGATGGCGCGGAAGCCGTCGTAGGTCAGTGGCGCGGGATTGGGATTGTCCGGCACCGGCAGCCGCATCAGCGGCAGCATGAACGATTGCGGGCTTTCGAAACCGTGGCGGTGCAGGCCGCCGGCCAGGATCTCCAGCGCGGTGAAGAACTGGCCGGCGCCGGTGGCGTAGGCCGACGCAGGATCAGTGGGCGCAGCGGCTTCCAGCGCAGCAAGCGTGCTGTCGCGGTCGGCTACGGTTTTTGCCTCGAACAGGGCGGCCGGTTCGGGGGCCGCGGCACCGGCGGAATCAACCGGCAGCAGCAGAAGAAGGGCGGATGCCAGCAGGCTCGAAAATCGCGTCATCTTGGTCTTCCTGTATGCTGTTCGGCGGCAACAATATACGCATCTTGTGTGTTGCGCCTACTGCTGGGCATCTGGCCGCACGATTGCGAACGGAGGCGCTTCGCTATATCGGGCGCATCGTCTACCGTGGCCGTTCATCCCGGTGCAGGGCTGCGCGTGTCGAACTATCCGCTTTCCTACAAATTGTCCTGGCTGCCACGCTTCTTGAAGCCTTCGCTCAGCGGCGATCGCCAAGGCTTTGCGCCAGCGGCAGGAAACATGATCGAGCCGCCACCGGCGCGGACGGTGCGGCTCGCCTTTGTCGGCGATATCTCGGCGGTGGCCAATCGTAGCGCGCCGCAATGCGACCCGGCGATCGCCACGCTGCTCGGCTCCGCCGATCTGGTGATCGGCAATTGCGAAAGCCCTGTGGTGGAGCGACCGAGCGCGGCGATGGGCACGAAGCTTGGCACCCGTCATGCCATGACCGAGCGGTTTCTTGCCGAGGCGCTGGCCGCCGTGGGCATCTCGCGCGATAGGCTGGTGTTGTCGCTCGCCAACAACCATGCGCTCGACCAAGGCGTCGAGGGTTTTGACGAGACCGTGGCAGCGCTGGAACGGCTTGGCATCCGCAGCATCGGTACCGCGGCCGCCGGTCCGGTCGAACGCGTCGCAGTCGGGCCGCTGACAATAGGCTTCGCCGCCTTCACGCTGTGGCGCAACGCCGGCGCGGCGGCGTTCGCCGGCCGAGTGTCGATGCAAGGCGAGCCGGCACGATGGCCGCGCCGCGACGCCGTCGACCTTACCTGCGCCGTGCCACATTGGGATTGGGAGTTCCGGCATTTTCCGCAGGCTGAAACGCGCGTGCTGGCCCGGCGTTTGGCCGCGCAGGGCGTCGGGCTGATCGCTGGCCATCATGCCCATGTCGTGCAGCCGGTGGAGCGGATCGGCAAGGCGCTCGTCGCCTATGGCCTCGGCGATTTCCTCGGCACCGCCTTTGCGCGGCAGCCATGGCCCGGCCGCATTGGTAGCATCCTGACCGTCGATATCAGCGCCGACGCCGGCAAGCGTGGCGCCATTGCCGCCTACCGGCTGCATCCGTTCATGCGGCTGCGCGCCGGCGACCATGAGCGGCTGCTTCCGGTTGAGGCGCTGGAGGACCGAATGCGCAGCAAAGTCGAAGGCCGGTTGACTGCGATTTTTCCGTAGTGCCGTAAGTGACGACTAGTCGCACGTTGCTTATCGCACAAGTATGGCGCTGCCCCTCATTGTCCTGCCGGACATTTCTCCCCGTAAACGGGGAGAAAGGCGCCGTCATTTGATGACTTCGCGAATCACCGCCTCGCCGAACGAGCGCCAGCGCAGCGACAGCGGGCTTCTCCCGTTCACGGGGAGAAGGTGCCGGCAGGCGGCTGAGGGGCAGCGCAAACATCTGCTTGAGAAGCGCTGCCTCTCAGTGCTGTAGTCGAGATGTCGATAAAATCGGCTATCATGAGTTTGTTAGGAGGCGTGGGATGGCGATGGAAGCAGCGGATTTCATGCCTGATGAAGCTGACATCGCCGGCATCAAGAGCAATCTGGCGGCCTACGAGGCCGAAAGGGCTTCGGCCTACCGGCAAGTCCGCTGGCGGGTGCCGCTGTTCATCGGACTGGTGCTGGTGTTCGTGGCGCTTGTCGCCTGGCTTTTCAACAGGATCGCCGATCCCTACGAGCAATGGCTCTCGACGCCGCATGTGTTGCTCTATGTCGTAGGGCTGGTGGCGGCGATCCTGCTCTATTTCCAGGCGATCAAGCCGGCGAGCAGGTTGCAGCACCGCAAGACACTGCTGCCGATCATCTTCGGCTTCATCAGGGACATGCGCTACCAGCATGAGGTGACGCCGAATTCGTTCGACCGGCTACCGCGCGAGACGATCGGCACGTTCAACACCAAGCGCTTCGACGACATCGTATCCGGCCGCTACGAGGGATTTCCGTTCGTGCTTTACGAAGCCGATCTCCGGCAAGGCACGGGCACGATAGCATTCAAGGGGATCGTCGTTGCGTTCGAGACCATGGTGCCGTTCCCCGGCATATTGGTGGCGGCGCGCCGGACTGAGTTGGCTGTCGGGTTCTTCCGCGGCATGTTCGCCAGCAAGATGCAGGAATTGTCATGCGGGGTGCCCGAGCTCGATGCTGCCTACGACTTCCGCACCGACAATGTCGAAGCGGCGCAGCCGCTGGTGAGCGGCCGGCTGGCGCAGGCACTGACATGGCTCAAGGAGACATGGCCTGATGATCCGGCGCGGGTCGCGCTCAATGGCAGCGACGGCTTTTTACTCCTGCCGCAGACGAGGAATTTTTTCGAGCTGCCTGATATCTCGGTGCCGCTCGACTACGCCAAGCACGTCGCGCCTATCATTGCCGACATTGGGGCGATGCTGGCGACGGCGGCGCTGGTGCGCAAGATCGGCGCAACGGACGCGGCGGCGGGTTAGCCCGAACTTGAGGTCTGCTGCCAGCTTCTGAATCAACACCAGGAAGCTTCGCTCCGGTCGAACCGCGTGAGACAGGCAGTCAAATCGCGAGAGAAGCCCAAAAAACAGTCGGCGCCGGGATTTCTCCCAGCGCCTCCCTGTCAGATCAGGACACGGTCGCGGCAGCAACTTCCGTAAAGACGTCGCGCCATGCCGGCCTTGATGTTGACGGTCCTGCCAGCCACTGCCCGAGGGCAGCGTCCGTTCGGGACCTCGCCAGTCTCCACCCTTGCAAGCTTCGTCCAGCGCGCCATCGAAGGTTTTTGCCTTCCTTCATGGCAGCATCGGTCCGCCGTAGGCGTTCGCACGCTTTCCGCGGCCCCGTAGTCTCGGTCCTCAAAACAGGCAAGCCTGCGTTCGGGGCCGTACGGGCCTCAGGAAATCTTCCGTTTCGCTTCGCCTTTCGACTTGGCAATCGGTAGCCGCCTGAGATGGGTTTAATGTACGGGAGATAAGCGTTCGGCGAAACGGCTGCGAGCCTGTGGATTGCGGGATTACCGGGGATCAGCGCCTGCATCGGCGCGTTTATTTTGCCGAGATGCGGGGCGGGACACGCCCATCCTGCGGCGAGCTGCAGGATTCTGCCCTTGCCCCACACTGCGGCGCGGGCTTCAATGCCGGCGAAGGATTTTAGGACGGCAGTGTCGTTGCTGTCCTTGGGAGGACATTCTTGAAGGTCGGGGTGGTTCTCAATCCGATTGCCGGTGGCGGCTGGCTCAAGCGGCATTGGCCCGAGGTCAGCGCTTCGCTCAGGAAACATTTCGGCGATTTCGAGCTGCGCGAGACGCAGGCGACCGGCGACGGCGAAAGGCTGGCGTTGGTCCTTGCCGCCAGCGGCTGCGACCTGGTGATCGCGGCGGGCGGCGACGGCACCGCCAGCGAAGTCGCCGACGGGCTGCTGCAGGCGTTTGCGGAAAGCGGCCGGACGGCCGAACTCGGCCTGCTGCCTTGCGGCGCCGGCATCGATTTCGCCCGCGGGCTCGGCCTTTCGGACGAGGTCGACCTGACGCTGAAGCGCATCGCCGAGGCCAAGGCCCGCCGGGTCGATGCCGGCCGCATCTCCTATGTCGACGACCATGGCGCGCTGGCCAGCCGCCATTTCATCAACATCGCCAGCCTCGGTCTCTCGGGCGCCACCGACCGCGCGGTCAACGCCGACAAGCGCAAGGGCAATGTGTCGGCCAAGGCGCTGTTCTACTGGCGCACCGTGTGGGAATTCATGCGCTACCGGTTCCAGGACGTCGTGATCACCGTCGACGACGGCGTCCCGGTCGAGGCGCGCGTCGCGCTAGTGGCGGTGGCCAACGGAAAATTCTTCGGCGCCGGCATGATGATCGCGCCGGATGCCGAACTGGACGACGGCCAGTTCGACATCGTCATCCTGCGCGCGGCTGGCAAGCTGAAGCTGATCTGGGACATCCGTCTGCTCTATGGCGGCCGGCATCGCAACCATCCGGCAATCACCATTTTGCGCGGCAGGAAAGTCGTTGTCGAACCACTCGGCGATGTGCAAAAGAACGGCGCTCTGGTCGACATAGACGGCGAGTCGCCGGGGCGCATACCGGCGACCTTTGAAATCCTGCCCGGCGCGCTGACGCTGAGGTATTGAATCAAGCTGGTTGAGACCTTGGTTCCGGTCGCTTCGATCGTGATTTAGTCGACCAGGACAACATGCTGGAATCGCTTGACAATTACATGACGGCTGAGATCGGAGCTTGGCCTGGGACCCCGCTGGCCGATGAACGCGTGACTCTTGCGCGCGCTCACGGCGTCAACGGCGTCTGCATCATCTGCAGATGCAGGTCCGTGCCGGTCCAGGGATGCGCTTCGCAGACGGCTTCGTCGAGCTCGACGCCAAGGCCCGGCTCCTTCGACGGAACGACGTTGCCGTCCTGCCACTCGATCTTCTTCTTCAGCAGTTTTTCGTGAAAACCGTCCCACTGCTTCAGCGATTCCAGGATGAGGAAATTGGGCAAGGTCACGGCAAGCTGGATGTTGGCCGCGCCGACGATCGGCCCGCAATAGCAGTGCGGGGCGACCTGGATGTGATAGGCCTCGGCCATGGCGGCGATCTTCTTGGTTTCGAGAATGCCGCCGGAGCGGCCGAGGTCGGGCTGCAGAATGGTCGCGGCGCGGTTCTCGATGACGCGGGCAAACTCGAACTTGGTCGTCAGCCGTTCGCCGGTGGCGATCGGGATCGACGTGCCGCGCGCCACCTGCGCCATCACTTCGGGCATGTCGGGCGGCACCGGCTCCTCGAACCACAGCGGGTCGTAAGGTTCGATGGCGCGGGCCATGCGCAGCGCGCCCGATGCGGTGAACTGGCCATGCGTGCCGAACAGGATGTCGGCCCTTGTGCCGACCGCCTCGCGGATCGCCTTGATCATGCGGGCGGAGAGATCGATGTCGACGAGGCGCGGCTGGTGACCGTCAAAGGCGGTGTAGGGGCCGGCCGGATCGAGCTTGACGGCATTAAAACCCTGCTCGACATATTCGAGCGCGCATTCGGCCGCCAGGTCGGGGTCGTTGTAGACGTTGTTGCCGCGGGCATCTTCCGAATGGACGCTGCCGCTGTGTGGATAGAGGTAGGTATAGGAACGCAGCGTTTCGTTCACCTGGCCGCCGAGCAGCTTGTAGACCGGCCTGCCGGCCTCCTTGCCGATGATGTCCCAGCAGGCGATTTCGAGCGCCGAAAAACAGCCCATGCCTGACACGTCGGGGCGCTGGGTGAAGCCCGACGAATAGGCGCGGCGGAAGAAGTTCTCGATGTCGTGCGGATCGCGGCCGATGAGATAGCGCTCGGCCATGTCCTCGATCATTCTTGCGGTGACATGGGCCGAGAAGGTGGCGTTGTAGGCCTCGCCATAGCCGACGACGCCGCCGTCGGTGGTGAGCTTGACGAAGATGAAATACTTGCCGCCGATGCCGGGCGGCGGATTGCCGACAACCCAGGTTTTGACGTCGGTGATTTTCATTTTTGATCCTCCAGAACCAGTTCGGCGCCCTTCCATCCGGTCATGATCGCGGCGGCGTTGGTGTTGCCGGTGATGTTATCGGGAAAGATCGAGGCGTCGATAACCCGCAAGCCGGCGAGGCCGTGAACCCGCAGGCGCGGGTCGACGACAGCGGCGGTGGCGTCCGGCCCCATGCGGCAGGTCGAGACCGGGTGGTAGACAGTGCCCGAGCGCTTTCTGAAATCCTGGATGATATCCGCGTCGGAGGTGATTGACGGGCCCGGCAACACCTCTTCCTCGATGATCTCGGCCATTGCCGGCATGGCGGCGATCTTCCGGATGAACTTCACCGCCGCCAGCATCTCGGCGACATCAGCCTCGGTCGAAAAGGCGTTGGCGACGATCTTCGGATAGTCGCGCGGATTGGCGGAGCGGATCATGATCTCGCCACGGCTCGATGGACGGCAGTTGGACAGGCCGATGGAAAAGCCCGGCCACGGATCGGGCGTCAGGATCGGGCGCTCGCCGCTCTTCGGAATGACGGTCGAGAATGCCTGGAAATAGAGCTGCATGTTGGGCCGTGCCGTCGCCGGATCGGTGCGGAAGAAGCCGCCGGCATTGTTCATCGACAGCGACAGCGGGCCGGAGCGCATCAGCATGTATTGCATGCCGACCATGAGCTTGCCCCACCACGGGCGCAGGATCTGGTTGAGCGTCGGCAGCCTGCCCCTGAAGGTGTAGTTGATGCCGACATGGTCCTGCAGGTTCGCGCCGACATTCTCGTTGGCGTGGACGACGGCAATGCCGAGGGCGCCAAGGATCGCCGAGGGACCGATCCCGGAAAGCTGCAGCAATTGCGGCGAATTGATCGAGCCGCCCGACAGGATGACCTCGCGGCCGGCGCGGGCGGTTTTCGTCTCACCGTTCTGCAGGTACTCGATGCCAACGGCGCGCTTGCCCTCGAACAGGATCCTGGTCGCCAGCGCATTGATCTCGACGCGGAGGTTTTTGCGCTTCATCGCCGGGCGCAGGAAGGCGCGGGCGGCCGACATGCGGCGGCCGTTCTTGGTGGTGATCTGATAGATGCCGGCGCCCTCCTGGGCGGCGCCGTTGAAATCCGGATTGAACGGCAGGCCGGCCTGATTGGCGGCCGCCAGATAGCGCTTGGTCAGCGGATGGACTGCGGTCGAGCAGTCGGTGATATGCAGCGGACCGCCAACCCCGCGCCATTGATCGGCGCCGGCCTGATTGTCCTCCAGCGCCTTGAAGACGGGCAGCAGGTCGTCGAAGGCCCAGCCGGGATTGCCGGCCGCTGCCCAAGCGTCGAAATCCTCGCGCGCGCCGCGGATCCAGACCATGGCGTTGATCGAGCTCGAGCCGCCGAGCAACCTGCCGCGCGGCCAATGGTCGACACTGCCGGCGAGGCCGGGGTCCGGCTCGGTCTTGTAGTTCCAGTTGACCGCAGGGTCGAAGAAGGTCTTGCCGTAGCCGAGCGGCATCTGGACGTAGAAACGCCGGTCGCTGCCGCCGGCCTCGAGCACCAGAACCGAGAAGCGGCCGGAAGCCGACAGTCTTTCGGCCACGACCGAGCCGGCCGAGCCGGAGCCAACGATGATGAAATCATAGGTCTGCATGATGGCTGCGGCCGGCTCCGAATTCTCGCTCAACCTAGACGCCGCAAGCCGCCGCGATCACCGGAGCTTCCGGCATCGCCTGTGAAAAAAGCGACCGGCACTTCATTTGCAGTTGGTGTCCTGCCCGAAGCGGCCTTTGCCTTTGCCGCGTGGCCAAGCGGTCCAGCATTACACGCCATCATCAGCATTTTGCGTGAAATCATAACGCATGATCGGGCGGGCTGGCACCCTGCGGGCGACGACCCTGAACCCGGCGCGAGCGAAGGTGGAGGCGTATCCGCTGCCGGAAGCGCTCGGCGATACGCCGGCATCAAAAGGATAGGCCTCGAGTGCAGGGGCGTTTGCGCGCCTTGCAGCTTGCAGCGCCGCTGCGATCAGGTGAGACGTGATGCCTTGCAGGCGGTATTTTTTTCGCACGTAGAGGCAGGACAAGGACCAGACCGGCGCATCATCCACTCGCTTGAGCTGCCACAGCCGATCGAGCCAGGGCACGGCATCTCTGGGCGTCACCTGACACCAGCCGACAGCAGTAGCGCCGTCGAAAGCGAGTACGCCTGGAGGCGGACCATGCTCGACGGCTTGTCGGAACGCAGCCTTGTTTTCCTCGCCTGGTCGCTTTCGATAAGAACTGCCGATCCGCCCGTACATACACCAACAGCGACTGCAGACGGCGCTCTCACCGAACAGCTCCTCGAGCGCGGGCCATAGATCTGATGTCAGAGGGCGAGAGGTAAGTTTCATGTCAGCTGCCTTTCTCAACTCGCTGTGCGCAGTCTAGCACCTGGCAGCGCGTTGACGCATCGGTGCCATCCCGATACGGGAGAAGATCGATATCGAGGGGATTTGGCGCATGGTGCATTACGCGAACGGGCGGCCGATTGGCGATCTGACGCTCAGGACCTTGGCCATGCCTTCGGACGCCAATGCGGCGGGCGACATTTTTGGCGGCTGGGTGATGGCGCAAATGGACCTGGCCTGCGGCATCCGCGCCGCCGAGCGCGCCAAGGGCCGCGTGGTGACGGCAGCGGTGAAGGAAATGTCGTTCGCCAAGGCGATGAAGATCGGCGACACGCTGTGCATCTATACGCATGTCGAGCGCGTCGGCCGCACCTCGATGACGCTCAAGGTCGAGGCATGGGCGCAGCGCTACCTCTCCGACCTGATGGAGAAGGTCACCCACGCCGACTTCGTCATGGTGGCGCTGGACGGCGAAGGAAAGCCGAAGGCCGTTCCGGCGGAAAGCTGACTTCCCTTCTCCCACAAGGGGAGAAGGGACGGCGAGACAAGCGGCTCGCTGCTGCAAACCCTTGCAGCGCAAGAGTTTCAGGCATGAAGCCCATCGAACCTCGCGCGAGCGGCCTTGACCCGCTCGGTGTTCTTGCGCGCCCATTCGCCGAGCGCGCCGACCGGCACAAGCAGCTCGTAGCCAAGGTCGGTCAGCTCATAGTCGACGCGTGGCGGAATGGTCGGAAACACGGTGCGGGTGACGAAGCCGTCGCGCTCCAGCCCGCGCAACGTGGTGGTCAGCATCTTTTGCGAAATGCCGCCGACGGCGCTGCGCAATTCGTTGAAGCGCAGCGGCCCGTCACCGAGCTTGCCGACGACGAGCACCGTCCATTTGTCGCCGACGCGCTGCAGGATTTCCGAGATGGCGCGGCAGTCCTCGGTGCGGTGCGGGTGCCTTGGTATCAAAAAGGTGCCTCCTTGCGCCTCGTCGGCGCAGTCACTCATATAGCTCAGGTATCTAAACGATACCAGAAATTCGCCTGAAGGAGAGCCCCTCTATGTCCAAACCCAAAATCGCCATTGTCGTTGGTTCGACCCGCGCCGCACGCTTCGCCGACGTTCCGACCCAGTGGATCGCCAAGATCGCCAAGTCGCATGCCGACATCGACGTGGAGGTGGTCGACCTGCGCGACTTCCCGCTGCCGTTCTTCGACGAGGTCGCTTCGTCCGCCTGGGCGCCGTCGCAGAATGAAGTGGCAAAGCGCTGGCAGAAGAAGGTCGCCGAATTCGATGGCTTCATCTTCACCGCCGCCGAATACAACCATGGCCCGACCGCCGTGCTGAAGAACGCGATCGACTACGCCGCCAATGAATGGAACAAGAAGCCGGCCGGCTTCGTCGGCTATGGCAGCGTCGGCGGCGCGCGTGCCGTCGAGCAGCTGAGGCTGCATGCGGTCGAGCTGCAGATGGCGCCGGTCAAGTCGGCAGTCCATATTGCCTGGGGCGATTTCCTTGCCGTCCGGCAAGGTGAAAAGAAGCTCGAGGAGCTCGAGCACCTGAACCAGGCGGCGACCACGCTGGTCAACGACGTTGCATGGTGGGCCAAAGTGCTGAAGGCGGCGCGCCAGGCCGACGCGGTGGCCGAGGAAGTCAAGGCGGCCTGAACCGCAGACCAGGACAATCCTCCCAAGGGTTCCCGGGGCGGCGCTTGCGTCGCCCCTTTTGATTCAGGCGATAGCTGGTATTCAGGCGATGGCTGGCTGCCGCGCCTGCCGAGGCCTGATGATACAGTCGGCGAGGCGGTCCATCTCGTTCAACTCATCCGCATGGTGCTGGCCCCACTCACAGAGCGTCAGAAGGATAGGCTCGAGGCTGAGGCCGAGGCGCGTCGCCGAATATTCGACGCGTGAGGGGATCTCGGCAAAGATCTCGCGTCTGACAAGGCCGTGTTCCTCCATTTCGCGAAGCTGCTGGATCAGCACTTTCTGGGTGATATCAGGCACCAGCGTCTTCAGCGCCGACAGCCGCCGGGGGCCGTCGAAGAGATGGTAGAGAATGACAGCCTTCCATCGGCCCGAGATCACCTTCAGCGCGCGTTCCGCCGGCAGCAGCGGCAGTCTCTTGGTTGGCAGCCTTTTGGTCGGCAGCCTTTTGGTCTGCCCCGTTTTGGTCGGCATGGCCATGGTCACCTCCTGGTCAGCAGGGGACAAATGAGTGTGTAGTCGCGATCAGGCAGATAGTGGCAAACAGCAGCCGATGCCATAGCGATGGATGCATGCCATGAGAGCCATTCAACTGAACCGTTTCGGCGGTCCCGACGTCCTGGACGTCGTCGAGATGCCGAAGCCAGAGCCGCAAACAGGCGAGGTGCTGATCCGCGTTCATGCGGCCGGCGTGAATTTCTTCGAAGTGTTGATGCGCGGGGATCGCTACGCGGTGACGCCGCAATTGCCGATGGTTCTCGGCGTCGAGGCTGCCGGCACCGTGGAGGCGCTTGGTCACGGGGTCGACATCTCGCTGACCGGGACACGTATAGCTGCGCCGCTGTTCGCTTCGAAGCGCCCGTTTGGCGGCTATGCCGACTATGTGACGATCGATGCAAAGTTGGCCGTGCCTTTGCCCGATGCGCTTCCATTCGAAGACGCGACGGCTTTGATGGTGCAGGGACTGACGGCTTTTCATCTGCTGCGGCAAAGCCCGCCAGCCGGCAAATCGGTGCTGGTCACTGCAGCTGCAGGCGGTGTTGGCTCCCTGCTGGTCCAACTCGCCAAACGCCAGGCCGCCAGCAACGTGATCGCGGTCGCCGGCAGCAGGGTCAAGCTCGACCTTGCCCTGTCACTTGGCGCCGATGCCGCGGTCGATTACAGCACGTCGGATTGGCCCGCGCGAGTGCGGGAGGCGGCTGGCGGCGCCGGCGTCGATGTCGTCTACGACATTGTCGGCGGCGCGATGACGGCGGCATCGCTGGAGGTTCTCGCGCCAGGTGGAGAGCTGGTCTTTGCGGCGCTGGGCAGATACGCAATCGGCGCTGCGCAACTGGAAGCGATGATCACCCGGAATCAGTCCCTGCGAGGTTTTGCCCTGCTTCCGCTGCTCTCCGCCGACGGCCTCAGGGCCAGCCTGTCGGAGCTTTTCCAACTGGCCGCCGGCGGCCAGCTTGCCGTGACGCAAGGCGGCCGCTATCCGCTCGACCGGGCCAACGAAGCGCACCGCCTGCTGGAGGAGCGCCGCTCGACCGGCAAGGTCGTGCTGATACCTTGAGTGGTGGTCGATTAACTGCGCACAGGCTCCGTGCAATGCGTGTGCTCAAATCGTGGGAACAGCGCCAGGAGCCGACTTCTGGCGGGCCGGATTGCAGGCGGTGAAGGCCCTTCTAAATGACTATTAAACCTTGTGCGGCGTCCTCTATATTGCCATTCAATTTGATCACAACCCAGCGTACCTTATTCGCATCGTTGTCCGCTCATCGCCAACAATGTCAAAGTATCCAATGCCCCCTTGACGATTTTAACAGGGCTTACTTCCAGATAATCTATATCTACAGCCATATGAAGTTCCTCCCTTGTTCCTGCCTCATGTTCGACGAGATCAATCTAGATCGCCTGCTTTTCGTGGCGTCCATCCGCTTGATCTTGCCACCACGCCGCCCGATCTACCCATGCTGCCACCGGATCTGCCCATGACGCCGCCCGATCTACCCATGCCGCCGCCCGACCTGCCCATGCCTCCGCCATGGGCCTCTCCAGATAACAGGATTTGCTCGAGTGACCCCGTCTCTGCGTCCAACCTGAGCGAATGGTCACTCTTGTCGTAAATCCATACTTTCATGTCCTTGGAGAAAGCCCCAATCTGAAAGCCGAGACCCGTTCGCGCACTGGAGCCGGGAACTCGGGACAGTCTTTTGTACGCAACTTCGTTGTCGGCATCGGTCGGGGGAGGGTCGTCGGGGTCGAGGCCAGCCCCATGGACGAGAAAAATCGCTGGCGGAGCCAGTTCATAAAATGCTCCTTCAAAGGAAAAAGAAAAAATCCGTGCCAAACGCGCGTCAGGGTGTTCCTTCCCATCGGGATCAGCAACATGTTCGAGCTGGCGTCGCAGAAAATTGTTGTTTCCTAGGCTTGGTACCTGCAAGTTACCGTATATGCCGCCTCCTTTCAAAATCACGTCTTCAAGCAGCCGACCAAACAGATATACAGACGATACGCCAAGTAGTGTTTCATTATCTGACATCTTCCTCTCCACTCATTATTATCTAGCTAGACATCGACCTCGCTAACAGAACTCTTTCTCGATAACTCATCTTCGGAAAATTAGATATATCTCTCGGCAGCAAGGTGCGCGCCGAATGGGAATGGCCGCGGCGCGGCCTATTGTTGATCCGCCTGCCAGCGTGCAGCTCGCCGATGCCCCGACGCCTGAAATTGCGATCGATGAGCCTTGCGAACTCACCCCCCGTTTCCACCTCGTCGACGGCGAGCATCGCCCTCGCGACATCTCCATAGTCCAGAAAATCGGGCCCCAGAGCCCATAGGGTTTCGGCGAGATACATCCCGACGACGTCGCGCGCATCGAGCAGCGCCTCGCGGAAGCCGTCAGTCCGGCGGGCGAAAGCGCGGTCGAAGGCGTCCTGCAGCGGCGCCCGGGCCACCGGATCGGCTTCGGCGACATCGGCGAGATTCTCGACCTCGGGCGAGATCAGGCCTCGTGCCACCAGGCTCTCGTGAAAGATATCGACCAGGATGTCGAATATCGCGCCGGTGAGCGGCTCCGACAGGTCATGCTCGTTCTTCCAACCGTGAACGAATTCGGCCATCGTCCGTTGGTTGTTCGCCAACCTTATCTGACTATGCGGCGAAAATTCCGAAAAGCGCGCGAGACGGTTGGCGAGATAGAGGTTGCCGCGCGTCTCGTCCAGCACATTGCTGATCACCGACGGGAAATGCATGGCGGCGATCAGCGACACGCAGTCGGAGAAGGCTTCCTGGAAGCCGACATATTCGGGGAACTCTTTGCCCAGGCCCGGCACGCCCAGCACGGCGAAGGCTATAGCGTGGCCGACCTCGTGAGCGATGATGTCGAAGTCGAGGCTGAAAGGGAGAATGCTTCCGTCCGTCTCGAACTGGCTGCCCACTTCGAGATAGCCGTAGCCGAACTGCGCATTGTTCCACGTCGGCAGAATCGAGATTTCCAGACGCTCATGGTGATCGCGGAAATGCCATGCAACCGACTGGCCGAGATAGCGTTCCCACACATCGAGCGTGAACCGCACGGAGCCGAAGAGATGCGCGGCCTCGAAGCCGGGCATCGATGGCTGGTAGTGATCGAAATTGCCGCGCTCGTCGGGCACTGCCGGCGCGAGGATATTTCCTGTCCAGGGCGGCAGATAGATGAACGGCGTTCCCAAGGGCGCGCGGTTCACGCCATAGGGCATGGTCTTGCCGACCGGCTCCACGACATACATTCGATCGTCCGACGGGCCGACACCGACGCTTCCTAGAGGCGATGAAACCGTGACGATTTCAGGGCACGCTCGAGCGTCCTCGAACGGAGGCTGGACAAAGAGCCTGAACCGGGTCGCCATCCCATTCCCCCACGACCTATATTAGCTTAGCATAAATTAAGATTCGTTGCTTGGCGAGAACTTCGTAAGCAACGCAAGCCTTTTGTCTGTCGGGTCTGCGAACGCGCCCCGGCCCCGCCCTATTCCGTGAGTTCTATCAGCCTGGGATAGCGCGGGTGGCCGCGAATGGGCTCGAAATCGGAGTCGTTCTTGAACCACAGCTTCATTTCCGTGCCGACCTGAGGCAACCAGGCCTCCAGCAGGTCGATCGACCGGTCGCTCTCGCCCAGCAGCGCATAGGTGCAGGCGGCATTGTACTGGATGTTTATGTCGCCGGTTTCGGTCGCAAGGGAGCGCTCGAGCCATGCCAATGCTCGATCGTGCTCACCGAGGAAGGCGAGCATGATCGCGCCAAGGCATCCGACATTGGCATTCTCCGGGTGGTGCCTTAGCTCCTCCTCGGCCTTCTCTATCGCGATCCGCGCATAGTTTTCGGCTTGATCGTTCTGCCCGAGCGAGCGGAAGACGTTCACGAGCATAACCGGCGCACCATAGTCCGTCGGCTTGATCTCCATTGCCCTCAGGAAATACGTCGCTGCCAGTTCGAACTGACCCCGGGTCACGCAGAACTCGGCATAGTACCGATTGGCCTCATGGCAGTTAGGATCGATGGCCAAAGCCCGCTCGAAGGCGGCAACCGCCTCGGCGCGGCGACCAGCGCCCGAAAGGGCGTGCCCCATGGCCGCATACGCTTCTGACAGATTGGGGTCGATAGCCAACGCCTTTGCTGTGGTTGCCAGAATATCCTCGACCTGAATGTCGAAGCCAAATTGCGAGCGGAGCCGTGTGTTGCAGACCGCGATGCCGGCATAGGCTCGAGCATAGCTCGGGTCGAGTTCGATAGCCCTGGCGAAACTTTGCCTGGCCATCAGGTGGTTTGCCTTCGACGCGATGTGGTAATACTCGCGGCCTCTCAGATAATGCGTATAGGCTTCGACATTTTCGGTCGGCGCTTGCTCGATCGCCTTCTTCTCCTCGGGAAGGAGTTTGACCTTGAGCTGCTCGACGACTGCCTTGGCGATCTCGTCCTGCACGGCGAAGATATCGGTGAGGTCGCGGTCGTAGCGGGCAGCCCAGATGTGGCCGTCGCTCGCCCCTTCGGTCAGTTCGGCATTGATCCTGACGCGGTTCCCGGCTTTGCGGACGCTTCCCTCGACCACATAGGCGACACCGAGTTCACTGGCGATGTGTTCCAGGTTCAGGGCGCGGCGCTTGCAGGCAAAGACGGTGTTGCGGCTGAGCACGAAGAGGCCAGAAACGTTGGACAGGTCCGTGATGATGTCCTCGGTGATGCCGTCGCTGAAGAACTCCTGGTCGGGATCGTTGCTCATATTGGCGAAGGGCAGGACGGCCACCGAAGGCTTGTCGGGGCGCGTCCCAATCTCGCCGGTCCGCATTTCGCTGCGCGAGGCGACATTCCCCCAATTGGCGAAATAGAAATGCACCGGATGGGACATGTTCTTCACCGTCCTGGCACCCTGATCGGCGAAGTCCAGGTCGAGTTTGTTGCCGACCTCGTGGCGCACCGCCTCCGAACAGGCAATGCCGCCGGGTACGGCGAGACCTTGCAACCGGACTGCCATGTTCACGCCGTCGCCGTAAAAATCGTCGCCGTCGACGATAAGATCGCCGAGATTGATCCCCATCCGAAACTTGAAATGGCGGCCTTCCGGGATCCCGGCGTTGCGCTCTACCATCCCGCGCTGGATTTCTACGGCACAACGGGCTGCATTGAGAACGCTGCCGAACTCGACAAGTAAGCCGTCGCCCATCACCTTGAAGATGCGCCCGCCATGCTTGGCTACAGTGGGATCGAAGAACTCGCGGCGATGCTGGCGAAGCGCGCCGAGCGTTCGCTCTTCATTTGCTTCCATCAGGCGACTGTAGCCTACCACGTCGGCAGCCAGGATCGCCGCCAGACGGCGCTCAACCCGCTCCTCGGACATGCCGTCTCCGGAAAACGTACATACTACACGATTTAACGGGATACCGGTGAAGGTTTTTCGGTGTTCGTCGCTTTGCTATCTGTTCAGGTCGCTTCGAGAACCATGTTGAGCGGAGTCTGCGCGGCCCTGCGGACCTTGGTGAAGCCGCCGGAGCGGATGACTTCGGTCAATCGTTTCTCGCCCGCCTGGGCGCCAAGCGCCAGCCCAGCCTCCTGCGCCAGCCAGGTTGGCACACAGATCATCGTGGAGGCGGAATAGTACATTCTGCCGATCGAGTTGATGTTGTCTTCCAGCGTATCGCCGGCCATCGGTTCGACCACCATCCACGTGCCTCCCTCATTGAGCGCTTTGCGGATGTGCACAGCGGCGGTCTTCGGATCGCCCATGTCGTGCAGGCAGTCGAAGCAGGTGATCAGGTCGAAGTCGCGGCCGGCGAAGTCCTGCGCCCGGCCGACCTCAAAGCTCACATTCGTTACAGCATGTGCCTTTGCGTGCGCGGTCGCGGCGCCAATCGAGGCGGAGTGGAAGTCGTATCCGGTGAAACGAGACCTGGGAAACGCCTGCGCCATCAGGATGGTCGACAGACCGTGCCCGCATCCCACACCGGCTACATCAGCTCCGACCTTCAGCTTGTCGGCAACGCCATCGAGGGCCGGGAGCCACTCCTGCACCAGCGCATTAACATAGCCCGGTCGGAATAGCCGCGCCACGGCACAGAACATGCAGCCGGCGTGGTCGCCCCAGGCGACACCCCTGCCAGTCTTGAATGCCGCCTGCACCTTCGGCTGGTTCTCGACCATCGCGGCGGCGGTGTCGAAAGCGCCGATCATGTTGACAGGACTATTCGGTTCCGCGAACACGAACGCCTGCTCAGCTGTCAGCCAGAAACTTCCGCCCTCGTGCTGGACGTAGCCGGAGGCCGCCTGCGCAGCGAGCCATTCGCTGACATAGCGGGGGAAGCAATCTGCCGCTGATGCGAGTTCTTCGGCCGTAGCGGTCCGATCCGCTTCAAGGTTTCGTATAACCCAAGGGAATCGCCGATCCGCACCAACGGCACGCTCACAGCGCCGCCAAGGTCTCCAAGCACGCGCCCGACCAGCTCATTCAGCTTCGTTTCGTCAACCTGTGTCATGTCGATTTCTCCTCGCCGCCAGCAGCATCCCGCGCCAGCCAGTTCGAGGATGAAGCCAAGTTTGCCTGCTGGCATGAGGCAACTGTCCCTCACGGCAGCCGAAATCCGGCATTCGTCGCGGGACATCTGTCCCGCACCGGCCCATGTGAGGCGATCTAGCGGGACAGCGACTTGACGATCGCCTGTGAGCGGCTGCGCACGCCCAGCTTGTTGAAGATCACCGACAACTGGTTGCGGATCGTCTTTGTGCTCTTGCCGAGCCGCTCAGCTATCGAACGGTTGTCCAGCCCCTCCGCGACGAGGTTCAGAATCGTAGTTTCGGCGGGCGTCAGGCCGGCATCGCGGACAGCGCCGCTGGGTTGCGCGGCCCGATCCTGCCCGAGGAACCTGCCGAGTTCAGAGTAGAAGACGGGCCAGGCAGGTTCGTCCGGCAACAGCACGTGGTTCTTGCTTTCCAGCGGAACGAAGCGGGCGCCAGGAATCGTGGCAGCAAGCCTGCAGCCTTCGTCGAATGGAACACGCATATCGCCACGGCTGTGTGCTATCAAGGTTGGGACACGCAGGGCGGCGGCAAGGTCCATCACGTCGATCCCCTGCATCTGCCATAGCAGTTGCGCGGCGACCTCGGCTGTCGCCGTCTCCCGCTCCAGATCACCCCACCAGCGGTGCTGCTCCGGCTTCCCGTCCGGAATGAAGAGGTTCGTGAAGAACTGGCAGAACGCAGGATTGTCACGCCCCCAGCCGATGCGGATGAAATTGACCAGTGTCTCGGCCTCCAGACGATCGGTGTCGGTTTGGGCGCGAGCCCGCGCGCCCAGACCGTATGCGTTCATGAGCACCAGATGCGATACGCGCTCGGGATGCTTCAGGGCGTAGGCAATGGCCAACGCACCGCCTTGCGACAGGCCGAGCAGGACAAAGCGCGGCTCCTTGATTGATGCGGCCACGGCCTCCAGGTCCGCGTGCCACGCGTCGACGGACAGGTCTGCGACGTGCCGCTCCGACAGCCCACAACCGCGCGGATCGTAGCGCATGAAACAATTGCGCGCTGACAGTTCGCTGAGCCACGGCCGCCACACTGGACTTTCAAGATCATAGTCGACATGGCTTAGCCAATGCGCTGTCCGCAAGATAACCGGCCCCTCGCCGCATGACGCCGTGGCGATGCGTGTGCCGTCTGCAGAGGTACAGAACCGTATGCTTTGACTAAGCTTCACGGCGCCATGATAGCGCGACGCAAGGTCACGCGACAGGCCGGAGTCTGGTGGCGTCGATTGACTGCGCACCGGCCAATCGTGGAACGCGTCCGCTTTGCGCCGCATGGCAGTCATTTCTGTCGTCCAGCCCATTCGCCAAAAGCGGACGTGGCTACTGCAGCGGCGCAGGCAGCCCTTGCGCCAGGTGGACCGCCCACCGTAGCACCTTGCTGGTACTGTCGCGCTGGGAGTCTTCGCAAGACACTCCGATGCAGAATGGTTTGCGCTTGCAGCGCCGCTCGTACGCTTCCACTTGATGGCCGCAAGATTGCGACGGTCCGGCTTAAGCCGTTTAGGGTCAGCTGTAGCGCGCAGCCGGTGCTCGGCAGGCCGAGCCGGCCTATGCGGTGCCCAGATCACTCCGGCGTGGCCGCGAACGGCAAGATATTCTGATTGAGGCGGAACAGGTTGGAGGGATCGAGCCGAGTTTTCAAGTGTCTGAGCCGATCATACTTGATGGCTCCATAGGCACCCGAAGCAATGGCAGTATCGGATTGCTCGTTGACATAGTTGGCGGCTATGGACCGATCGGCCACGCGCCCTGCTGCGAACCTGCCCCATTCGATGCAACGCTCGTCGTCTGCCGGATCGTCCCATACGGGCTCCGCAATCCAGTAATAGCCGGCCTGCCTTCCGGAATAGGCGGTGTCTTCGTCCCGCACGTCGGCAACAGCGCCTCCAAGCTGCGTTATGTAGAACTCGCAATCCTTGGTTGGTGCCGAGGCAATCTGCTGCAGCATAGCATCCACTACGTCACCGGTGATATCCGACCAGAAACCACCTTTCGCGTAATACCGGCGTGACCAGGCGAAATGAGCGTCGTTGCGACTTTGCAGGTGAAGAAACGGCATGGCGCCCATCTCTCCTTCACCGACACCTGCAAGGTCGCCGAAGGGCGAGAGCATCTGATCCGCCCGCCTGCTGTCGCCCACCCACACCGCAGTCACGCTCAAGCCTCCTCGCGCGAGAGTAAAAGCGACGGAGAATTCTCGCGGGCGTTGTCGAGCCAAATCCCCGAGGCCGGTGATTGCGCGTTGTGCGTCGGCCATCGGGTACGTCCAATGGCCGGCAGCCACCGGGCCAAGTTGATGCAGCCGGAACCTGAAGCGGGTTATGACACCGAAATTCCCACCGCCACCGCGAATGCCCCAAAAAAGCTCCGGATCGATTGCTGCATCGATCCAGTTCACGCTGCCGTCGGCCGTCACGATCTCGACCCCGATCAAGCTGTCGATCGTCAGCCCGTAGGCGCGGCTGACGCGGCCCATGCCACCGCCGAGAGTGAGACCGGCAACGCCGGTGTGAGAAACGACGCCCGCCGGAACCACGAACCCGCTTGGAACCGTCGCTGCATCCAGATCGCGAAGAAGCGCGCCGCCGCCGGCTTCCACGGTTCCGGCGGAGATGTCCAGCCCGGCTGAATTGAGCTGCGAGAGATCGAGCAAAAGTCCGCCGTCGCACGTCGAAAGGCCGGGCAGGCTGTGTCCGCCGCCTCGGATCGCCAGGACCGCATTGCAATTGGCCGCTACGTCGATCGCCTTCCGCACGTCATCGACATCCGCCGCACGCAATACCGCGGCCGGCCTGCGATCGGAGACACCGTTCCATACCTGCCGGGCTCGATCATAATCCGCGCTGCCGGGCGTGATCACAGGTCCGCGACACCCGATGGAGGCGAGTTGCTTCAATAGCAAGTCGGACATATGAGCCCCCTCGTCGCAAGCGACCGCCGAACCTATCACCGCGGCGCATCCTACCCGCAATCGTTGCAGTTAGCACCTCAGAAAGGGTTCGAGTCCACCGATCAGCGTTCTCACAAGCCTCCGACACCCTACACCTTGTGTCGGTCGGCCCTGCGCCTCGTTCAGGTCGTTGAGATCAGTTTTGCCCGTTTCCTGAAAGCAGACATAGCCAACGACCACGCTGGAGATCATGGTTGCGCCAGTAACCAACGATCCCGCCATCGCGGACAAGGGCTGATTCAAACCATTGACGTTACTCTGCGCTGAGATTCTGCCTCTGAGCGGCGGCACACTCTTCCAAAAAGCAGGATGTTTCGAAGCACGATCAATCGCTTGAACGATTAGGCCGAAACAGCGGAATCCGCATGCAATAAATTGGCGAGGTTCTCGTCCCGTGTCGTCGATCAATCCCGGCGCGGATCGTAAGGTCTGGCGGCCCGTTGAGCGACGCGCTCGCGGTACCTCGCGTCGGTACCACTTCGGTTTTCCGGCTTGGTAAACGTTTCGACAGGCTTCCCGAGGACGACCAGCAGCGTGTCCCATTCTTCCTGGCCGAGCGTCTTGTAGCGGTACTCCAGACCCGGCGAAGCCAGGAGTTGCTCGATCTCAAACCGCGCGAAAGAGGCCGCAGGGCCAATGCGGCGAAAGCCGCTTCGCACGGCATCGGTAGCCGCGGTCAGGTCGCTGAAGCCATACTTGCCCGGATCGTAGACGGAGTACTCACGCAGCAGCCGCAACAGGTCGGGCACGGCATCGACGCCGCGCTCGCCCTGGCGCTTGATCAGGCCGGTGGCAAAGCGGCTGACCGCCGGATCGGCGAGAATTGCGCGCTCTTCCGGCAGAGGATCGGCGTATGCACCTACAGGGAGGCCGGCCAGGGCATTGATCCAGTGGCGCGCCTCCTTCTTGTCGGTGGCCGCGAGGTAGCGGCGGGCGGCGAGCCGCCGCAGATCGGCGGAGTCGCCATCGACCTGTTTGATGATCGCCCACAGCCCGTCTGAGGATCGCACCCGCGGGTCCTCCAAGATGCGAACCAGCAGACGCCGGTCGCTCTCGCCGAGCGGCTGGTCGTTCGCGCGGAACGAGTCCATCCACTGATTGGCGAGCGCGAAGGCGGGATTCCTCACCGGCTTACGCGGATCGTCGAGCGCTCTGGCAAGTTCCTCGCGCGTTCTCGTTTTCGCCGCTTCCATATTCACGCCGCGCGAAACGCTGGTGTGATCGAGTAGCAGCCGGTTGGCCGGAACCTCGGCGTACATCCTTCCGTCACCGAGCCGCCGACGCGCCCAGCCGAACCGGAAGTTCTCGATCCCGCCCGAGGTCCCGATCAGCAACGGCGCCGCCGGGGCAAAGATCGACAGGATCGACTGCCGCAGCAGCACCTGTTCACCGGCGTCGGTGATGGTGAGCGCCTTGCGGTGGGGTGCGGAGGGTTCGAGCGACCAATCCACCCGTCCCGATCGGGGCTTGGCATCGGGCACGGCGGGGCCGTCCTCGATCGCGATAGTGAGGTCGGGTTCGGGGGCGTCGTCGCTTTGCAGCAGCGCCTTGCCCTCTGACATCATCAGGTGCCATTCGGCTTCCAGCGCGCGCTGAGGAGCGAGCGGATCGGAGGCATCGTAGCGCCGCTCTTCCAGCAGGCCATGCCCGATGACGGTGCTTCGTTTGCCGGGCGTCGAGTCCGGCACGATGCGATAGGTATTGGAATGACCGCGAAGGGTCTGGACGCGGACTGAAGTGACGCCCGGGGTCTTGAGCAAGGCCGCGCACAATGCGTCGCAACGGCCCTCGAACGGGCGGGCGAGGAGAATGTCGCCGTTGAGCGCAATCGGTGCGCTCGACTGAATGTCCGGCTCCTTCAGGCTGACCAGCATGTCCCTCGCCCAGGTGAGGCCTGGCTGGGGGATGGTCCAGAACAGTGCCAGCGTCGCGGCGCCCGACATGACGTTCAGAGGAACGCCTGAAAGGAAAAGCCCGAGCAGCAAGCGGAACAACGCGAAGGCGACGCCATACATGAAGGCCGTTGGCATCGACGCGAGGATGAGCCCCGGGATAATCAGGAAACTGCCGATTATGACCAGCCATGGCATTGTCAGCGCCGCGAACGCGCCGATGCCGGTGATGATCAAGTAAGTCTTCAACCACATGCGCGGAACCTTACCGCGCAGGACTCAAAAAAATGATAAAGCCACTGTTCTCGGGTCGGTGCCGTTTTTGGGGATCCGCCCGTTGACGAATCTCGTTACGCTCACCTCAAAAAGCTGTCGATCGTCCGCCTTTGGAGGCTCTGGCGCCTCCATCAGATGACCGACTCGGTGAAGGTTTTTCGATGCGGGCGCGCAACGCAGACATCGGCCCGCGTTGGAAAACCTCCAAGCATCGATCAGGCGATCTGGCCTTCTACCGTGACCTGGCCGGCCTTGCACTAGGCTGACACCTTCGCCGCCTGGCTCGCGCCGCTACGCAAATCCGAATGGGTCGGAGATAGTTGCGCTGCGTCTCCCGTGAGAAACGCCACATGTTCATGTCGCCGATCAACCGCTGGCGCAAAGGGCTGATGGGTGTGCATCGAGAGCGGGATGGGTCATGGTCAGGCTCCTTGTTGAAGAAGCCCGTCATGCTCTGCCGCCGCCGAATGACGCTCAATGCGGGCGCGACGACCGGTCCCTGATCTCTACCTCAACCGCAGGCGCCCTCCCGCCTAGCGGGTTCGTTCTCCGACCCGAAGCAGAGTCTCACACGCGACGGCGGCATGGCTGCTTTGCGCCGCATGTCCGCCCTTGAGGCGATCTTTGCGATTGCCGGATAGCAGACGCTGCCGGCGACCACCTTGGACATCTTATTGCGCCAGGGCAGACATTTCCGATCGCGGGGCAGGCGGCCCCGGATGGGTCGCTACTTCGGCATTGGGAGGAGACTTCTGAAGCCCGACCCCTCTCCGCCCCAGATCGGTATTGATGTACCGACACCGGGCAGTCATACTTACGGGGCAAGTGACGAGAAACGAGCCACAATGCGTCTGCTGCCAAATCTGCTCTCCCGTTTTGTAAAAAACGGGCGCCTGACTGTCATATTCGAGGACGGTTTCAGGCAAGCCTTCGGCAGTGGACAGGATGGGCCCGACGTGACGATCCGCCTAACCGACAAAGCGGTCGAACGCGAGATCTTCTTCAATCCGGAACTGAAGGCGGCCGAAGCCTACATGGATGGCCGCTTGGTGATCGAGAACGGTGGCAAAGCATTTGACCTCTTGTCACTTTTTTCTGTCAACCGCACTGGGTTGGCAGCCCACCCCGTTCAGAAGGCGTTGCGGAAAGTCTGGCGTGCGTTCCGCCGACGCCAGCAGAACAACAAGCTGGGTCTCGCCGCCAAAAACGTTCAGCATCACTACGACATCCCGACGAAATTTTATGAGCTATGGCTCGACGAGACAATGACCTATTCGTGCGCCTATTACACGGCACCGGACAGCGGTCTGCAGCAAGCGCAGACGGACAAGCATCGCCACATTGCCGCGAAGCTCAAGCTAGAGCCAGGCATGCATGTGATGGAAATCGGCTCAGGCTGGGGCGCTCTCGCCATCTATCTTGCCAAGTATTGCGACGTGAAGGTCACGGCGATCAACGTTTCGACGGAGCAATTGGCGGCGTCTCGGCTTCGAGCGATCGAGGCCGGGGTCGCTCATCAGATCGATTTTCGCGAGGTCGACTATCGCGAGGTCAGCGGACAGTTCGACCGTGTTGTCTCGATCGGAATGATGGAGCACGTGGGCGTCGTTCATTTCGACAGCTATTTCACGACCATTGGTAGATTGTTGAAGGAGGGCGGCTTCGCATTGGTTCATGCGATCGGACGCATGTCACCGCCTGGTACGACGGCGCCGTTCATCCGCAAGTATATCTTTCCAGGTGGGTATGTGCCGGCTTTGTCAGAGGTGTTTGCCTCGTTGGAGCGCACGGGGATCTGGTGCGCCGACTGCGAAAATTTGCGGCTGCACTATTACTGGACGATCCACGATTGGCGTCTCGGTTATGAGGCCCGGCGCGAGGAGGCAGTCGCCATGATGGGCGAACGATTCTGCCGTATGTGGGATTTCTATCTGGCGTCGGCCGAACTCGGCTTCCTAAACGGTTCAAATTTTGTCTTCCAGATACTGATCTCGGCTCGCCGTGACGATGTCCCGATCATCCGCGATTATATTGTCGAAGGTGAGCGACGCCTACTGAGCTCGATGCAGACGAGTGCATAGTTTCGCTATCTACACCGTGGCCCGGTCCGCTGGTTAGCTCGCCCTGCAGGATGACGTCATCCCGCCGTCAATCTTCGTCCGACGGAAGCGCCAGTGCAACCAATCGACAAGTCCGAAGATCAAAGCGGTCGGCCACGAATGACAGCTTTGCGCCTAACTCCGGCCGTTGAGCAATCTCTCGCCAGTGCACAAAAGCTGCCGGTCCGCTCAGATCGCCGCTCCTCCGTGATTGGGAGGTGTCCGCCCACTGGTTCGCCCCGAAAGGGGCGCTGCGTTCCCGTGAACGCTCCACATCCGCTTTCTCAGTCCCTTTTTCTTATGACTTCGATAAGCCTGGCGAGGTTGTCGGCTCCGTGACCTTCTCTTATGGCGTCTTCTGTCAGGCGCGGCCTGGCGCTAGGAGTTACGGGTACGCGTTCGTCCCGACATGAATTCGGGCTAGGCGTTCTTGCCAAAAGACGTGATGTGAAGCCGGCGACTATCCGTCGGCTCTACCAACCACATCGCTTCGCCAATAGACGGGCCCGGCTTTCAAAGCGGTCATTGTGTTGCCGGCCAGTTGAAGTGGCCTGCGATAGGCGACAAAGCCCGGATGCGCTGTATCACCCCGACTGCATTGACCTCCCGCTCAAAGAACGCTCTTTTCAGGGCCATAAGCTTTGGCGAGACGGACCATGCCTTTCGTTCGAAGGCGTTGGTACCAATAGAATAGTATCATCAAGCCGGTTGTCGTGCCGGCACCAAGGCACAGTGCAGGCGCCAACGCTGATCCGACATATAGTGCTAGAAGGGTCACGCCCGCCGCCGCGACAATGGCATTTACGAAAGCGATCATCGTCGCGGCTGTGGTCAGATGCGCCAGGAGCGGCCCGGCACGCAGCGACGGTTCGGCGTCGTTTTCTGGCCAACGGCCGAACTCTTTAGAAAACTGAAAAGCAGCATCCTCCCCCAGCGTTCGGTAGTAGGCCCTGATCCGGGCGATGCCGATATGGGCCTGCATGTTCTCGGCGGCTATATCGATCAACCTTAAGACGGTGAAGCTACCCAGCAAAAAGAGCGATGGCAGCACGGCTAGGAGAAACGGCTGAAGGAATTCAGGCGACTGCGCGACAAAGCCCGTCGCCACTAGAGCGCTCGATAGAGACATGATGTAGATGGTCGTTCGCGACGCCATTTCGCTGATGGTTGCGCTGATCGCCGATTGCTGCACGAAATGCTCTGTCGTGAGGGCCGCGAGAAGCGCGGTGTGGGATGTTGTCATGTCGGCCATTTTATATCTCCTGTGGTGAGCATGCCGCCGCTGGCGCATCCTGAGCGACAGAGCCGTCGACACAGGCTGCATGCGCCTACGCGATTGTGCAGATGTTCAAAGAGTGTTCATCAACTTGGCAATTCCGTTTAAATGGCGCCGGAATTCGGCTTGCCCGATGCCTGTATAACGCCGGAAATCGCGGCTCGCATGGGCTTGATCGAAATAGCCTTGTATGGCGGCCAATTGCGCCAGTCCGCCGGCGGGCGCGTCGGCCAGCAGAGCCCCAACTAGTCGATAATAGCGCATGACGCCCGCGTATCGTTTTGGTGAAAGGCCCACGAGGTTTCGGAACAGTCGATAGAGCGAAGAATAGGACAGCCCCAGCGCGGCCGCGGCAGTAGCAACGCCCTGGTTTGGATCGGCATCTATGAGGCGCACGGTTTCCGCAAGATTTTGAATCTGCTGGTGGGCATTGCTCACACGTCCGGATAGGGCAATGTCGCAACTACGCTCGGTCCCAAACAGTCGCGCCAATTTGGTTAAGGTCCTGGATGGGGTTTAGGTTAGACGTTCGTCCTCGGCAAGATTGTCACAATTCGGTCACTCGCCGCCAAATTGCCGAATGTCCGGACACGGCGGACTGAAGCAACGCAGAATTTTCCACTTTGAGGCGAAGTAATTCTCAACTATGGTCCGCCAAGCTTTTGGTATGGGGGGGAATATTGCCGATGGTTTTATCACGCAGGGGTGTCGTGCTCGGCGGCCTGGCGCTGGTGGCGGTGGGTGCAACCAGCAATATTGCTCAAGCCGCGGCGGCAAAATCCTTTTTCGCCGGTACCGCCAGCGACAACAATTTTGTCTATCGCAAGACCAACTTCGCCAAGATCGACAAGAGATGGCATCGCCAGATCGTCAAGTATTTCAGCAGCGAGCCGGTCGGCACCGTCGTGGTCGATACCCGCCACCACTTCCTCTATGTCATCATGGAAAACAAGACCGCCATCCGCTACGGCGTCGGCGTCGGCAAGGACGGCTTCAAATGGTACGGCCGCGCGACGATCGACCGCCGCGCGCTGTGGCCGCAATGGGTCCCGCCCCCCGAAATGCGTAAGCGCAAGCCGGACCTACCGCACATGGTCGCAGGCGGCGCGTCCAACAATCCGCTCGGGCCGCGCGCGCTCTATCTGCACCGCAACGGCGCCGACACCGGCTACCGCCTGCATGGCACGCTAGAGCCATGGAGCATCGGCACCGATGCTTCCAGCGGCTGCATCCGCATGTTCCCGGAAGACATCATCGACCTCTACCAGCGCTGCCCGATCGGCACCGCGGTGCAGGTCCTGCCGCACATCGCCGACCAGGCGCCCGCTTCCACCCCTGTCGAATGACTGGCGCCTCATGAACCGCATGATTGAAAACACGCGCCGGCTGCTCGCCGCCGGCCTGCTGGTGCTGGCCGCATCCTGCTCGACCAGCAACACGCTGGCCCCTTCCACGCCCGACATCACCAACACCGAGGTTGCCGGCTTCCAGAACGTGCAGCCGGGCAGCGAGGAGGATTTTATCCTCAATGTCGGCCGCCGCACCTATTTCATGCAAGGTTCGGCCGCGCTCGATTCTGTCGCCAAGGCCACCCTCGACACCCAGATCGCCTGGTTAGCAAAGCATCCGCGCTGGCTGCTCAAGCTGCAGGGTTTCGCCGACGATCCCGGCGCAAGTGAAACGGCGCTGTCGCAGCAGCGCGCCGATGCGGTGATGGACTACCTCGCCGCCGGCGGCATAGGCCGCAACCGCATGTGGGCCAAGGGCTACGGCAAGGACAGGCTCGTCCGCGACTGCCCCGACACCGCCTGCAGGTCGCAGAACCGCCGCGTTGTGTCTAATTTGCGCGATGAGAGGGACGAGCCGTAGGGGGCCGCTGTTCTGCTTGTGACCCGAAGCAGAGTCTCACACGCGACGGCGGCAGGGCTGCTTTGCGCCTCATGTCGGCCGTAAAGATCAGCTTTGCGGCTTCCTGAAAGTAGACAGTGCTGGAGGTCGCGGTTGCGCCATTGCCAAGCACCGAGCGAGCTAATGAGACGCCGGGCCGTCCTCGAGCGGACGCTCACTCTTTCAGCCGTGTATAGAGGCCGCGTGTGGCCAACGTCTCTTGCTGTCCGGGACGCGTGAAATAGAGCTCAAAGACATGGCGATCGTTGTTCTCGATTTTGATTACTGTGCGCATGCCGATCGACTTGCCGACCGTGTCTTCGCCAGCCACACCCTGGTCGGTGAAGGCCCCGGACATGCTGATGGGCCTTTGATTTCCGGGTCCAGGGATGCCTTCGTAGTACATCATGGTTGTGTTGACAGGATCGATCGTAATCCACTCGTATCGGTCGTCCATGATACTATAGCCGAGCCAGCCTTTGCGCCAGATCGGCGCTCCATCCAGCGTCCCCTCCATCGTGTCTTCGATGTAACGGCCGCCTGCCAACCACTGCCGACGGCTAATGAGGTCGTCCGTCACGAGCGGCGGCTGATCGGGGCTGCGGCCGAGCGTGCCGTAGAAGCTCAACTGGACCCGCCAGGTGCCAACTAGTGGCGCCAGAACCTCATGCGCCTGACCCGGCAAGCCGCGACTAAGCCATTTGGGTAACTCGGACTGCGTCGGGGGCGCGGCCGCGGCCGAGCCATCTTGAGCCAATGCGCCGGAAGGAACGGGGAGGGCGAACGCAACGACAATTAGGGCAACGTGTAGTGTCTCAATGATTCTTTTCATCTGCGGTCCATTGTTTATTGGAAATTGCTGTAACGCGCTTGGTTGAGGGTCACCGTTGTGAACTTTCCGCGTGAACCGGATGGATACTGATCTCTTAACCCTTGAGGGTCTATCTGTTAGATCATTCGATGCTGACCAGCGTTTCACCTCCTGAAACTTCTAGAATAGCGCCGGTCACGAAATCATTAGTCATCAGGAAAAGTGCGGCCTTGCCGATATCGTCGACTTTTCCAACGCGACCTGCTGGGAAACTCTCGCGCACCAGCGCGAAAAACGCCTCCCGCTTGGTTTGCGGCATGCCGGCCCACATTTCGCTGTCTATGACGCCTGGACGGATTGTGTTGACGCGGATCGGACCGAGTTCGAGCGCAAGGGCTCGTGTCAGCGCCTCCAGACCAGCGAACGCGACCATCATCATCGAAGCGCCCATGCGAGGCTTGGTCACCAAGCCTCCAGTAGTGAATGTGATCGAACCGCCTTTCCGCATCTTGGCGCCGCGTGCCGCGCGCAAGACCAACTGCCCAGGAGCTTGCCATACAGAACGGGCTGCGCGTCGGCCAGCGTTTGGGAGAGGAAGGTTCCTCCAGGACTTGGTGGAGTTGCGGTGATGAGAAGGTGGTCGAGCGCCCCCAGCGTTTCGAATACTTGCTCGACCGCCGCATCGTCGGTCATGTCCAGCGACTGGAAGGTGATTGAACCGTGGGCGCTTTGTGCTGCAGCCAATTTCGCCGGCGGCCGCCGCCCGAGCGCGATGACCTCGGCGCCTGCGCGCGAGGCCGCAAGAGCCGCCCCCATGCCCATGCCGCTTGTCCCGCCAACGATCACGACTCGCTGATTCAGAAGAGACTGCTCGTCACCGGTCATCGCGGATCTCTGCCGCTGGCATATGGGCTCAGCATCTCAAGCCACTGCGTCTCCATGTCGCCCGGTTCGAGCTCACCACCATCTACGACGAACCTCTGGACATAGGCTTCGCTGAAGTGGCTCTTGACTGCATCGACACTGCGCCAGACTTCGTAGATGACGATGAGATCGGGGTCGGATCGATCACGATGGATGTGGAATTGTAGACAGCCCGTTTCTGATCTCGTCGCTTCGAGATCCTCAAGCATCCGGGTAACGAGCGCTTCGCCTTGACCAGGAGCGGCGCGATGCTTGGCGATAATGCAATAGGGCGTGTGTTCGCCAGTGGCTGGTGGGGGAAGATCAGGCAACACCAACGCCATATGAGTCTCCTTCTGGTAGCGGCCTAGGAGGTATTCTGCATTCACACGTCATGCGTTCATGGCGCATGCGAAATCCCGGCTATTGCTCCTTCGATAATCCGCCGCGATGCAGTCGCTGCTTTGACTCGCGAATCGGTCGAAGTGGTTACGGCATTTGAGAATTTGCAGATCCTGGCGCGGCGCCGCTATGGCAGAAACGCTTGAATGTCTGACCGTTTGTCGCACTGATTACATTAGCCGTGGATCGCATCAGGCGATATGCAGGACCGATCCCGTCTCTGTTTTGCTCACCCGCGCCCGGAATCTCGGACCGCGCCTGGCGAGACGCCTATGAAGCGTTTGAATGCCCTGCTGAAGGATGCATCGGACTCATATCCCAACTCAGACGCGACCTGTGACAGCGACATATATCCGTTCCGCAACCAGGATTCGGCCAGCCTAAGCCTCCATTGCAGGAGATAGCGGGCGGGAGATACCGACAACAGACCCTTGAATCGCTGCGAAAACCTCGATCGCGACAGCCCAGACAATGCCGCCAGGCGATCGACTGGCCAGTCTTCGCCGGGGGAGCGATGGATTCTTGCAAGCGCAGACCCGATTTGCGGATCCCGCACGGCCGCCAGCCAACCAGTCAGATTGTCGGAACACGTCTCGACCCAGGATCTGATTACTTGCGTCATGATAATATCAGCAAGGCGCGCCATTACCGTTGCCGATCCGATTCTTTGCCCATCAGCCTCCCGCGCCATCATAGAAAGGAGGTTTGGCAGGACAGTATCGCTGTGCTCTGCATAGCGGATATGCATCACCGGAGGCAGCAGTTCCAGGAGCGGATTTGCCGTCGGCCCCTCAAAGCCGATCGTACAGCATGCGATCAGCGATCGCGGACCGCCGCCGCCAGACTTCAATTCGTAGGTTCCATTCCCGATCAACGCCGGTTTGATATCGTCCAGTGGCAAGGCTCTCCCTTTGGGCCGGTCGGACATGGTGTGCTCTGTTCCGTGGGGAAGAAGAAGCACATCGCCACATTCCAGCAGCAGCGGTGGCAAGCTCTTGGCTTGTATCCAGCACTGACCCTCGAGCATCGCATGAAATCGTACGCCCTCCCTGAACGGCACGGCGATGCCCCAGGGCGCCGTTAATTCGCTGCGGCCATATCTCGCATGGGCAAGGCGCAGGTCGCGCAGCACCTCGCTCAACAAATCATTCTCGGCCGGCTGGTAGCCCATCGTTGCACGTCCAAGACCGGGCCGATTCATGGATCTAAGCGGATCGTCCATATGCATTCCTTTGCCTCGAACCTTTGCATACTTTATCCATCCCGTTATCTCTTGGTGGGCAGAATATGCTACGGATCGATCCTCTAGGTCCTAAATCTAATAGGTCTGCATGATGGCGGCTGCGCGACTACCGAATTTTCTCGGCTCGCGCGTTCCCATACCGAGGCGACGGCGCAATGTCGGTGTTTGGCAGACTACGTCGTGTGGCTGATCTGCTCGACGATAGAGTTCCGATCAAGTCCGGCTCTTTCGTGCGATATGGGAAGTCCGCAACGGAACATCAGCGCAGGTTGTCGCGAATGTCGGCTATCTGATAGCAAAAGATGGGGGATTCCTGCGCCGAGCTGTATGTCTGCTCACCTACATATCAAACTACAAGCTGCCGGTCCCCCTCGGCCCCACTTGCGTCATCGCCTGCTTCAGCCCGACCGATCGAACTGGTCGTCGGCCCAATGCAGGATTCGTCCGCACTGAGGCAGAACACTGATGCGTTGGCGCAATAGCAACGAACTGAGCACTCCCCCGGGCCAACGACCGGTCATGGCGCGGCTGCTCGTCGCTAAGGTTCTTTCTTCCGCAGGTCTTTGACGACGTCGAGAAAGGCCCGCAGTGCGGGCGGCACGGCTCGATGCCCGGGGTAGTAGACCGCAACTTCTTCCGGAGCGGGCATCCACGCGGTCAGGACCTTGCGCAGGCGGCCATCGGACAAGGCCGCTTCGGCGGCCCAATCGGCCACGTAGGCGACCCCCAGATCCTCAATTGCGGCTTCGACCATCAGTTCTTCGTCGTCGAGGACGACGGGGCCGTTTGCCTCGATCACGAGTTCCTGGCCGGCGCGTTCGAACTCCCATCGGTAAAGCTTGCCGCTGGGCATGCGGTGGCCGATGCAATGGTGGCGTTGCAATTCCTCGGGGGTTCCCGGGTCGCCGAAGCGATCGAGGTAGGCGGGCGACGCGACACAGATGAACCTCAACCGGCGTGCAAGCGGCACGGCGATCATGTCCTGGGGGACCGATCCGAGGAGGCGCACGCCGGCATCGAAGCCGCTGGACACGATGTCGATGAGCCGCCCCTCGACGACGATGTCCACGCTCACGGCCGGATGGCGCTCCGCCATCCGCGGAAGAACCCCGCGAACGAGAAGCCCGGCCACCAATCGCGGTGCGTTGATGCGGACGGTGCCCGCGACATTGCCGCGGAACCCGGCGACGCTGTCGAGCGCCTCGTCCAGCGAGGCGAGCGCCGGCTGAAGGCGATCGAGCAACCGGAAACCGGCTTCCGTCGGCGAGACGCTGCGTGTGGTGCGGTTGAGCAGGCGCACGCCCATGCGCTCCTCGAGTGCACGCATGGCGTGGCTCAATGTGGAAGGCGCCGTGCCGATCTCGTCGGCTGCGCGGCGGAAGCTGCGGTGCGTGGCAACGGCGACGAAGGCGGTGAGATCGTTGAGGGACGGGCGGGACATTGATGGTAATTTTGCATCAGCTCATGCCGATTTCAACGGCTAATGCGCGTAATGCGATTGCCCTATCTCCTGCCTGTATCAACTCGGCGGCTCCGGGCGGTCCGCTCCCGTCATCAAGACAGAAAGGAAATACGAAATGCCTGCACGTGACGCCATCTATCCGGCCAAACGCCACGCGTTATACGATATCCATCAATATTCCGCGGCCATTCGCTCCGGCGATCTTCTCTTCGTCTCGGGTCAGGTCGGCAGCCGTGAGGACGGCTCGCCCGAGCCCGCATTCGAGGATCAGGTTCGGCGGGCCTTTGCCAATCTGCGCGCGGTCCTGGCCGCCGCGGGGTGCAGCTTCGACGACGTTGTCGACGTCACCACCTTCCACACCAACCCGGACCAACAGATCGAAACGGTGCTGGCCGTCCGAGCGGATGAGATCGGCGGACCGCCCTATCCGAACTGGACGGCAGTGGGCGTCAATTGGCTTGCCGGCTTCGACTTCGAGATCAAGGTCGTCGCCCGCATCCCTTCGACGACCGGCGGCCAGCCGGCGGGCTGATCGCTCGCCCTGCAATCCACGGCAAAGCTACCCCTGGCAGACAGCCCGCTCCCTGCACGTCAGGACGCCGTTTCGTCTGACGCAGCTGGGTCAGCAACTTCCATGATCCGGCCGCGCGACGCGTTCTTTCGGCCCCTTTTCGTAGCGCATGACTGCCATTCCCTTTCGGCATTGCATTATGATCATAATATGCTATTATGACCATAATTCAACCGGCGAGAAAAGTCTGGCCATCACGATTTGGAGCACGAAATGAATGCGAATTCCGAAAAAACCGCTGTTGTGACCGGAGCGTCCTCGGGGATCGGCCACGCCAGCGCCGAGGCGCTTGCGCGGGCAGGATTCACCGTCTTCGGGACAAGTCGCCGCCCTGTCGGCAAAGGCCCGGACGGAGTGACCATGCTGGTTTGCGACGTGACCGATGGCGCTTCTGTCAGCGCCCTCGTTTCAACCGTGCTGGCGCAGACCGGGCGGATCGATCTCCTTGTCAACAATGCCGGCGTCGGTTTGCTTGGCGGTGCCGAGGAATCCTCGGTCGCACAGGTGCAGGCCCTGTTCGACGTCAATCTGTTCGGCGTCATCCGCATGATCAATGCGGTGTTGCCGTCGATGCGGCAGCGCGGCGAAGGGCGCATCATCAATATTGGCTCGATTCTGGGATTGGTACCGGCGCCATACTCAGCTCATTACTCTGCGGTCAAGCACGCGCTTGAAGGCTATTCGGAATCGCTCGATCACGAGGTTCGTGCTTTCGATATTCGCGTCTCGGTCATCGAGCCGGCATTCGTGCGTACCGTCTTCGACCAGAACGGGATCGAGCCGGATTCGGTGTTGAAAGAATACGATCGGGCGCGCGCCGGGCTCAAGGCGCTGCTGGGCGATGTGATGCCCAAAGCCGATCCGCCGGAAGTGGTGGCGGATGTGGTGGTCAAGGCGGCGACCGATGTCCGCCCGCGGCGTCGCTATACCGCCGGCAAGGCAGCGCGCCAGGTCAGCATTCTGCGCCGCTTTGCCCCCGCAGAGATGTTCGACAAGAGCTTGCGCAAACAGTTCCGCCTGCCGGTCTGAACCCGGTTAGCAGTGCTCCACCGCCAACGGCTTCGCATCGAAGTGAACAGGGGTGTTCAGCAAGAACAGTCGAGCGCGCTGTCTCGCAAGCTGGCAGATTGCTCTCACACAGGAGAGCATGATGACGACGCGGCAAGATCCCTACCACGCGCATGAAACGGGTGTTGAGCTACATCGACCGGCATCTTGACGATGATCTTGGCCTGGACACGCTTAGTGCCGTTGCGGCCTTGTCCAAGTACCATTTCCACCGCCAATTCAGAGGATATTTCGGCATATCAGTGCATCGCTACGTCCAACTCGTTCGCATGAAACGGGCGGGACAGGTGCTTGCCTTCAAGGACGAGGCGAGCGTGACCGAAACCGCGCTGGACGTCGGTTACGATGCGCCCGACGCCTTCGCCCGCGCGTTTCGGAAAAGCTTTGGGCAATTGCCTTCCGCATTTCGGGACACGCCCGACTGGGAGGTGTGGTTTGCCAGCCTGTGGCCATTGACCAACGCGAGGAGCAAGCTCATGAAAACGGCGTATTCATTGGCTGACGTCAACATCATCGACGTGCCGGAAACACCCGTTGCCGTCCTGCAGCACCGAGGCAATCCGGCCCTGGTCGCCGAGACTATCCAGAAATTCATCGGCTGGCGAAGGGCTGCAGGTTTGAGCGCGGCGTCCAGTGCAACCTACACTGTGTTTCATTCGGATTCCGACATAACGCCGCCGGACGAATTTCGCCTCGACATCTGTGCAGCGACCGATCGGAAAATCGAGATGAACGACCAGGGCGTGGAAGCCGGTGTTCTTCCGGCCGGACGATGTGCCGTGCTTCGCGCAATCGGCGCAGAAAATGTCGAGCCGGCGATCGAATTTTTGTATCGCGACTGGTTGCCGGCAAGCGGTGAGGCCCTTCGGGATTTTCCCCTCTACTGTCAGCGGGTGAGTTTTGTTCCGATGGTTGCCGAGCACGAAGCCATCACCGACATCTTCCTGCCATTGGTGTGATTGCTGACCTTCCAATGGCGGTCATCTCCGCTACAGTCGAACGTGGGTCAAATCACCACTGGAGACAGCTAAATTCCGCGCCGAGCTGATGTCTGCTTGGTCCGCACCGCGACCTCCAGAATGGTTCGCCAACAAACACGAGCGGTTGCACAGTGCAGACAGGCGCCTTCAGGACTCCAAAGAGCGGCATTGTCAGTCGTTTTGAACCAAGAAGCCCTGCAGCGCCTGACATCTCGTATATGGATTGGGCCGGTCATCACCGCGATCGAGTCGGTAAGGAGATACAATGGAAAAGGTGCTCGGCATCGGTGGCTTCTTCTTCAGAGCGAAGGAGCCCTATGCGCTCGCTCGATGGTATGCCGACCATCTCGGCGTGGCGCTGCCGCCAGAAAGCTACGATCAACGCTCGTGGGAGCAACAGCAGGGCGCAACCGTCTTCGCACCGTTTGCTGCGGATAGTGACTATTTCGGTCGCGCCGACCAGCCGTGGATGATCAATTTCCGCGTGCGCGACCTCCAGGCCATGGTCGCACAGCTCACGGCAGCCGGAATTGCGGTTGAGGTCGACACCGAACATTACCCTAATGGTTGGTTCGCCCGGCTTGCAGATCCGGAGGGCAACCCGATCCAGCTCTGGCAGGCGGAGGGGGCCGACCGTGACTAAAGGCACCCGAGCAGGCGGAAACGCAAGCGCCGAACCTGGGCTTCGGTTGAGATCCTTCTAGAGCATCTTTCCTGAACGCGGGTCGGCTCGAGGCGTTGTGCTCCAGAGAGCCGCCTTGCGGCCTCAGTTTCCAACGTCGATCGCCGACGACATGTCCGCCGCCGCCGCGACAATGGCACGTCTCAACCATATGTGCCTGGGCGCGTCCTGCTGGCGCGCGTGCCAGACAAGGCTCATCGTGAAGCTGCCAAGATCGAGGGGCGGCGGCAACGATACGAAGCGCTTCATGTTGGCGGCCGCTCGCGCCAGGCTCGAAGGCAGCGTCATGATGAGGTCGGAGCGGGCGGCGATCTCGAGCGCCGCGAAGAAATTCGGCACGCGCAGCTTCACCCGCCGCGTTCGCCCGATGCGGGCAAGCACCTCGTCGACAGGCGCAGGCCCGACGCCGGTGACGCTCACCACGATATGCTCAAGCGCCAGGAAACGCTCGAGCGTCAGCTTTCGGGCGAGCGCCGGGTGCTCCGCGCGCATCAGCGTCACGAGCGTCTCGTCATAGAGGCCGCGCCGACGGATGCCGGCCGGGGCTTCGTCGACCAGCGCCACCATCGCATCCGCGATACCCTGCTGCAGCGCTTCGACTGCGTCCGTGCCCAGCGCGACGATATCGAGATCGAGGGACGGCGCCTCGCGTCCAAGGCGGGCGAGCAGATGCGGCGCCAGCACGGCGGCCTGGAGATCGGGCATCAGCAGCCGGATCCGGCCGGTGGCGGTGGCGGGATCGAACGCGTTGGCCTCGACCATCTCTCGCACACCCGCCAAGATGCCGCGCAGCACCGGGCGCACCTCTTCCGCACGGGCGCTGAGGACGTAGCCGCCCGGTCCATCGACCAGCAGCGCATCCGAAAACAGCGCGCGCAATCGACCGAGCGCTCGGCTCGCGGCGGGCTGGCTCATGCCGAGCCGGCTTGCGGCACGGGTGACGTTCTTCTCGTCCAGCAGCGCTTCGAGCGCCACCAGCAGGTTCAGGTCGATCCGGCGTAAATCCACTTCGCGCATGACGACTATATACACCATGCATTGGACGCATGAAATGCCTGCGCCTATCGTTCCCCCGTCAAGCGAGATGAAGGTCAATCGAGATGAAAGGTCAGGCCGGATAAAGGTCAGGCGAGCAGAAGGAGAAGAAGTGATGTATGTCGTGCTTGGAGCAAACGGACGGGCCGGCGGCGAGGTCGCGCGCGCCCTGATCGCAGGCGGCGAAGCCGTGCGGGTCGTGCTGCGTCGCAAGGAACGGGGCGAAAAATGGACAGCCCTCGGCGCGGAGGTAGCCGTCGCAAGCATGGAGGACGTCGGCGCCATGGCCGCTGCCCTGACCGGCGCGCGGGCCGCGTTCCTGCTCAACCCGCCGCCGGTGAGCGGTGATCCCTATCAGCGCACGGAAGAAATCGGCGCCGCGCTTGCCGATGCGGCACGGCGTGCGGGTCTGCCAAAGGCCGTCGTCCTGTCGTCCATTGGCGCGCAGCATGCCTCCCGCACCGGCGTCATCGCCACCCTCAACCGCTTCGAGGCGCTGCTCGACGGCGTGGCGCCGGCCACCGCCTTCCTGCGGTCGGGGTATTTTGTCGAAACCTGGAGCGAGGTGGCGCAACCGGTCCTGTCGCAAAGCATACTGCCGACCTTTATCGAGCCGTCGCAGAAAATCCCGATGGTGAGCACGATCGATGTCGGGCGCGCGGCAGCGACCGTGCTGTGCGAGGAGTGGACCGGAAAGCGGGTCGTGGAGCTGGGCGGACCGGAAGACTGGAGCGCCGGCGACGTGGCATCGGCCTTCGCGGACGTTCTCGGCCGGCCGGTGACGCCTGTGCTTGTTGCGCCGGAGGAGCGTGCCGCGCTGCTTGCCGAGGAAGGCGTGCCGGGCGAGGTGGCAGATGCATTGCTCGGTATGTATGAGGGAATCGCCAACGGCCTGTTCATGCGCCAGGACAGCAGCGAGCACCGGCGCGGCACGACCTTCCTGGCGACGGCGATAGAGCGCGTTGTCGCAACACCAGCCGGCCGCTGATCCTCGGCCGAGTAGCGACGGCCGAAACGGATCACGGGCTTCCAGCCACTTGCAGGGAAGGTTTTCGGCCGCAATACCCCCGCGTCTCGCCGACCAACGCTGTCGGCGACGTGCGGAACTCGCGCCACTCGTTTGGACTTAACTCTATTCCGGACGGCAAAAAGGGAATCCTGAACATGAGACTGCCTGCCCCACGCCAAATGCGTCTCTCCGGCGGAACCGAGCTTGCCTACGTCACTGCGGGCGATCCATCCAACCCGGCTTTGCTCCTCCTGCATGGGTTTCCCAGCTCCGCAAATGCATTCCGCGATGTGATTCCCGGATTGGCGGGCGCAGCCTATGTGATCGCGCCCGACCTCCCGGGCCATGGCCAGTCCGATGTCCCGCCGATACCCTCCTTCGCCGCGATCAGCGAGGCGATTTCCGAACTGCTGACCCACCTCGCGATCGGGCGCCGCTTCATCCACATTCATGACTGGGGCGCCGCCGTGGGTCTGCAGATCGCCACGCAAGCGCCCGAGCTGGTTTCGGGTCTCATCATCCAGAACGCAAACGCGCATCGAACCGGCTTCGGTCCCGTCTGGGACGCCGTGTTGAAATTCTGGTCAGAACCGACAAAAGAGAACGAAGCGGCCGCGACCCCCGACCTGACCTTCGAATTCACGCGCGAGCAATATACCGGCGGCCTGCCGGAGGATGTCGCCGCCACGATCAGGGGCGACCCCTGGGTCGAGGACTGGAGGGTGATGAACCTTCCCGGCCGCATGGAGACCCACCGCGCGCTCATCGGCGACTACAAAAGCCATGCCGCGCGTTTCGATACGATCGCCGCCTATTTGAAGCAATGGCAACCGCCGGCGCTCATGCTGTGGGGCCGTCACGACCCCTATTTCGATATCGCCGAAACGCTGTCCTGGATGCAGGATCTGCCGCGGATGGAAGCGCATGTTTTCGACGGCGGGCACTTCCTGCTTGAGACGCACGCCGAACCAGCACTCTGCCTGACGATCGAATTCATCAAGCGAACACAGAAGATACACCGGCGCCCAGCCCATCCCGGACCAGTGCGAGGAGTGCAGGCATGACATCCCCCACGCAACAGCGGCTGCGCCTGTCCGGCGGGACCGAGCTTTGCTTCATCACCGCGGGTGATGCGTCCAATCCCGCGCTGCTGCTCCTGCACGGATTCCCGAGCTCGTCGCGTACTTTCCAGGGCATCATTCCCGGCCTTTCGCGGGTCGCCTTCGTCATCGCCCCCGACTTGCCTGGCTACGGCCAATCGGCGCCGTTGCCCGCGCCGTCGTTCGAAACGTTCAGCGGCGCAATCCAGGAGCTCTTAACTCATCTCGCGATCGATCGGCGCTTCATCTACCTGCACGATTGGGGCGCGGCTGCAGGTCTCCAGGTCGCCATGCAATTCCCCGACCTCGTCTGCGGCCTCATCATTCAGAGCGCCAACGCACACCGCACAGGGTTCGGACCGCAATGGCAAGCGACATTCGAGTTCTGGTCAAACCCCACAGAAGAGAACGAAAGGGAGGCTACCGCGTTTTTGACTTTGGAAGGCACCCGCGAGCAATATTTGGGCGGCTTGCCGGAGGATGTCGCCGCCCGGATCAAAGGCGAACCCTGGATCGAGGACTGGAGGGTGATGAATCAGCCCGGCGGCATGGAGACACAACGCGCGCTCCTCGCCGACTACGCCAACCATGCCGCTCGCTTCAGTCTCATCGCCGACTATATCGAAACGCGGCAGCCGCCGGCGCTCATGCTGTGGGGCCGCCACGACCCGTTCTTCGACATCGCCGAAACACTGTCGTGGATGCAAGACCTTCCACGTATGGAAGCGCACATCTTCGACGGCGGCCACTTCCTGCTCGAAACCCACGCCGAGGCGGCAGCCGCGTTGATGACTGACTTTATTGAGCGAACGCAGATTGCGCTTGGCCGTTCAGCCACGATCAGCCCGTGAGGCGCGCACGAAACAAGGTGGAGCCGTCCGGCAGGCGCGACCTGGAGATATCCCGGAATCCAGCCTCGGTCATCCACGCGCGATACTGACCTTCAGTGTACGATTCGCCGTGGCGATAGAGGTTCAAGAAGGTGAGATTCAGAAACACACCCTCAGGCGGGCCGAGGCGGTCGTCATCGACGACACCCCACCCCGCAATTGCGATCTCGCCTCCGGGTGTGAGGCAACGCGCCGCGTTCAGGATCGAACTGCGCGCCTGGTCCGGCGGAAGGACCTGGACGACGGCCTTCAGGATCGCCAGATCGTGCCGACCGATCGATGGCGCGACGATTATGTCCCCCTCTTCGACAATCACGTCGTCGGCACCGTATTCTGACAGGATATCTTTCGCGACCGCTGCGACCGTTGGGAGTTCCATCAGCGTCGCCGCAATCTGCGGACGCCGCTCGCGAAGTCCGACGAGAATGGTCCCGGGGCCGCCGCCGATGTCGATGACCGAGCCGATCGCCGAGAGGTCCATCTCCTGGGCCATATATCGGCCGAAAATTACCCCGCCCGGTGCGAGCATGCGGCTGAAGGCCGCCGCGGCCTCGGGCCCGGCTTCGGAAAAGTCGTGCAGCGCAGCCGGCCGGTTCTGTCGCAGCGACTCTGCGGTCAGAAGGTCGGCTCCCCAGAGCTCGCGCAGGAGCGCATGATCGCCGCCGCGATAGGCCGGCTTGGACGCGTCGAGGAAGGCCGCCGCTTCGGCTCCGTTGCGAAATTGACCATGCTTGACTTCGAGGAGACCGATGCTGGCAAGCGCGTAGAGGAGCCGCGACAGACGATCGGGCTCGATTTTGAGCGCGACCCCAAGGCTATAGGCAGTCATCGCGCTGCCACCGAGCCGGGTGAAGATGCCAAGGTCCAGCCCGGCGCGAAGCGCCAAGGCGGGCGGCACCGCTGCGATCAGCTTGTCGATCCGATCAGAATCCACCATGCCCTTCCGCGATCCAGGACCGACTTTGCCTACCCATCGCGTTGACTGCTACCGTACGATTTCGCGATGGCCGCCGGGCAGGCGAGTGGCGATGAGCTTGTCGATGCGGCGGCCGTCGAGGTCGACGACCTCGAAGCGCCAGCCCTGCGCATCGACGCATTCGCCGGTCGTCGGCAGATGGTGCAGATGTGCCAGCACGTAACCGGCGACAGTCTCGTAGTCGCGGTTCTCGGGCAGGTCGATGCCGAGCACGTCCGCCATCTCGTCGGCCTGCATGTAGCCGGCGAGCAGCCATGAGCCGTCGTCACGCTTGACGGCGTTTTCCTCGTCGCCGGCGTCGAGGTCCGCCCGGAACACGCCGGTGATGGCTTCCAGTATGTCAGCCGGGGTGACGATGCCTTCGAAATGGCCGTATTCGTCATGGACCAGTGCCATCGGCACGTTGGATTCCTTGAGCGTCGAAAGGACATCCAGCGCGTCGGCCTGGTCATGGACGATGGGAGCGGTGCGCACATGCCGGCGCGGGTCGAGCGCGCGACCGCCGAGCATCGCGGCCAACACGTCGCGGGTCTGGACGACGCCGATCATGGCGTCGACGCCGCCATCGCCGGCTGGCAGGCGCGAATGCTGGGTCTCCATCAAGAGCTTGCGGGTCGCCGCGTCGTCGGACTGCAGGTTGATCCAGTCGACCTCGGTGCGCGGCGTCATCACCGCGCGGACGGCGCGGTCGCCGAGCCGCATGACGCCGGCGATCATGCGCCGCTCGTCCGATTCGATGGTGCCGTGATGCTCGGCCTCGGCGACCAGCATCTTGATCTCCTCGTCGGTGACCTTCTCCTCGCTTTCACCGCGCTGGCCGAGCAGCCACAGCATGGCGCGGCCGGAGATGTCGAGCAGGAACACCAGCGGCGCCGAAACGGTGGCGAGGATGGTCATCGCCGGAGCAACCCTGGCGGCGACGCGTTCGGGATCGCGCAGCGCGATCTGCTTGGGTACCAGTTCGCCGATGATCAGCGAGAAGTAGGTGATGAGGGCGACGACAATGCCGACTCCGATCGGGTCGGCAAGGCTTTCGCGGATGCCGGTCGATGCCAGGAACACGGACAGCCGCTCGCCGAGCGTGGCGCCGGAAAAGGCGCCGGACAAAACACCGACCAGGGTGATGCCGATCTGCACCGACGACAGGAATTTGCCTGGATTGGAGCCGAGCGCCAAGGCGCGTCCGGCGCCGGTGACGTTGCGGTCGATCATCGCCTTGAGGCGGGCCGGCCGTGACGAGACGATGGCAAGCTCGGACATTGCCAAAAGGCCGTTCACGCAGATGAGGACGACCACGATAGCGATTTCAGCGTAAAGCATGCGCGGTCAATAGCATTGCGGCGCGGTCTTCGAAAATAGACGGCCGTCATTTTTCATGCCGGCGGGCGCAACCATCTCATGCGGCATCCCATGGCGGCGACGAAAAATGCTCGATCAGGGCGTCGACGACGACACGGACTTTTGGCGTCAGGCTGCGCGTCACCGGCCAGATGGCGTGCATGACGACGTCTTCGAGGAGACAGTCCGACAGGACCGTCTCTTCGTCTTGTGCCTACGGCAGCTGCCGCAGCAGGCCAACCACCGCCTTGCCATCGGTGAAATAGGGATCGCCGCCGCCATTGCGCCCGGTCTTTGTCGCACCGATGCCCGATATCTCGCTGGTCGAGATCAGCATGCCAGCGGCAGACAGGTCGCGGATCAGGAAGTCGCGCTCGGCGTCGATGTCGGGACCGATATGGTGGGTGATCTGGCCGGTGTCGTGGCTGAGGCCGACGCCGCGATCGTAGCTTGCCGCACCCAGCCAGAGCGGCCGGCCATCGTCTCCAGTCGCATCGGTCTGCCAGAAGCGGACGTGATGGCGCCGGTCGGCACTGTCGCCGACCGGCTTCTCGAAGGCCAGATCCTGTGCACGGCCTTCGAACAACAGCCGGCTGACCGGCGCGTCGGGATAGGGCCGATCGAACAGCACGCTTTCGCCGATCTCGATCGCCGTCTCCAGCGTGAGAGCGTCGGCGGTGTCCCATCCGGCGACGGCGAAGGCGTGGACCAGCTCTTTTTTGGTGCCGACGAGGCCGACATTGATCGGATCGCCCGCGATGCCTTGCGGCGTGTGCGTCACCATCTCGAAGCGCTGCGTGCGGAAATTGCGGTCGCGCAGGGTCCAGAATTCCGGCGCGGCGAAATAGGCGAGCACGAGATAGCCGGCACAGAACGCCACCAGCCAGATCGTTGCGCGTCGTCGAAGGCTTCGTCGGCTCATGCGACACCACCGTGGTGATATGACATCACCTTATGTGACGTCATTCTACGCGGCGGCGCACACCTTGGGCAGTGGGCACGCGCTCGGGCTCAGCGGCAGGCGCGGTAGCCGTTCTTGCGGTTCTTGATGTCGAAATGGAAATGGTTGCGGTGGTCGTAATTGTAGCCGGGACCGAGCACGGTGGTGAAATACTGGCAGCCGTCGGCGCGCACAGTGTTGAGGAAGCCGCGGGTGCGGAAGGCGAACAGGCCGGGCTTGCGCACGTCGATCTCCTTGCCATTGCTAAGCTCGATGCTCATGACGTCGAGCGCGTTGCCCTTGCCGTGCTCCGACAGCGTGCCTTCGCCGGCGATCCTGCGGCAGGAATAGCTCGAGCCCTGGCGAATGGTCCTGACGCCGGAGAAATAACGCCAGCGGGCGGACGGGATCAGTTCATTCCTGGCCCAGCCGGCGAAGGTGGCGGCCATGTCGCAGGTCAGCGTCGCGGCCGGCTTCATCCCGATGCGGCCGATGGCCGAGATCTTGACCGGGTAGTCGATGCCGCACTGGCCTTCGCGGATCGGCGCAAGGTCGCTGTAGACGACGCCCAGGCGCTTCAAATCCCTGCGGCACTCGACCTCGCTGGCCGGCATCTGTTCGGTCGGCGCCATCGGCTCGTCCATGCGCGGATAGGCGGCGGTCATGTAGGGGTTGGACGGGACGAGGCGCTGCATTCCAGCGTATTTCTGGCCAGCGTATTCTGGGACAGCTGATGTCTGGCTGCCGACATCGACGGCCGGTTCCAGGGAAAGCACGCTGCCGGTGGTGCAGGCCGAGACCGCTGCGATGGCAAGCCCGCCGGCAATCATGCGCGCGCGTCTCACTTGCCGCACGGCTACAGACGCGGCGCGAAATATCCCGGCCATTGGCAGGTTCCCGGTCCCCGAGCCGATCAGGCTCCATGTCATCGTTTGATCATGATCTTTCTCCGAAAACCGGATCCCACTTTTCGGGGTCATGATCAGATGAAACGGAGCTTACCCGCCAACAGTAAAGGAAAAATCAGCGGCTGCGTTTACGGCTGCGGCCAAATTGCGGCGCGTCGGTCCGCAACCATATCACTGGCAGAAGGTGCCGCCGTTGCGGCGCGGTGCAAGATCGAGATGGAGATGCAGCGAATGATCGGCATCGCTGCCCGGGCCAAGCACGGTCTTGAACGGTCCGCAGGCTGCCTTGCGTATTGCGTTCAGGAATTTCGCCTCCTTTTCCGGCGGCGCCGGGCGGATGTCGATCCTCCTGCCGTCCGAAAGCGTGAAGCTGGCGATGTCGAGCGCGTTGCCGAAGGCGTGCTCCGACAATTTCCCGCCGCCATTGCGGTGGCGGCAGACGAAGGCGGATGCCTGGCCGACCGACTTGAGTTCGGCGCCGAGCTCGGCCTTGGCCGCCGGCTGGACGATATCGGCGGCGAAGCGCGCGGCGGCCTCGGCCATCCGGCAGTTCAACTCGGATTCGGGGTTGATATCCAATGACTTGCCCAGCGTCTTCAGTGCGATCGGATAGGGGACAGAGCAGCCGACCGCCGCATCGTGCTCGGCTTTGCGTTCCTCGAAGTCGACGCCCATCGACTTCAGCCGCCTGCGGCAGGCCAGTTCCTCGTCCGGCATTTTCTCCTGCGGCATAGCGGCCGAGCGCGGGTCGGGAGGAATTTTTCTCTCCGGCGCCTGCGCCGGCTTATCCGGTGGTTTTGGCGCGGCGGCCGGTGGTTTTGCCTCGGCGGGGTTTTCGGTCGGCGTCGGAGCGACTGCCGGCGGCTGCGGCCGGGCTTGCTGATGCTGGTCCGACTTCTGCTGGTCCATTTTGTCGGTCGCCGGTTGATCAGGCTTTGGCGCATCCCCAGGGCGCGGCTCGGGGATCGGCACGTCGGCAGGCGCGGCTTCTTGCGCTGATTGCGACTGATTGAGCTCCGGGACGGGCACCTTATCGGGCAGTTCCGGAGCTTGGGCCAGGGCCGCTCCTGCGGACAGCATCGCCGCCGCCAAAGGCAGCGCCAATCTGATCAATCCGGCCATTCTGATCGATGTAGGAGAGATCACCACCGCCATTCGCCCTTAACGGCGGGGGAATGCGGAAGTTGCCTGAACGAGGGCATGGGCCGATCACAAACAGTGACCGCGGTGTTACGCACCGATCGCTTCCAGCCCTTCCTCCAGCCAGTCGGCCAACAGCGGCATGCCGAGCAGATATTTCGCCGTGCGCTTGTTGGCGCGCTCGCGCGCGGCCGTCAGCGCGTCCGCCCATTCCGAGGCGTCATAGTCGCCGCGTCCAACCCAGGCGAGGGCGACGAGTTCGGCCGCCTCGTCGACATTGAGATCGTTGATCAGTTCGCGCAGCTCTTCTTCGGTGAGGTCCTCGGAACGCTCCTCGACGAGACCGTCATGATGATGGTTGTCATGCGCCTCGCTATCGAGTTCTACCTCGTGCTCGGCGCCATCGGCATAGTCTTCGTTGACGGCGGCGCTCAACGCCTTCGCCTTGAGGATGAACAGGCGCACCGTGTCGGGACCGATCGAAAGCTCCCATTCTTTTTCAAGGCGCCGCTGCACTTGCCGTCTCCGCATACTCCGTTGGCGTTTGCTGGATGATAGCGGATTTGCAGCGCTCGTCACGTTTTGTTCGGCGCTTCCATTTTCCGACTGGCGCGGGCCGTTGAAAAGGCTTTCACTGGCCGTGGCTTTTTTCCGGGATGAAACCGCTTTTGCCCGGCGTTAGTCTTGCATTGTCATGCTTCAGGGAGAGTTCGATGCGCAGACGATTGCTGATCCAGGTTCTGGCGGTTGCCGCCCTGCCGCTGTTTGCTGTTCCGGCGTTTTCGGCCGGTGAAGGTGGAGGCGGTGGCGATGGCAGCCAGACGACACAGTGCAAGAAAGGCAAGGTCTGGGACAAGAAGCTGAAGAAGTGCGTCGCGCCCAAGCACGGCATGCTGGACGACGACAACATCTATGAGGCCGGCCGCGCGCTGGCGATGGCAGGACGTTATGACGAGGCGATCGCCGTGCTCAGCCTGGCTGCGGACAAGAAAGACCCTCGCATCCTCAACTACCTCGGCTACTCGCACCGCCATTCCGGACGCGTCACCGTCGGTCTCGGCTATTATGAGGAAGCGCTGCGCATCGATCCGAACTATACGCTGGTACGCGAATATCTCGGCGAGGCGCATCTGCAGATCGGCGATCTCGCCGGCGCCCGGGAACAGCTCCGCGAGATCGAGAAACGCATCGGCAAGGGATCGCGTGAATACGGCATGCTGTCCGAGCAGATAGACCGTTTCATGAAGAGCTGAATAGAAGCCCGAACTTTTCCTCACCACCGGCTGTGAGCAATCGCAGCCGGTTTTTATTGCCGCTCGCTCGGCCAGCCGGGCTGCCATGACGGCATTTCCGCAAATGGCGGGCGAATTTTTCAAAACCGATTTTTTGGCGTGAAAAACCCGCGAAGATTGCTATATTGGAGGAAATTGCGGTGACACGGTTCCGTTAGCCCGAGGCTGCCGGACCGTTTTCTTTTTGTACCCATCGACAAGGTCGCTCCCGGAATGCGGGGGCGGCGGCAGGAAAGGTCAGGCATTATGAACAAGGTCCCGATGACAGGCGAGGGGTTCGCGTCATTGAAGGAAGAACTGCGCTGGCGCCAGCAGGAAGAGCGGCCGCGCATCATCGAAGCAATCTCCGAAGCGCGCTCGCACGGCGATCTTTCTGAAAACGCGGAATACCACGCGGCGAAAGAGGCGCAGAGTCTCAATGAAGGCCGCGTCAACGAGCTCGAGGATTTTATCGCCCGCGCCGAAGTGATCGACATCACCAAGCTCAGCGGCGAAAAGGTCAAGTTCGGCGCGACCGTGGTGCTGGTCGACGAGGACACGGAAGAGAAGAAGACCTACCAGATCGTCGGCGACCAGGAAGCGGACGTGAAGTCCGGCCGCATCTCGATCTCCTCGCCGATCGCGCGGGCGCTGATCGGCAAGGAAGTCGGCGATGCCATCGAGGTCAACGCGCCAGGCGGCGCGCGGGGCTATGAGATCGTCCAGGTGCAGTTCATCTGAGGGATTGATGCTGCTCTGCCTTCTCCCCTTGTGGGAGAAGGTGGCCTCGCGAAGCGAGGTCGGATGAGGGGTGTTCCAGCTTGGCACCNCCTTCTCCCCTTGTGGGAGAAGGTGGCCTCGCGAAGCGAGGTCGGATGAGGGGTGTTCCAGCTTGGCACCAACAGCACTCCGGCCAGCACCCCTCAACCGTCTTGGCGCTGCGCGCCAATCCACCTTCTCCCACAAGGGGAGAAGGGAAGAGGGCGGCGCCGACCTTTCCGATTGAATTGATTTGCACAAATCAATTCTTGCTGGCGCCGGCCCGACCAAGCGCTTGGCGCTCCAGCAACTTCTCTGCCTCAGCCAACACCTCCTCAGGCGCGACACGAGCGCCGGGCGCGGCCAGCAGCGTTGACGAGAACGGCCCGCGCGGGCCGGTCAGGCCGGGTTCTGTCGCCACAAACACCGCGACGGTCGGCAGGCCGAAGGCGCTGGCGAGGTGGGTAAGGCCGGTATCGGCGCCGATGATCAGCACCGACCGGCCGATGATCGCGGCGATCTCGGCAAGCGGTGATTTCGGCACCAGCACGGTCTGTGGAACGGCTTGGGCGATCGCCTCGGCAACCGTCTTTTCCCTGTCGTTCGACCAGGTGGTGACCGGCGTCATTCCTCTTTCCAAGAGAAGCCGGGCAGTCTCGATCCAGTTGCCGACCGGCCATTTCTTGTCCTCGCGGCTGGTGCCGTGCAGCAGGAAGGCGGTTTTTCCGCCGACAAAGGTCGACCCGACGGCCGGCAGCACGATGCCGGACTGGAGCCCGGAAAAATCCGGTTCATAGCCGAGCGCCAGCCCGAACAGCCGCCTTGTGCGTTCGATGGCGTGCAGATCGCGCGGCACAGCGTAGCGGCGGTCGTAGAACACGGTCGCCGAAGGCTCGCGAGCGCTCGACCGGTCGAAGCCGGCGATCGGCGCCGCGGCCTGTTTCGCCACCACCGCCGACTTCAGCAATCCTTGCGCGTCGATGACGAGATCGTAGCGGCAATCCCGCAAGGCGCGGCGCAATCCCGCCGCCTCGCGCCATGTGCTGGGGCCGAGCGGGCTTGTGCGCCAGCGCCGGATCGCCACGGTGTGGATGGTTGCGATCGCCGGATGCAGCGCCACGATGCCGGCAAAAGCCTCTTCCACACACCAGTCGAACGACACGTCCGGCAGCTTGCGGCGCGCATCCTCGACGGCTGGAAAGCTGTGGATGACGTCACCCATCGAAGATGTCTTGACGATGAGCACCCTCATGCGGCGGCCGGCATTTCCAGCAGCCGTTCCGCCGCTGCCGCGACCTGCGCCACCTCGAGCGTGTTCAGGCAGTTGAGATGGCCGAGCGGGCAGATTTTCCGGTGGCAGGGCGAACAGGACAGGCCGAGCCAGACCAGTTCGCGCTGCTCGGCGAGCGGCGGCGTATTGTGCGGCGAGGTCGAGCCGTAGACGGCCACGATCGGCGTGCCGACCGCGGCGGCGACATGCATCAGTCCACTGTCGTTCGACACCGCAAGCCTGGCTGCGGCGATCAGGTCGATGGCGTCCTCCAGCCGCGTCTGGCCGGCGAGGTCGACAACATCAGGTGCAAGCGTGGCGATTTCCGTCGTTACGTCGGCGTCGTTCTTCGACCCGAACAGCGCGACCGCAAAACCTTTGGCCATCATGTCGCGGGCGAGGCCGGCATAGCGTTCGCTCGGCCAGCGTTTGGCCGGCCCGAACTCGGCGCCCGGCATCAGCGCGACGAATTTTTTCGCCTCCAGCCCGAAGCGGCCCAGCAATGCCGCCTGGTTTTTCGTGTCGACGGCGAGCTTGGGGGCACGGAACGTGCCGCCTTGCGCGAGGCCGAAATAGGCCTGCGCCGTGCGCCGTTTCACATCGTCGGGCAAGGCTACGATATCGGTCAGCAGCCCATAGCGCATTTCCTTGAGGTAGCCGACACGGCGCGGAATGCGGGCAAAGAACGGGACCAGCGCCGACTTCCAGCTTCCAGGCATCACATAGGCGATGTCGTAGTGGCCGCGCAGCAGGCGGCCGAAGCGCCTTCGCATGCGGAATTCCAGCGCTCCGGATTTCAGCGGCAGATCGACCTGCCGGCGTATTTCGGGCATCCGCTTGACCAGTGGCGCCGCCCATGCCGGCGCCAGCACGTCGATCGCCGCGTTCGGGTGAAGCTCTCCCAGCGCCGAGAACAGGCACTGCGCCATCACCATGTCGCCCACCCAGCGTGGGCCGATCACGAGGATCGTTGGGCTTTCAGCCATTCGACATAGTCTCTGACGCCGGTTTCCACTGTGCGAAACTGACCATTGTAACCGGCGGCGCGCAACCGGGACATATCAGCTTGCGTAAAACTCTGGTAGCTGCCCTTCAGGTGATCGGGGAAGTCGATGAACTCGATCTCGCCTTTGCCGAGCGCGCCGATCACCGTTTCGGCAATGGCGCGGAACGGCTGGGCTCGGCCGGTGCCGCAGTTGAAGATGCCGCTCGATCCGCGTTTCCACAACCATAGATTGATATCGGCAACGTCGCCGACATGGATGAAGTCGCGGCTCTGCTCGCCAGGTCCGAAACCGTCATAGGCGCCGAACAGCTTTGGGTTGTGGCCTTGCTCGACCTGGTTGAACAGATGGTAGGCGACCGAGGCCATGGCGCCCTTGTGCGCCTCGCGTGGCCCATAGACGTTGAAGTAACGCAGGCCTGCCACCGGCGAATGGTCGGTTTCGAAGACGGTGCGGCGGACATAGTCGTCGAACAGCTTCTTTGAATAGGCATAGACATTGAGCGGGCGCTCGCAGTCCGGCTCCTCGCGAAACTCGGCGCCGCCGCCATAGACGGAAGCCGAGGAGGCATAGAGGAAAGGCAGCCGCAGCGCCAGGCAGGCATGCAGCAGCCGCTTCGAATAGGCGTAGTTCACCTCCATCATGAACTTGCCGTTCCACTCGGTGGTGGTCGAGCAGGCGCCCTGGTGGAAGACGGCCTCGATGCGGCCGAGGTCGCCGGCCTCCATCCGCGGCAGGAAATCGTCCCTGTCGAGATAATCGGCGATCTGCAGGTCGGCAAGATTGGCGATCTTGTGGCCGTCGGTCAGGTCGTCAACGACGAGAATGTCGCTGATCCCTTCGGCATTGAGCGCGGCGACGATGTTTGAGCCGATCATGCCGGCGCCGCCCGTGACGATGATCATGAAAGCCTCTGGTATCTTGTGCCGATTCCGCCCTTATAGGGGAGGCTTGCGGGGCTGTCGATAAAGCAGGTCGCAATCCGGCGGTTGGCTGCAGACCTCAGTGCCGCCGCACAGCTTTCGCTTCAGTCGGCGATCCACCGGCGAAGCACGACAGGAGCAAGGGTAATGCCGTCGACCAAACTGCTTATCGCCTTTTTCGCCACCACGGCGATCTTTGCCTACATCCCCGGTCCGGCGATGCTTTACGCTGCTGCGCAAACCATGGCGCGCGGCCGCTGGTCCGGCCTGACGGCGGCGTTGGGTATCCATCTTGGCGGCTATGTGCACGTCGTCGCTGCCGCCGCAGGACTGTCCGTGCTTTTCCATGCCGTGCCGACGCTCTACATGGCGGTCAAGCTGGCCGGCGCGCTCTATCTGATCTGGCTGGGTGTGTCGCTGTTCCGCGCCAGGGCGCAAGACGATGCTGTTATCTCAGGCATCGAGCCGAAATCCGCCCGCCGCGCCTTTTTCGAGAGCATCACCGTCGAGGTGCTCAATCCAAAAACCGCAATCTTCTTCATGGCGTTCCTGCCGCAATTCATCGACGCATCGGCGACGTTTCCCGTCTGGCTGCAATTCCTCGTCCTCGGGACGATCGTCAATCTGATGTTCTCCTCGGCGGATGTCATGTGCGTGGTGCTGGCGGGTGCGCTGATCACCAGGCTGCGACGCTCGATCCACGCGCAACGCCTGATGCGGCGTGCGGGCGGTGCGGTGCTCGTCGGATTGGGTGTCCATGTGGCTTTGCAGAAAAGCTGATCCGTCGACCGGCTTTGGCTGTGGGCCGTTCGGTGCCTGCCGTTGCGCTGAGCCGAATTGCGGTATATCGGCTTCGCCATGAACGACCAGCCCCTGCCAGTCCAGCGTTTTCACAGCATCGGGACCGGCTCTCATTGCACGTCGCGGATGACATGAGCGAGCAATACCTGCCTTCTTCCGAACCGCTTCACCGCGCCATCTCGCGGTTCGGCAACATCACCGTGCTGGTGGTCGGCGACTTCATCCTCGACCGTTTCGTCAACGGCATCATCGAGCGGATTTCGCCTGAAGCGCCCATTCCAGTGCTGCGCGGGCGTGGCGAAACCTCGGCAATGGGCGGCGCCGGCAATGTCGTCGCCAACATCGTCTCGCTCGGCGCCGCCGCGATACCGGTTTCGGTGCTCGGCGCCGATCCGGCCAGCGACAATCTCATGCGCATGCTCACCGAGCTTGGCGTCGACACTGGCGGTCTCGCGCAGGACGCCAACCGGATGACCTCGTCGAAAAGCCGCTTCAGCGCGCTCAACCAGCAGGTGCTGCGCTTCGACGAAGAGGAAATCAAGCCGCTGGGCGACGCGGAGCGGGCAACGCTGATCCGGCTGTTCCGGGCCGGGCTCGCGCAAGCCGACATCGTCATCCTGTCCGACTACGGCAAGGGCATGTTGCTCGACGGCGTCGCCGGCGAGCTGATCTCGATCTGCCGCGAGGCGGGAAAGCCGGTGCTGGTCGATCCCAAGGGCCGCGACTATGCTTGCTATTCCGGGGCGACGGCGATCACGCCCAATCGCAAGGAACTTGGCGAGGCGGTCGGACGCGCGGTGTTTGCCGATGACGAGATCGTCGCCGCGGCGCGTGAGCTGATCTCGGCACATGGCTTCGATTTCGTCGTCGCGACTCGCAGCGAAAAAGGCATGAGCGTCGTCGACGCGGACGATGCCCGCCACATTGCCACGCAGGCGCGGGAGGTGTTCGACGTTTCCGGCGCCGGCGACACTGTCATCGCTACGTTTGCGTTGGCTCTGGCTGCGGGCGCCGACCGCGTCATTGCCGCGGCCATCGCCAACGCGGCGGCTGGCGTGGTGGTGGGAAAACGCGGCACCGCACGGCTGACTGTCGAGGAACTCACCGGCGCGCTGTTTCGCTCGCATGGACCGGTTGCCCACAAGGATGCAATTCTCGATGCCACTGCCGCCGCACGGCTGGTGGCGACGTGGAAGGACGAAGGCCTGAGCGTCGGCTTCACCAATGGCTGCTTCGATATCCTTCATGCCGGCCATGTCAGCCTTTTGCACGCGGCGCGCAGCCAGTGCGACCGGCTGGTTCTCGGCCTCAACAGCGATGCCTCGGTGCGCCGGCTGAAAGGGCCGGGGCGCCCGGTCAACGACGAGCATGATCGCGCCTGCGTGCTGGCGGCGCTTGCCTCGGTCGATGCCGTCGTCGTCTTCGAGGACGACACGCCGCTCGCGCTGATCGAGGCGCTGAAGCCCGACATACTGGTCAAGGGCGCCGACTATACGATCGATCAGGTGGTCGGCGCCGAAATCGTGCAAAAGGCGGGCGGCCGCGTCGTGCTGGTCGATCTCGTCGCCGGCAAGAGCACCACCGGCACCATCGGCAAGTTGCGCTCCGGCAGCACAAACTGAGGTTTTCATGTCCGAACTGAACGACTATCTGGTCCGCTCGGCGGCCGCGATCACCGCGATGGTCGAGCGCGACCTCACCAGCGAGATGGAGCGGGCGGTTGCCGCCGTCGTCACCGCGCTTTCGCAGGGCAAGGCGCTGCTGATCTGCGGCAATGGCGGCTCGGCCAGCGACGCCATTCACATCGCCGGCGAACTGGTCGGCCGCTTCCTGAAGGAGCGCAAGGCCTACAACGTCATCGCGCTGCCGGCCAATGCGGCGGTGCTGACCGCCTGGGGCAATGATTACGGCTTCGACACGGTGTTTTCACGCCAGGTCGAGGCGCATGGCGCCGCGGGCGCCGTGCTGCTCGCCATCTCGACCAGCGGCAACTCGCCCAGCATCCTCGCCGCCGCCGAACAGGCGCGCATGATGGACATGACGGTGATCAGCCTGACCGGCGACAGCGGCGGCAAGCTCAAGCCGCTCTCCGATATCCTGCTCAACGTGCCCTCGACCTCGACGCCGATCATCCAGCAGGGGCATCTGTGCCTCTATCATCATCTGTGCGAAATGGTCGAAGCGCGCCTCTGTGATGGCTGACAGGGCGGTGAATCCGCACCCGCTGGTGGAGCCGGGTCTGTGGGTGGAGAGGATCGGCGATCAGGTTTTTCCCGAGTGTATGCCGGCGCTGTTCCTCGACCGCGACGGCACCATCAATGTCGACACCGACTACCCCAGCGATCCGGCTGACATCGTGCTTCGCGAAGATATCGCGCCAGTGATCGCTGCCGCCAACCGGGCCGGAATCCCTGTCGTCGTGGTGACCAACCAGTCCGGCATCGCGCGCGGGTATTTTGACTGGAGTGTTTTCGCCAACGTGAACGGCCGGGTTTTGGAACTGCTGCGCGATCACGGCGCGTTCGTGGACATGGTGCTTGCCTGCGCGTATCACGAGGCAGGCAGTGGGCCGCTTGCCATTGCCGAGCATCCGATGCGCAAGCCCAATCCGGGCATGCTGATCGAGGCGGCCGGGCGCCTCCGCCTCGATCTCCAGCGTTCACTCATCGTCGGCGACAAGCCGCCCGACATGGAGGCGGGGCGACGCGCCGGCCTGTCGCGCGGCTGGCTGATCGACGGCGAGGCGTCCAGCGAGCGAGGATTTTCGGTTCTGCCGCTGCGCGACCATAGCGACCTGAGGGTGCTGCTGGCGGCGGTCGAGGCGCTTTGGCCTTAATCCGTCCAGGTCAGGGTAGTCGCTTCAGGCCAATTGCCGGTCTCGGCGCCGCCCCTCATTGTCCTGCCGGACATTTCTCCCCGTATAGTGACGGGGGGAAAGATGCTGTCATCAACGGTTTCGCCAATCAGCAACGCTGCAAAATTGGCGTCGAGACTGCAGGCGGATGAGGGGCGGCCGCCGAGATTGGCGATTGCCCTGCCACCCCAGTTCAAGCCGGGAAGGCCACCAAGCCCTCGTCCTTGACGCGACGGATGGTCAGTGCCGTCCGCACCGTGTCGACATTCGGCGCCGAGGCCAGTTCCTCGATGACGAAGGTCTGAAAGGCGCCGAGGTCGCTCGCCACGCAATGCAGCAAAAAGTCGGATTCGCCCGACACCATCCAGGCGTCGCGAACGATCGGCCAGCCGCGGGTGCGTTCGGCGAAGCTTTTCAGCTCCGCATCGGCCTGGTGATGCAGGCCGATGAGGCAAAAGGCGACGACGTCCAGGCCGAGCGCCGGCGCATTGAGCAAGGCGCGATAGCCGCGGATGATGCCGGTCTCTTCCAGCCGCCTGACGCGACGCAGGCATGGCGGCGCCGAAATGCCGACGCGGCCGGACAATTCGACATTGGTCATGCGCCCGTCGTGCTGAAGCTCGCGCAGGATTTTCCAGTCGATGGCGTCGAGATCGGCTTTCAGCGTCATGGATACCTTCGGCGCTTCGCGCAAGAATCTTTCGTGATTTTGTAATTAAACGACTTCGGTGTCCATTCCATCCCTTCAGTCGCTGATTTTGGGACAGTCGCCCGCGCAAGATGTTCATGGATCGTCTGTTTGCGGGGAAGCTTTCCGGGGACGAAGGCCAGGTCGTCTTGCTGGCGTCGCCTGCAACACCTAGATTAGGGCCGAAATCGATCCCTGTGCCGGACGCTTCATTCGCGTCCGGTTGTTGTGAAAGCCCTGACATGACGTCCAAGCACGCACCCGTTCTCATCATCGGCTCCGGTCCCGCCGGCTATACGGCGGCAATCTACGCCGCCCGCGCCATGCTGAAGCCGATGCTGGTCGCCGGCCTGCAGCAGGGCGGCCAGTTGATGATCACCACCGATGTTGAAAACTATCCCGGCTTCGCCGATCCGATCCAGGGTCCGTGGCTTATGGAGCAAATGCTGAAACAGGCCGAGCATGTCGGCACCGACGTCATCAACGACATCATCACCGAGGTCGATCTCAACGTGCGGCCGTTCCGTGCCAAGGGCGATTCCGGTGCTACCTATACCGCCGACGCGCTGATTATCGCCACCGGTGCGCAGGCGAAATGGCTGGGCATCCCGAGCGAACAGACTTTTATGGGCTTCGGCGTATCGGCCTGCGCCACCTGCGACGGCTTCTTCTATCGCGGCAAGGATGTCGCGGTGATCGGCGGCGGCAATTCGGCGGTGGAGGAGGCGCTCTACCTTTCCAACCTGGCCAAGAGCGTGACGGTCGTCCACCGGCGCAGCGACTTCCGCGCCGAGCGCATCCTCAGCGAGCGGCTTTTCAAGAAGGACAATGTCCGCGTCATCTGGGACACCGTCGTCGACGAGATCACCGGTCAGTCCGGCAAGATGCCGCTGCCGCCGTCGGTGGAAGGACTGAAGCTGCGCAATCTGGTGACCGGCCAGGAGATGCATCTGACGGTCGACGGTGTGTTCGTGGCGATCGGCCATGCGCCGGCGGTCGAGCTGTTCGCCGGCAAGCTGAAGCAGAAGCCGAACGGCTATCTGTGGACGGCGCCGGATTCGACCTGCACCGACGTGCCGGGCGTGTTCGCCGCCGGCGACGTGACCGACGACATCTACCGCCAGGCGGTGACGGCGGCGGGGCTCGGCTGCATGGCCGCGCTCGAGGCGGAAAAGTACCTCGCCGGGATCGAAGTTCACCGCGAAGCTGCGGAGTAGACAAGCGGCCGAGAAAAGCCGCGCAAAAGCCTGATTTTTCATTCAGACGCCAGAAAACAGAACGGGGGCATCATGGCGTTGGACTGGGACAAGCTACGCGTGTTTCACGCTGCGGCGGAAGCTGGGTCGTTCACCCATGCCGCCGAGACACTGCATCTGTCGCAATCGGCGATCTCGCGGCAGGTCAGCGCGCTCGAACATGATGTCGGCGTGCCGCTGTTCAATCGCCATGCCCGCGGCCTGGTGCTGACCGAGCAGGGTGAGATGCTGTTCCGCACGGCGCATGACGTGCTGATGAAGCTGGAGACGATCAAGTCGCGGCTGACCGAGGCCAAGGATCGGCCTTCCGGCGTGCTCAGGGTGACGACCACGGTGGGGCTCGGTGCCGGCTGGCTGACCGAGCGCGTGCAGGAATTCATCGAGCTCTATCCCGAGATCAGCCTGCAGCTGATCCTGGCGAACGAGGAACTCGACCTCACCATGCGGCGGGCGGACTGCGCGATCCGGCTGCGCCAGCCGCAGCAGCCCGATCTCATCCAGCGCCGCCTGTTCACGGTGCATTTCCATCTCTACGCCGCCCCCTCTTACGTCAACAAATATGGCAAGCCGGCGTCGATCGCCGAGCTGAAGAGCCATCGCATCGTCACCTTCGGCGTGCCGGTGCCGGCGCATCTGTCGGAATTGAACTGGCTGGAAACGGTCGGCGATTTCGAAGGCGGGCAAAGGGTGCCGACGCTGCAGATCAACGACATATTGTCGATCAAGCGCGCGGTCCAGGGTGGCGCCGGCATCGCCATGCTGCCCGACTATGTGGTCAGCAAGGACTCAGGGCTGGTGCAGTTGCTGCCGGAGACCGAAGTGCCGTCCTTCGACACCTATTTCGCCTATCCCGATGCGATGAAGAACCAGGCGAAGCTGCACGTCTTCCGCGATTTCATCATCGCCAAGGCGCGTAGTTGGTCATTCTAAACCTCTGCACATCCCTTACCACCATGCATTGCGGACGATCCTCTCCTACTGGACGCGCCATGGCGTCAGGCGGGGGAGCCAGCCTGGAACGGCATGGCGGTAGGCCTCGTACTCGGCGCCATAGCGGCGGGCAAGCGTCGGTTCCTCATGGAACTTCACGAACGAGACCATGGCGACGGCGGCGATAGCGGCATAGGCGACGAGAGCCGCGCTCGAAAACAGCAGCGCCTGGCCAAGGATGATCGCCAGCACGGCCACATACATCGGGTTGCGGACATGGCGGTAGATGCCGCCGACAACCAGTCGCTCGGTTGGGGCGACCGGAGCCGGCGTGCCGAGGCCCTCGAGAGCAAAACGGGCGAAGGCATGAAGCAGCAAGGCCGTTGCGACGACAATCAGGACCCAGCCGACCGGGACCAGGCCGGGCAGGGTCGACCATGGCAGACGATAGCGATCGGTCAACAGCCAGGGCAGCAATCCCGCGACCACACCGGGCGCTGCGATGAAGAACAGCGCGCTGCCGGCGATCGCCTGACGGGTCCTCATCGGGGCTTCCTTGGTCGCGATTTTCGGGCCGATGCATGGCTGCCGCAAAAATAAACGCGCGCTGCCTGATTCGCCATCATTCGTTGTTTTCTGCGTTCTGGACCGAAAATCGGCGCTGGTTCGCTATTTGGCAGTGATTCTTGACTGGCTGCGCACCGCATTTCGCGATTCTTCTGGTCCTACGAGGCCAAGCAACGGGTTAGACCACAGCCTGTGTCATTTTGCATGCGAGTGTTGCAAAATAGATGCTTGTTTCTTGGGCATGATGAGCACATATATGGATCATCTCCTGGGCGCGTTCTCCTCCCATTAGCGCCCTCGAGTGTTCCCCTCTGGAGGTTAGCCTTAACAGGCACTTCCAATCAAACTCAGCCGGATCTTCGTTGATCCGGCTTTTTTGTATCCCGAACCCCTGCCGGCGCTGACGCAAAGCCGACCGAAATTGTCATGTAACAGTGACATGTAACCTCAGGTAACATGTCGCAGGCGCGCAGCATCGACTAAGCAGATCATAGGACGCGGTGTGGTTCGTGCGGGAGATGGGGGCATCACTCGGACGATCCGGGCTCAGGCGGCTACCGCGTCCGAACTATTCTTCCGCTGAGGCTGTCAAGCGTTGGCGGCATGTGCGGCGGACCTGGCATTTCGCCTCCCACGAAGACGGTCCGCAAGAGAACGGCGTCCGGATCATTCCGGACGCCGTTTCCTTGTGTTCTGCAGCCTGACTGTCGCCAGGTTCCAGTGTCAGGCGGCCTTGCCATTGGCGTTCAACGCCTCGTCGGCCAGGCGGCCGGTGAGTTCGGCCATATGGTCGAAGCTGGCACGGTAGCTGGCCACGCCCGCGGTGGCCGAACGCAGCTCGATGATCAGATCGCCGATCTCGGCCTGCGGCATGGTCGCCTCGACGACGTCCCATCCCGGCCAGCCGGGCCGCGCATCGTAGCCGAGGATTTGGCCACGCCGCTGCGGGATCAGGGCGATGATTTTCGATGTCGCGTCGGACGGCGTGACGATTTCCACCTTCATGATCGGTTCAAGCAGCACCGGTGAGCAGGCGGCCATGCCTTCCTTCATCGCCAGCTTTGCTGCCATCTGGAAGGCCATGTCCGACGAATCGACAGAATGATAGGAGCCGTCGGACAGGTTGACGGCGACGTCGACCACTGGAAAGCCGAGCGGGCCCGATTTCAGATAATCGCGCACGCCGGCCTCGACCGACTGGATATAGGTTTTCGGCACGGCACCGCCGGTGATGGTGTCGGTGAACTGGAAACCGGAGCCGCGCGGCAGCGGCTTGATCTCGATCACCACGTCGCCGAACTGGCCATGGCCGCCCGACTGCTTCTTGTGACGGCCACGCTGCTGCGCCGCTTTGCGGATCGTCTCGCGGTAAGGCACGGCCGGCGGATGGCCTTCGACCGGAATCTGGTTCTTGCCCTCCAGCCGCTCGCGCACGACACGCAGATGCATTTCGCCATGGCCCGACAGCACGGTTTCAGCCGAATCCTGATTGTGGCGCACACTGAGCGAGGGATCTTCTTCGGCAAGGCGCTGGATGGCCGCCGACATCTTGACCTCGTCCTTGCGTTCCTTCGGTCGCAACGCAAAAGCAAAGACCGGTTGCGGCGGCGTCAGCGTGACCAAGGGATTGATACCGCCCTTGATCGAGCTCAAGGTCTGACCGGTCGTGACCTCGTCCATCTTGCCGAGCGCGACCGTGTCGCCAGCCGGAGCCGAGGTGAGCTTGGTCTGGTCCTTGCCGAGCATTCTGTAGATGCCGGAGACCTTGGCCGTCGCGCCGTTCGAAAGGAACAGTTCGGAAGCGTCGGCAAGCTGGCCGGACAGGATGCGCGAGATCGACAGCTTGCCGCCATGCGCGGTGTGGATGGTCTTCATCACCTGGACCACGGTCGCATTGCCGTCAGGTGCGCCGATGCGCTTGCGTGTTGCTTCAACATCAGGCGCGTCGTGGCGGATCGTCTTTAGCAGCCGCAGCACACCATTGCCCTTCTCGGCGGTGCCGATCAGCACCGGCGTCACGGCACCATCGCGCAAATCGGCGGCCAGGTCGTCGAAGATGGCGTCCTTGGGCGGCTCGATTTCGTCGAGCAACTGCTCCATCAGTTGATCATCATGGTCGGCGAGCGTCTCCAGCATGGAAAAGCGCGCTTCGAGCTCGCGCGCCTTGTCGTCGCTGGGAATCTGGGCGACCTCGCTTTCGGCATATTCGCGATAGATGTAGGCGCGCTCCAGCGCCAGATCGATCGAGCCGATCACCACGCCGTCCTTGCGCAGCGGAATCTGGCGCAGCAGCAAAGGCACCGAGCTCGCCGGCTGCAGCATCTTCAGCGTGTCGCGCACGCCTGATATCGCCTTGTCGACCTTGTTGAGGAACATGATGCGCGGCACGCCGAGATCGTCGAGCTTGCGCATGATCAGCTGCAGGGCAGGAATCTTCTTCGCATCGGCTTCGGCGACGACCACGGCGATGTCGCAGGCGGCCAGAACCGGCTCTGCCTCGAAGGAGAATTCGATGGAGCCGGGACAATCGACGAAGGTGAGTTGCTCGCCCATGAAATCGGTGGTGGCAAACGTCGCCTCAACGCTCATGGCGTGGGCGCGTGCCTCGGGCGAATGATCGGAAACTGTGTTTCCCAAGGAGACCGGATTCTGGCGGGGGATGGCGCCCGTGCGGGCCAATATGGCTTCGAGAAGTGTCGTCTTACCGCTTGCAAAGGGACCGACGATGGCAATGCATTTCGGTCCCGTGCGTCGTCCTCCGGCGCGAGTTCCCATGACTGACCTCCACTCAGGCGTTTCCCTGGGAGCGGCGGCCGGCCTGTCGACCGTCGCGGGCGGGGCTTTTTTCAGTTTGCCGCCTACCCAAAGGCATCGTCCCACGGGTTAGGCGGGAGGGCAAGTGATTTGAGAATCGGGTGATTTGAGAATCGGGGGATCGCCTGATGTCGCGGATGTTGAGCCATGATCGGCGAAGCCGTCGAATGCGGGCCTGGCCTTTCCGTCAATGCCGTGACAGGGTCCGTCGCCGAACGGCAGCAAAAGCGGTTGCGCCATGATGGTTATCGGATGAAAGTGCCGCTCCCTGCGACAAAAAGGAGCGGATCGTCGCCGACCGATCCGCCATCAGCTTGAGGACTTTGCGACGATGAAGATCATTGCTTGCGGCAGCGTGCCGACCGTCATTGCGCCGGAAAAGTACTTCACCGGCCGCGTGTGGCAGACGCCGATCATCGAGAAGGAAGCGCCGGCGCGGCTACGCGCTATCATGGTCGGTTTCGAGCCCGGCGCGCGTACCCACTGGCATACGCATCCGCTGGGCCAGACGCTCTATGTCGTGTCAGGCGCCGGCCTGGCGCAAAGCTGGGGCGAGCCGATACAGGCAATCAGGGCCGGCGACGTCATCTCGTTTGCGCCTGACGAAAAGCATTGGCACGGCGCCGGTCCAAAATCGGCGATGGCCCATATCGCCATGCAGGAGGCGCTCGACGGCGTCCATGCCGACTGGCTGGAGAAGGTGACCGACGAGCAGTATGGCGGCGTTGATCGGACCTAAAAGCGCGTCTCGTCTGATCATTGGTCGCGTCTGATCATTGTAGGTGATTTCCACGCTCAGGTTTGGGTTTCATGTCGAACCGTCGCTTGCCTCTTGTTGCCGCAGTCTATCTCGGCACATTCGTCGCACTGCTCGACATCAGCATCGTCAACGTCGCCCTGCCGACGATCCAGATTGCGCTCGGCATCGATTTCGCCGGGCTGCAATGGGTGATCGACGCCTACACGCTTTGCCTGTCGGCCTTCATGCTGTCGGCAGGCCTGATCGGCGACCGCTACGGGCGCAAGCGCTCTTGGCTGGCAGGCATCGGCATCTTCGTGGCTGGCTCTGCCATATGTGCAATCGCGCCCAACCTGTCGGTGCTGCTGGTGGGCCGGGTGGTGCAAGGGATAGCCGGATCGCTGATCATTCCGGGTGCGCTGTCGATTCTGACGCAGGCGTTTCCCGACGGTCGCGAGCGTGCCGGCGTTATCGGAGGCTGGGCGTCGTTCGCAGCTGTCTCGCTGCTCACTGGCCCGGTCGTCGGCGGCATCCTGGTCGAAACCGCCGGATGGCAGAGCATTTTCCTGATCAACCTGCCGCTCGGCCTGGCCACGATCGCGCTCGGTGCGGCTTCGATCGTAGAGACTTCACACCCCGAGCATGCCCATCTCGACCTTGTCGGCCTGGCGCTCAGCATTCTGTGGCTGGGCGCCTTGACCTTCGGCCTGATATCGGCAGGCGAAAAAGGTTGGGGCGATCGAGAGGCTGTTATCGCCCTTGTCGTCGGCTTCGCCGGCCTGGCAGCCTTCCTTGTCTTCGAGGCGCGTACGCCGCGGCCGATGCTGCCGCTTGGCCTGTTTCGCGACGTTCGCTTCGCCGTCGCCAATGTCGCCTCGTTCGCGCTCGGCCTCACCTCCTACACCGGCGTCTTCCTCTATTCGATGTTCCTGCAGCAGGCACAGGGCTGGTCGCCGACACAGACCGGCCTGCGCATGGCACCGCTGTTCCTCGTCCAAATGGTCGTGTCGCCGGCGATCGGCAGGCTCAGTCAGCGCTACGGACACTCGGCGCTGATGACATCGGGTTATCTTGCGAGCGGTCTTTCCATGCTGGGCATGTGCTGGGTTGGACCCTCGACACCCTATGTGACGATCGGCCTGCTGTTTGCCGTCGGCGGCCTCGGCAATGCGCTGTCCATCCCGACCGGCAGCGCTGCCGCGATGTCGTTTGCGCCGCGCGAGCGTTCGGGCATGGTGTCGGCGGTGATCAACGCAACCCGCCAGGGCGGCACCGCCATCGGCATCGCCCTGCTCGGCGCCTTGATGAGCATGCGGGCAACAGCCCTGCTGACGGCGCGTCTTGAAAATGCCGGTGTCGCCAATGCCGGAGCGGTGGCCCGCGCCGCGGTTTCAAGGCACGATTTCGCAGCCGATGCGGCGATGGGCAAGGACGGCCTGCGCGATCTGTTCGCAGCCGCCTATGCCGGGGGCTTCCATGCGGCGATGCTGACGGCTGCCATCGTTTCGTTCGTCACGGCCGGGCTTCTGGCCGCCATTCTGGCGCCGGCCGAGGCTCGTTCGGCGCGCGAAACCAATCACAGTCGCCAGGGGTGAGGCTGGCGCCGACCGCCAAAACCCGATTGCGAGCCGGGTTTTGGTGTTCGAGATGCGCTTGATCAGGTCAGCGAGGCGGTGAAGCGCTGGATGCGGGCGCAGGCCTCCTCGAGCAACGCCTCCGACGTGGCATAGGAGATGCGGAAGTTCGGGCCGAGGCCGAATGCCGAACCGAACACGACCGCCACGCCCTCGGCCTCGAGCAGTTCCGAGCAGAAGGCTTCGTCGCTGTCGATCAGCTTGCCGGCTTTGGTCTTCTTGCCGATCAACTGGGAACAGGACGGATAGACGTAGAAAGCCCCTTCGGGAGACGGACATGTGATGCCGCGCGCCTGATTGAGCATCGACACGACGAGATCGCGCCGAGCCTGGAAAATCGCCTTGTTTTTCGCAATGAAATCCTGCGGACCGTTCAGCGCCTCGACCGATGCCCACTGGGCAATGGTGCAGGCGCCGGAGGTCTGCTGGCCCTGGATCATGTCCATCGCCTTGATCAGCGCCACCGGCCCGGCCGCATAGCCGATGCGCCAGCCAGTCATCGCATAGGCCTTCGACACGCCGTTCATGGTCAGGGTGCGCTCATAAAGCTTCGGCTCGACCTCGGCGATGGTCGTGAAGACGAAATCGCCGTAGATCAGATGCTCGTACATGTCGTCGGTCAGCACCCAGACATTGGGGTGTTCGAGCAGCACGTCGGCCAGAGCGCGCAACTCAGCCTCGCTGTAGGCGGCGCCCGACGGGTTCGACGGTGAGTTCATCAACAACCATTTGGTGCGCGGCGTGATCGCCTTTTGCAACGCCGCCGCCGTCAGCTTGAAGCCGTTGTCGATGGAGGTGTCGGCAAATGCCGGGGTGCCGCCGCAGATCGCTACCATCTCGGGATAGCTGACCCAGTACGGCCTCGGAATGATGACCTCGTCGCCGGGGTTCAGCGTCGCCATGAAGGCATTGAACAGGATCTGCTTGCCGCCGGTGCCGACGATGGTCTGCTCCGGCCGGTAATCGAGATTGTTCTCTCGCTTGAATTTTTGGGCGATTGCCTCGCGCAGCGGCACGATGCCGGAAACTGGAGGATATTTCGTTTCGCCGCGGCGGATGGCCTCGATCGCAGCGTTCTTGATATTGTCCGGCGTGTCGAAGTCCGGTTCGCCGGCACCCAGCCCGATCACGTCACGGCCGGCGTTTTTCAGCTCGCGCGCTTTCTGCGTCACTGCGATGGTCGCGGAAGGCTTTACGCGGGAAAGGGCGTCGGCAAGAAAGGCCATGACGGCGTTGTCTCCTGTAGGGCCAGGCGGTCCATCCGACCGCGGCGTCTCTCATGTCGCATCATCCCGCCAAGCGCAAGCATTGTCGGATGAGCCAGACCTCAAATCCCCGGCAAATCCGGCAACAATAAATTCACTTACACGCGGTAAAACTCCGGTTGGCTGGATCACGACCCATTCCACCAGTCTCGCAACGGGAGGAACCGTGTCGCGCAGCATCGGGCTTGCCCATATCGTCCGCCACGATGACGGCACCGCCATCGGTGTCTGGGGCAATTATACGCTGCAAAGCGCCTTCCAGCCGATTTTTGCCTTCAGCAACGGCAAATTGTCCATCACCGGATTCGAGGGCCTGATCCGGCCGTTCCGCGACGCCGAGCCGCAGACGCCGGTGAGTTTTTTCAACGCCTGTCCGACGGTCGACCGCCTGCATATCGAGGCGCTGACAAGGACGCTGCACCTTTTGAACGCCGGCGCCTGCCTGCCGCAGGAGGCATTCATTTTCATCAACTTCGATCCGTCGGTGTTCACCGATCGCAGCATCGCCGACAGTGCGCTGCGCGACATGCGGCTGGTGCTGCATGAGGCCGGGATCGATGCGAACCGCGTCGTCTGCGAGGTGACCGAGCAAAAGTCGGCGTCGCAGGAAACGCTCTACAATTTCGTCGAGGCGCTCAGGGCCAACGGGTTTCGCATCGCGGTCGACGACTACGGCGCCGAAGAGTCCGACATCAACCGGATCAAGGAGCTCAGGCCTGACATCGTCAAATTCGACGCCAACTGGATCATGCAACTGATGGAGTCCGGCGCCGGCTTCGCGCTGCTGACCGCCATGGTGGCAAGTTTCGAACAGCAAGGCATCCGCACCGTGTTCGAGGGCATCGAGGAGGGCTGGCAGCTTGAACTGGCCGAGAAATCGGGAGCCTCGATGGTGCAGGGATTTGCGCTGGCGCGCCCGGAGCTTGCACCGACCAGCTTTCACGTCTTCGGCAACGAAAGCCAAGTCTTCGGCAAGGAAAGGCAGATGCCGGTGACGGCGCCTGACGCCGGCGCGGCGCCTGCGACCGTCTCGCCTTCGCCACGGCCGAAACGGGCTTTCGGGCGCAAGGTGGTGCCATGACCAGGCGGCCCGACAGGCGGCGCAATGTCGGCGAGGCAATCTTTGCCGACGAAGTCGGGATCGAATATGGCGTCTATGGCGCGTTCCGGCTGAGGAGCGCCTACCAGCCGATCTTTGCGCCGCGCGGCAGGTTTTTGAAGGCCGTCGCCGTCGAAGGCCTGATCGAGCCGCACCGCGCCGGCAGGCCGGTCGCGCCGCGCGTATTCTTCGAGGGCATCCCCGTGGCGGATCGCCTGTTCGTCGAGACGATGTGCCGGGTACTGCATCTGCGGAATTTCCGCAACATCGGCGTCGGCGGGCTCGACCTGTTCTTCAACTACAATCCGCTGATCAACGATGACCCCGGGCGAGCGCTGGCAGAAATCAGGCTGATGACCAGGCGTCTCGCCGAGTTCGACCTGCACCCCGGCATGCTGGTCTGCGAGATCACCGAGCAGGCGGCTGAAGACAAGGTGCTCGTCAGCCTGGCGCGCGAGATGCGGCGTGACGGCATCCGCATCGCCATCGACGATTTCGGCACCGGGCATTCGACGGAAGAACGGGTCGCTCTTGTCCAGCCCGACATCGTCAAGATCGACGGCACCTGGTTCGCGGAATTCTGCCGCCATGCCGCCGCCGAACGGTTTTTCCGGCCGCTGGTCTCCGCGCTGCATGACCGCGGCGCCAAAGTGCTGGTCGAAGGCATCGAGCAAGCCACGCATTTGCGCGTCGCGCTGGACGGCGGCGTTGACCTGATGCAAGGATTTTACCTTGCCCGGCCGGCGCTGGCCGGCACGGTCTTCGACGAGGAGCCGCTGCCTATCGACAGGCTGCTTGGCATGGCCAACAACGTCGTGCCGTTGTTTGGGTGATCTATCACCGGCGCTGATGGTTGCGCCAAAACAAATCACTGGATGAAGCCGTCGCTGCCAGGATAATTGCCGGTAAAGGCGGCTCCGCCGAGGGGAGCGGCGATGGGAGCAAGAATGACCATACTCTATGGAATGATCGACAGCGGCAATTGCTACAAGCCGCGCCTGTTGATGGCCAAGCTCGGCATCGCTTTCACCAATGTCGAGGTCAGCTCGCACACCGGCGACACGCGCAAGCCAGACTATGTCGCCAAGAACCCGAACGCCATGGTGCCGCTGCTCGAGCTCGACGACGGCCGGCGGCTTGCCGAATCCAACGCCATTCTGCTCTATCTCGCCGAAGGCACGCGGTTGCTGCCGGCCGACAAATACGAGCGGGCATTGGCCTACCAATGGCTGTTCTTCGAGCAATACAGCCACGAACCCTATGTCGCGGTGCGCAAGGCGCTGCTGACCTTTCCCGAACGGGCCAAGGACGCGACACCGGAACGGCTGGCGCTGACGCTGGAGCGCGGCAACAAGGCGCTCGGCGTGATGAACAAGCATCTGGCGGGCAGTGCGTTCTTTGCCGGCGAGGCCTTGAGCGTCGCCGACATCGCGCTCTACGCCTATACGCATACGGCCGAGATGGGCGGTTTTCAGCTCGACGCCTACCCGGCGGTGGCGGCCTGGCTGAAACGGGTCGAGACTGATCCTGGGCATGTGCCGATGGAGTGGCTGGGGTAGTTCTGTCCCTACGGCTACTTCAGGAGGCGGTCATATTCGGAGTGGGTGCCGATCCAAAACCAGACAACGTCATCGTGGTCACGGACAGCTACGGCGCGGTAGTTGAGATCAACCCGCGCCGACCAATAGCGTCCGACCTGTTTGAAATGCAGCGACGGGTGAAACGGATCAGAACGCAGCTTGGCGAAACGTTTGTCCGCCTTTGCTCTGATCGACGAGGGCAGTTTTGCATAAGCCTCCCAGAATAAGGGAGTGGCGACATGATTCACAAAGACCGGGTCCGGCCGGCGCGATGGTCGGCCAAGGCCTGCTCGGCAAGTTTATCCAGCCTGCCAGCCTTGGCGTCGGCTTCGATCTGCCGATCCCACATCTCCGCTTTCAGTGCCTCGAACCAGGCGGCAAATGCCTTCAGTTCCTCAGGGCTCAGTTCGGCGACGGATTTCTCAATCTGTTCAAGCTTGCTCATCGGCTAAAAATACCATGATTGGCACAATAAGGCCAAGGTAGCTGTTTCATCCGGAAATCCGGACAGCAAAAAGGCGGGACAAAATCCCGCCTTCCCATGCTTGGTAGCCTGATCGGGAGCGCCTTGGCCGGGCCGGCAGCAATCTGCTGCTTCGGCTTGTCGGGTTCTTTCCGCTCCGGCGCGCTTCTCGCGCGACCGTCAGTACATCCGTGACTTGCCGCGCGCCCCGAGCTATCGCCCGGCGCGCGCCATTCGCAAAATCAGGCTGCCTTGCTCAGAGATCCAGCGGACGACTTGCCAGTGCGGCGGTCCTGCTCGATCTCGAAGTTGATCTTCTGGCCTTCGACCAGGGTCGACAGCCCAGCGCGCTCGACTGCGGAGATGTGGACGAAAACGTCCGCGCCGCCGCTGTCAGGCTGGATGAAGCCGAAACCCTTGGTGGAATTAAACCACTTGACCGTACCTGTTGCCATTTCGATAGTCCTTATACGTTTGCTTTAGCTTGACTGAACCGAAGTCCAGCCGGTTTGTATCGAGATTTTGGAGATAGACGTCAGCAAACGCGAATATCGCGAGGCCCGGATCGATCGGCCGAAATATCAATGGACCTCATATAGTCCGCTTCTCCGCAAAAAACAAGACTGCACGAAAAAAGGCGCTGATGCGGCGCTGCCCAATGGCCGCCCCAATCGCGTGAAAGCGTTGAACGTCGGGCGTTGCGCCGGGTCGCATGGCCTATCGCGCACGCTGCGGGGAAGGATCGTGCCGCCTCCGGGCGTCGGTTCTGTTTGGGGAGAGGACCATGAAAACTGTCCTGTTTGCCGCCTGCCTGACGCTGGTCGCCGCCGAGGCGCAGGCGATCTCGCGCTATGACCCGAGCCGCATTACCTGCGGCACGATGCGCGCGACAATCGCACGGGAAGGCGCCGTCATCCTGCGTTATCAGTCGACGCGCACGCCGGGGCTGCCGCTCTACGACCGTTATGTGCGGAGCCAGAGTTTCTGCAACATGGGCGAGGTCAGGGCACGCGCTTCGGTGCCGAGCGCCGATACCAACTCCTGCATCGTCTACAAGTGCAAGCGCGTGGAAACAGACCGGCATTTCCGCCGGCGCATCTTTCCGGACTAGCAATGCCGGCCTCAAAATCCAAAAGAGACCTGCGCCGGGGGCGGCGGACCGACGCGCACGCCTTCGATCGCCAGCATCTTCTCCTTGGTGGTCGAGCCGCCCGGCGCTGAAAAACCGCCGATCTTGCCGCCGGCGGCAAGAATGCGGTGGCAAGGGATGACCAGCGGCACCGGGTTGGCGCCGAGTGCGGCGCCCGTCTCTCGCGCCAGCCCGGCATGGCCGGCGCGCTTGGCCAGTTCGCCATAGGTAGTGGTCTCGCCGAAGGCGAGCTGGCGCGCCGCGTCGTAGATGGCGAGGCGGAAATCGTCGACACCGGTGAGATCGACCGGCACACCGGAGAAATCCACGTCCTCGCCGGCGGCATAGGCCTTTATCGACGCGATCAGCTCGGCAACCCATTGCGGTCGGGCGCTCGAAGCGGCGTTGCCGGCATGGCGCAGCAGCCGCCGTTCCACGGCGTCGCGGCTGCGCTGGGGCAGGCAAAGCCTCGTCAGCCCGGCCTCGCTCCATGCGATGCCGATGAAGCCGATCGCGGTTTCGAAGACCGCGTGGCCGGCGATGGCTTGAGAGGTGCCTTCCATGATGTGCTCCTTTCCGAAGGAACGAATGGCAATCCAGTACATATCGAGAACGGATATCGCATTTTCAGGGGTCTGTTGCCACCCGAAAACCATTGGAAATCCCAACTGGCTGCGGATTGCCGGGGGAAAGGCCGTGGTGTAAGGACTTCTTAACAGACGAACCGGACCCGAGCGCGGCTTGCCAGCAAAAATCATCTTTCCCGCGATCGGCGTGATCCTCGCTGCGGCCGGTCTCAGCGGCTGCACTTCGACCGCGCAGACCAAGGCCGTGCCTTCCCTGACTGAAACCGCCGCAGCTGGTAGCGATGCCGGCTATGCGCTGGCGCTGCCCGACACGGTTTCGGTGCTGCCGGAATCGTCCGGCGTCACGCCCGTCCAGACCGCGGCGCTGGCCGTCGATCCCGCCGCGACGCCTGTCCAGCCAGCGGCCTTTGCCGGCCCGACCCCGTTGGCCGCAACTGCGCCTGCAGCCATGACGGCCGATGCCGCGCCAGCCGGCACAGCGCCTGTCTATGCTACCGCCGCCGTTGCGATGCCGGTCACCGGCGAGACAGGCAAGACGATGCCCGGCGTCCAGCAGGTCGCCTACACCCTGCCTGAGAATCCGTCCGCCCTGCTTTCGACCAGCCCTGCCAAACAGTATTCCGCGGGACCGCGCGGCGAGATCGAGCGGCTGATCGAGAAATATGCCGTCCTCTATCAGGTTCCGGTCGATCTGGTGCGCCGCGTCGTCAAGCGCGAGAGCACCTTCAATCCCAAGGCCTACAATCGCGGCCACTGGGGGCTGATGCAGATCAAGCATGCGACGGCGCGCGGCATGGGCTATGACGGGCCGGCGAGCGGGTTGTTCGACGCCGAGACCAATCTGAAATATGCGGTGAAATATCTGCGTGGCGCCTGGCTGGTGGCCGGTGGCAACGCCAAGCGCGCCGACCGGCTCTACCAGAGCGGCTATTATTACGACGCCAAGCGCAAGGGCATGCTGGAACAAACCGGCCTGGGCCGCGACCGCAGTCGGCGTCGCCTGCAGCCCGACGCCTGAACGCCATGCCTGAGCCGCGCCCGCCGGCGCCGAACGACATAAGGCTGCGCAAGATCCTCGACGACACGCTTGCCCCGCCGCGCTGGCCGGAAGGTTTCGTCATGCGCGGTTTTGAGGCCGCCGACGCGCTGGCTTTGCATACGCTGCTGACCACCGTCTTCGACGATGGCGCCGACGGGCCGTTCGACGAATGGTGGCCGCGTATTTCAAGCGACGCGGAATTCGACCCTGCCTTGTGTTTCCTGGTCATCGACAGCAAGGGTCGGCTGGCAGGCGCGGGATTGTGCTGGACGAGGGCGTTCGTCAAAGACCTTGCCGTCCACCCCGAGGCGCGCGCCCGAGGCATCGCCGAAGCGCTGATGTGGCACGTCTTCACCACCTTTCACGCACGCGGCGCTGCGCATGTCGATCTCAAAACCAACACGTTTGAGAATGCTGCCGCGGTCAGGCTTTACGAGCGGCTGGGAATGTTCGAAGTCGACTGGGCGGGGTGAGCTGCGGTTGGCGAAGCCGATCAGCGAGCATTGTGCGGAAACGAAGTGTCCACCAAGGCGGCAGGCTGCATCTTGCCGGCAACCGTTCAGAAGTTAAGCTGCGATCCTGCGGCTTTCGTGCCGCGGGCGGGGTCTCGACCGAAACCGGAGAAACACGATGCGGCTTTTACTTTTCAAACCGGGTCTGGCCAAAACCGGTCTGGTGATCCTCGCCCTTCCGCTTCTTGCGGGCGTCGCGCGCGCCGACGATTGCGCCGACGCACAGGACCAGGCGACCATGAACGAATGCGCCGGCAAGTCGTTCACCGAAGCCGACAAGAAGCTCAACCACGCCTACAGGCAGATCGAGGGCAGGCTGAAGGACGACGCTGCGACGAAGAAGCTGCTGGTCGGCGCGCAGCGCGCCTGGGTCGCCTTTCGCGATGCCGAATGCGCTTTCCAGGGCGGCCCGACCGATATGGCAGGCAGCATGTATCCGATGGTCATAGCCGGCTGCAAGGCGAGCCTCACCAACATCAGGCTGAAGGATTTTCTGGGCTATCTCAACTGCCAGGAGGGCGATACGAGCTGCCCAGTGCCGCCGCAGTAGCCTCTGTCGCTGGCTAAGGCGGAGCCGTTAAGGCCTTATCGCCGAGTTAGGCGTGCAAAATGTCGGAACCCTGCTTCGCGATGCGTCCTTGAGAGGCAAGGTGCGCTGCCGCATAGGGCGCGCGCCGCCACAAGCACGGCTGATGGAGATGACGATGATCACCTTTCCCAACGAATCCGCTGAATATCGCGCCGCCCGCGAAACGCTGCTGCAAAAGGAAATCGAGCTGCGCCGCGCTATGGAGGATGTGGCCGTCGCCCGCCGTGCACTGCCGCCGGGCGGGCTGGTGCCTCAGGATTATGTGTTCGACGGGCTTGGCGCCGACGGCAAGCCGGCCCGCATAAAACTGTCGGAGCTGTTTTCACCCGGCAAGGACACGCTGATCGTCTACTCGATGATGTTTCCGCGCCACCCGCAGGAGACGCGCGACGTGGCGACAAGCGGCGGCACGGCCAAGCTCGCGCGGGCCGACCAGCCATGCCCGTCCTGCACGGCGCTGCTCGACCAGTTCGACGGCGCCATCGGCCATCTCGAGGCCGCCGGCTTCAATTTCGCGGTTGTGGGCAAGACCGCGCTTGAAAACCTGATCACGCTTGGCCGCGATCGCGGCTGGACGAACATGCGGCTGCTCTCCTCGGCAGGCAACAGCTTCAAGCGCGACTACCACGCCGAGGCCGACGACGGCGCGCAGTTGCCGACGCTGTCGGTGTTCCATCGCGACGCCGATGGCATCCGGCATTTCTGGAGCTCGGAGCTTGGCTTCGCGCCGTCCGAACCCGGTCAGGACCCGCGTGCCATCGGCACTTGCGAGCCCTTGTGGAACCTGATGGATTTCACGCCGGAGGGCCGGCCGGACTGGAATGAACAGCTGCAATATGCCGGCGCCTGCTGCCACTGAGCTTTGCCAAGCATATTTCCGGCGTATCGGCGCCGAGCGGGGGTGTTGGCAGGATCGCCGACACCTCATTCCTGTCCAGTCGCGCAACTTCGCCGCTGGTGTCGCGTTGGACTCTCCGAGGATCACAAACCCGGAGATTTCCTGTGAAAACAAATCTCACGCTTGCCATGGTCGCCATGCTTGCCGGCGCGCCGGCGGCCCTAGCCCAATCCGCCACGCCGGCCGATATACCTGCTGTCGGCCAAACCAAGATCGACACCGAGACCTTCTCCAGATCCGTCCCCAGCGCCAACCGGTTCGAGATTGAAAGCAGCAAGCTGGCCGAACAAAAGAATGTCGCCGCCGATGTGAAGGATTTCGCCTCGCTGATGGTCAGGGATCACACCAAGGCTGGCGAGGATTTCAAGGCAGCTCTCGAACAGAGCCAGATCACGGCCTCGGTGACAGCGAGCGGCCCGGCTTTGCTGCCGAAAGACCAGGCGATGCTGGACCAGCTCAAGAACCTCGATGGCGATGAATTCCAGGCGAAATACATCCTCCTGCAGACCGAGGCGCACAAGCAGGCGCTAGCGCTGTTTTCAACCTATGCGCAGTCGGGTGAAGACCCGGCGCTGAAGGAATTCGCCAAGAAGACACTACCGACGCTGCGGATGCACGAAGAGCGCCTAAAGGATCTGGTGGCAGCCCACAGCTAAGCGTGTCACCCAAACGCATGCCCTCGGGCCTGACCCTGGGCCTGACCCGAGATGCGCAGCGGTTTTGGGAAACGCATAAAAGAGAACTTAAAGCGCGTCGCGTCGCGCTTTAAGTTGGCGCTCTCTCAGCTGTTTTTGATCTGCTCGACCGCCGTCGCCAGCAGGTCGTTCATGACGCCGCGAATCTGAACATCCGACTGGGCGACGCCCGCAGCGTCGAAATCGGCGCGTATTTTGCGCAACACGTCGTCGTCCCCGGCCTCTTCGAAGTCTGCGCGCACCACCTCTTTCGCATAGGCGTCGGCGTCCTCACCTGACTTGCCGAGCTTTTCGGCGGCCCATAGGCCGAGCAGCTTGTTGCGGCGCGCCATGGCCCTGAACTTCGTGTCCTCGTCCATCGCAAACTTCTTTTCGAAGCCTTCCTGACGGTCTCTCATACTGCTCATAATTTGCCTCGTTCAGGTGTGAGTCTCCGACCTTCATCCGATGGAGAAGAAGAGCGGCGGTAGGGGCCGAACATGGCGTGCATGGATGTCATAAGCAAGACCGGACCGTTCATTCCGCAGGGCAATCGCTTCTGGTTGGCGCTGCCCCTCACCCTCACCCTCTCCCCGTGAAGGACGGGGAGAGGGGGTGCCAGCGTTGCGGCTGGGTCCCTTCTCCCCGTTCTTGCCGGGGAGAAGATGCCGGCAGGCAGATGAGGGGCGGCGCCGACNGTTGCGGCTGGGTCCCTTCTCCCCGTTCTTGCCGGGGAGAAGATGCCGGCAGGCAGATGAGGGGCGGCGCCGACATCGACAACCGATAGCTTCGCCCAGAGCCTTCGCACCGATGTGATTTGACGTTGCCGCGCCGTGACCTACTCTCGATTGGCGGGATGAGCCGAGGAGGCGAGCGATGCAGTCACCTTTCAACGGGATTCGGAGCGTCACGCTGGCAGCGGCAGTGATCCTTGCTGCTGGCACCGCAGCTTACGCCCATCACGGCTGGTCGTGGACCCAGGATGGGTTTTTTGAGCTCCGGGGCAAGATCACAGCCATTTATATCGGCAATCCGCACGCCACACTGGATGTCGACGCCGACGGAGAGGCCTGGCGGGTGGATTTGGCGCCGCCGTCCCGCACCATGGCCGCCGGCTTCACCGAGGAGGTCGCCAAGGTCGGCGACGAGGTGACCGCGATCGGCCACCGCTCGCGCGACGAGACCGAGAAGTGGATGAAAGCAGCCCGCGTCATCGTCAACGGCAAGGCTTATGACGTCTATCCCGACCGCGTGCCGCCGGCTTGAATGGACGAGTTCCTCGCCGGCATCGAGCAACTCGCCATCGTAAGGGGGCTGAAGGCCTCCTTCATCGCCTATCCCATAGTCAATGCGCTGCACATCATGTCGATCGGCGCGCTGCTGACCAGCGTCTGGCTCATGGACCTCCGGATCTTGGGCGCCTTCCGCTCGCTGCCGCAGGCGGCGTTCATCGCGCTGCTGCGCCGCACCGCATTGGCCGCGTTCGCCGGCGCACTAATCACGGGATCGCTGCTCTTTTCAATCAGGGCGAGCGAGTATGCGGCGATGCCGATTTTCCTCACCAAGATGACGCTCATACTCCTCGCCGGCACCAATTTTCTCATTTTCATGCGCCACGCAAAAGGCGGCGACGAGCCGGCCGGCGGGACCGTCACCATCCTGGCTTTGCTGTCGCTGGTGCTCTGGACGTCGGTGCTGTTCGCGGGGCGGTTTATTGGATTTCTGAACTGAGCGGCGTCGGCACAGCGTGCCTTGGACGGATCACGGTGCGCAGCGTTGGCGGGACGCGCCCCCCTCTGGCCTGCCGGCCATCTCCCCCACTTGGGGGGAGATCAGCTAATTGCTTCAGGCAAAATACTCCTGGAGCGGCCTAACCTCCAAACTCCCCGCGCGCAGCGCTGCGATTGCCTCCGCCACTGCCGCAGCCCCCGAGAGCGTCGTGTAATACGGCACCTTCTGCATCAGCGTGGCGCGGCGCAGCGATTTTGAATCCGACACCGCCTTCTGGCCGTCCGTGGTGTTGAAGACGATCTGCACCTGGCGGTTGCGGATGGCGTCCTCGATGTGCGGGCGGCCTTCCAGCACCTTGTTTATTTTCTCGGCAGCGACGCCGTTCTCGGCGAGGAAGCGGGCGGTGCCCGAGGTGGCCATTACCTTGAAACCCTGGCCGGCGAGGCGCTTGACCGCCGGCAGGATGCCTTTCTTGTCCTCGTCGCGCACCGAGACGAACAGCGTGCCGGCGCGGGGGAGATCAACACCCGCTCCCAACTGGCTCTTGGCAAAAGCCAGCGCAAAGTCGCGGTCGAGGCCCATGACCTCGCCGGTCGAGCGCATTTCCGGGCCGAGCAATATGTCGACGCCGGGGAAGCGGGCGAAGGGGAACACTGCTTCCTTGACCGCGATATGGCCGGGATTTCTGGGGTCGGGCATGGCGCCGTAATGGGCGAAGGCGTCTTCCAGGCTCTCGCCGGCCATGATGCGGGCGGCAATTTTCGCGATGGGCCGGCCGATGGTCTTGGCGACGAAGGGCACGGTGCGCGACGCGCGCGGGTTGACCTCGAGCACATAGACGGTGCCGTCCTTGATCGCGTACTGCACGTTCATCAGGCCGCCGACATTGAGCGCGCGGGCAAGTGCGGCCGTCTGGCGCTCCAATTCGTCGACGAGCTCCGACGGCAGCGAATGCACCGGCAGCGAGCAGGCGCTGTCGCCCGAATGGATGCCGGCCTCCTCGATGTGTTCCAATATGCCGGAGACGAAGGTCGACTTGCCGTCGCACAGGCAGTCGACATCAACCTCGATGGCGCCCGAGAGATAGGTGTCGAACAGCAGCGGGTTCTTGCCCAGCAGTGTGTTGATCTGGCCTGTCTTGTCGTTGGGGTATTTCTGCTTGATGTCCTCCGGCACCAGGCCGGGCACGGTGTCGAGCAGATAGGATTGCAGCATGCTCTCGTCGTGGATGATCTGCATGGCGCGGCCGCCGAGCACATAGGACGGGCGCACCACCAGCGGGAAGCCGAGCTCGCCGGCGACGAGGCGGGCCTGCTCGACCGAATAGGCGATGCCGTTCTTCGGCTGGCTGAGGCCGAGCTTGTGCAACAACTTCTGGAAGCGGTCGCGGTCTTCGGCGAGATCGATCATGTCGGGCGAAGTGCCGAGGATCGGGATGCCGGCCTTCTCCAACGCATCCGCCAGCTTCAGCGGCGTCTGGCCGCCGAATTGGACGATGACGCCGACCAGCTCGCCCGACGCCTGCTCGGCGCGCAGGATCTCCAAAACGTCCTCCGGCGTCAGCGGCTCGAAATAGAGCCGGTCCGAGGTGTCGTAGTCGGTCGACACGGTCTCCGGGTTGCAGTTGACCATGATCGCCTCGAAGCCGGCGTCGCGCAGCGCAAAGGCGGCGTGGCAGCAGCAATAGTCGAACTCGATGCCCTGGCCGATTCGGTTCGGGCCGCCGCCGAGGATGACGACTTTTTTTCGCGACGAGACTTGCGCCTCGTTGGCGAGCGCGCCGGCGAAGGGCACCTCATAGGTCGAGTACATGTAGGCGGTCGGCGAGGCGAACTCGGCGGCGCAAGTATCGATGCGCTTGTAAACCGGATGAACGTCGAGCTTTTCGCGTATCTTTTGAACCTCTTCGACGTCTTTCCTGACTAGGGACGCGAGGCGGGCATCGGAGAAACCCATCGCCTTCAGCATGCGCAGATTGGCGGCGTCTTCGGGAATGCCGTGCTCGCGAATGCGGGCTTCCATGTTGAGGATGCCGGCGATCTGTTCGAGGAACCACGGGTCGATCTTGCACATGGCGTGCACGTCTTCCAGAGAGGTGCCCATGCGGATCGCCTGCGCCACCATGCGCAGCCGGTCGGGCGTCGGCGTGCCGAGGGCAGCGCGAATGGCGTTGCGGTCGTCGGCGTGGCTGGCTGCGCCGTGCGCGATGCCGGGGATCTCGATCTCGTCGAGGCCGGTGAGGCCGGTTTCCAGTCCGCGCAGCGCCTTCTGCAGCGATTCCTGAAAAGTGCGGCCGATGGCCATGACCTCGCCGACCGACTTCATCGCGGTGGTCAGCACCGGCTCGGCGCCGGGGAATTTCTCGAAGGCAAAGCGCGGGATTTTTGTGACGACGTAATCGATCGACGGCTCGAACGAGGCGGGCGTTGCGCCGCCGGTGATGTCGTTCTCCAGCTCGTCCAGCGTGTAGCCGACGGCGAGCTTTGCCGCGATCTTGGCAATCGGAAAGCCGGTCGCCTTGGAGGCGAGAGCCGACGAGCGCGAGACGCGCGGGTTCATCTCGATCACCACCAGGCGGCCGTCGGCCGGGTTGACGGCGAACTGCACGTTGGAACCGCCGGTCTCGACGCCGATCTCGCGCAGCACCGCGATCGAGGCGTTGCGCATCATCTGGTACTCCTTGTCGGTCAAGGTCAGGGCAGGGGCGACGGTGATCGAGTCGCCGGTGTGCACGCCCATCGGGTCGATGTTCTCGATCGAGCAGACGATGATGCAGTTGTCGGCCTTGTCGCGGACAACCTCCATCTCGTACTCCTTCCAGCCGAGCACGCTTTCCTCGATCAGCACTTCGGTGGTCGGCGAGGCGTCGAGGCCGGACTGGACGATCTCGTAGAATTCGGCGCGGTTGTAAGCGATGCCGCCGCCGGTGCCGCCCATGGTGAAGGACGGGCGGATGATGGCGGGCAGGCCGACATGGTCGAGCGCCTGTGCGGCGATCGCCATGCCATGGCTGATGTAGCGCTGCTTGCGGTCGCCCTCGCCGAGGTTCCAGCGCGTTTCGAGCGCGTCGAGCGCGGCGTCGAGGTTTTCGGGCTTCTCGGCCTTCAGCGCGGCGCGTTCGGCCTCGTGCGTCTTGCGGTCGGCATTCTTGACGTCGGTGGCGTTGGCCAGCATCGATTTCGGCGTTTCCAGGCCGATCTTCTTCATCGCCTCGCGAAACAGCGCCCGGTCCTCGGCCTTGTCTATTGCCGTGGCGTCGGCACCGATCATCTCGACATTGTAGCGTTCGAGCACACCCATGCGGCGCAGCGACAGGGCGGTGTTGAGCGCGGTCTGGCCGCCCATGGTCGGCAGCAGCGCGTCCGGCCGCTCCTTGGCGATGATCTTGGCCACCACTTCCGGCGTGATCGGCTCGATATAGGTGGCGTCGGCCAGTTCCGGGTCGGTCATGATGGTGGCCGGGTTGGAATTGACCAGGATGACGCGAAAACCCTCTTCCTTGAGCGCCTTGCAGGCCTGGGTGCCGGAATAGTCGAATTCGCAGGCCTGACCGATGACAATGGGGCCGGCCCCGATGATCAGGATCGACTTGATGTCGGTGCGTCTTGGCATATCGAGGGTCCGTTCGGCAGGCGGCTTGCACGAAAAACCGGACGGGAAGACCCGGCCGGTTGTGCTCGCGATTCTGGTATCAGGCTAGGAGGGCCTTATAGGGAAGAGTTTTGCCGGATGTAACCCCCTAAAATGCGAGTAGGGCAGTAGGGCAGTAGGGCAGTAGGGCAGTAGGGCAGTAGGGCAGTAGGGCAGTAGGGCAGTAGGGCAGNGTAGGGCAGTAGGGCAGTAGGGCAGTAGGGCAGTAGGGCAGTAGGGCAGTAGGGCAGTAGGGCAGTAGGGCAGGGGTTCGAGCGCCCTTAAACATATAGCCCTACTGCCCTACTGCCTTATTCCCCTTAGCCACTCATTCCCCAGCGCCAGGGCGTCGGTAATCTCGAAGCGTTCGGCAACGCCGACACGGATGATGTTCAGGCTGCCCTCACGGGTGTAGCGGAATTCACCTGATGCATTCGAGCCGGCGGGCCGACCGGCCTGGAATCTGATGACGCGGGTGCCGCCATCGGGCCAGGTCACGGTGACCTCGGCTTTGTCGCCCGTGTGGACAACGCCTGCCTTGCAACTGGTCATCGGCTGGCCGACATGGCGCGCGCAAGGAATCTCGTTGCGGGCACCCAGGGCCGGCGCGGGCCTGCCTGGCGGCTGCAGCCGCGCAACGGTTTGCGCGTTGGCCGGAGGCGCCGCATTGGCGGCGCGATTGCGGATGGGCTTGTCCGCTGCCGCGGGCGCCTGCGTCTCGCCGGCCGAAGGATTTTCGCTGGCAAAAAGCGCCAGGCGGTAAGCATCCTCGATGGCCACCCTGCCGATTGCCTCAACGGCAGTCATCGTGGGTTCGCGACCGGTCGCATCCAGGCGCGCCGTCAGGTCCGGCGGTGGCTGATCTGCAGTTGCCGGGTTCGAGTCGCCGGCTGCAGCGGCCGTGCTTTCGCCGGTCGTTTCGATGTCCGCATCCGTAACGGCCGCCGGATTCTCGGGGTTCAGGTAGCGCGCGGGAGCCCATCCCGCCAGTTGCGGGTTGTCAATTTCTGCGACCTTGCACCAACGATAGCCATTGATGTCGTTGCAGCCGAGATTGTTGACGCTCGTGCCGTTCGGCAGCCGAGCCTTGATCTTGCCCATCGCCGATGCCGTGGCGCGGACGTTCAGGAGATCGCCCGGAGCGAGGTCGGTCACGATGGAGACGAAAGGCGCCTCCTCGGCCCTGGCCGGCAGCAGTGCCGTCAGCAGGAGAGGGGCGGCAATCAGCAGCGTCGTTCGGAGCGTAACTGTGCGCCTCATCATTTTGGCCGTGGGCGATAGAAGCATTTCCGAGGCGCGGCCGGGCACAGAATCGCCGCCGCATTCCAGAACGATTTTATAGGCGACGACATGGCGCTATGTAAGCCGGAAAATGCGGCCGGGGAATGGTGTTCGGTCCGCGGCATGCGCAAGCTCAGCGTGCGGCATGAACGCGTTGCGTTCAGCCTAGCGGCATGAACGCGTCCCGCGTTCAGCCGGACATGAACGCGTCCCGCGTTCAGCCGGACATGAACGCGTTGCGTTCAGCCGGACATAAATCCGGTGCGCAGCGCGTAGGCCCATTCCGGCCGTCCCGCCTGTTCGGCCTGCCGCGCTGCCGCCTCATGGTCATAGTCGACGGCGATGGCTTCGAAGCGGTCGGAGCGGCCCGGCCCACCCAATTCGACGATGCCGTAGCGTGCATGCGGAGAGCCTTGCTCGGAGACATGCGCCGGTGGCGTGTCGTCGCCATAAGCGGGGCAGCCGATGCTGCCCGGATTGAAGACCACCGGGCCGTCAGGGATACGGACCAGTTCGCTGCGGTGGCTGTGGCCACACAGCACGATGCGGCAAGCGGGATCGAGCGCGGCCAGCCGCCGCTTGATGGCGGCCAGCGGCGCGCGCACCAGCCGGCCGTCGGCCATCGTATCGGTCAGGTATTTTTCGTCATGGTCGGGTCGGGCATGAAAGGCGGTCACGGCTGGGGCGATCTCCAGCGTGAGCGGCAAGGCCAACAGTGCCTCGCGCTGGACCGATGTCAGCCGTCCCTGCGCATAGCGGTCGGACGGCCACATGGCTTCATCCGCGGCATCGCGGGCGACGCGGCGGTCGTGGTTGCCGCGAACTGTCGGCAGGGCGAGCGCTTCAAGCCGTTCCATGGTTTCGCGCGGCCAGAGCGGGCCGGAGACGCAATCGCCGAGATTGACGATGAGGTCAGCACCACCGCGCTGCCGCAGATCGTCGAGCACGGCGTCCAGGGCGAGGATGTTGCCGTGGATATCGGCGAGAACGGCAATGCGCATGGGAAGCTCCGTTGGGTCGACGAATGACACGTCGGGAAGGGCGGACCTGGCAGGACTTTGGTTGCTCTCCTCTGTTACACCAGGGCTATCGCAGCTGGATAGCCGAGGCTTTCGCTCTACGATGTACCCCCACCCCTAACCCTCCCCATAAGGGGGAGGGAGACTTCCGCTGGCGCTGATAGTTGGTTGTGTGCGTCAAGTTCTGCAAAAATTTGGCGTGGCATTCAGCGGTGACGTTGGCGTGTCCGCCGCGCGGCGTTCCCTCCCCCTTGTGGGGAGGGTTAGGGTGGGGGTCCACCTTCGCAAGAATCCAAAATGCGATTGCCCTGCCTGCTACACGGGGGCGAGTTACGGCCTCAGGCGCGGACTTCGATCTCGGAGGCGCCGACCGCGGGCAGAGCTGGGTCGTCGACGGCTGCGGTAATGACGCTATCGAGCAGGCCGGGAAAGCGGGCATTGAGATCGTCGCGGCGCAGCGTGATCAGCCGGCTGGTGCCGACGACCTCGGTGCGGGTGACGCCGGCCTCGCGCAATTTGGCCAGGTGGTAACTGAGATTGGTCTTTGAGCCGAGATCGAGGAACTGGCTGCAATTCAGCGGCACGCCCTCCTTGCTGGCGAGATAGCGCACGATGGCCAGCCGGGTGGGATCGCCGAGCACGGCAAGCACGTTCGGCAGGCTGATCTGGTCGGCGGTGGGGTGGGGCAGCGTCATGCCGGAGAACTAAGCGCAATCAGGGCCGATTTCAACGCCTCTCCTCCTGGTGGATGCCCTCAGTTTCCACCTCCCGCTACCTTAGTCCTGACATGGAGCTGTCAGCAGGGTTCGGCTATTCTCGGGCGGCTCATTGACAACATGTGCCATTATGTACAATTGTTCAATAACTTTTGAACTAAGGAAGAGTTCATGGACAAGCGCCTCATCTGGCTTGCGCTCGGATCATTCACGATCGCGACCGAAGGCTTCGTCATCTCCAGCCTGCTGCCCGACATCGCGGGGGATGCCGGCATCTCCGTTCCACTCGCCGGCACGCTGATCACCGCCTTCGCGCTCGCCTATGCCCTCGGCACGCCGATCCTGGCGACGCTGACCGGCGAATGGGACCGGCGGCGCGTCATCTTGTGGACGCTGGTGTTTTTCGTTCTGGGCAATCTGGCGGCGGCGCTGAGTTCCTCCTTCGAACTGCTGCTGATCGCGCGCATCGTCATGGCGCTGTCGTCCGGCCTGTTTGCGGCGACGGCGCAGGGTACGGCCGTGGCGCTTGTCGATGATCATCACCGCGCCCGCGCCATTGCCGTCGTTGTCGGCGGCACTACGGTGGCGGTGGCGGTCGGCGCGCCGCTCGGCGCGCTTGTCGCGACGGTTGCCGGCTGGCGCGGCACGTTCTTTGCCATCGCCGGGCTCGGCGCACTGGCCGGCGCAATCCTGTGGTACCGGCTGCCGCGCGGCATCGTCGGCACCAAGCTGCCGCTCAGGCAGCGGCTGGCCGCAACGCTTCGCCCCGGCGTGCCGTCGATCCTGCTGACCACGCTGCTGGCGCTCACCGGCGCTTTCACGGTCTTTGCCTTTGTCGCGCCGCTAGCCATCGAAGGCGGCGGCTTGAGCCCGATCGCGCTGCCCGGCATGCTGCTTGCGTTCGGTGTCGGCGCCGTCATCGGCAACATCGCCGGCGGGCAGGCGGCCGACCGCTTCGGTGCGACGCGCACCGTCAGCTGGTCGCTGGCGCTGAGTGCGGTCATGCTGGTGATGCTTTCGGTCATCCCGGCCTTCCTGCCGCACAGCATCGCCGGGCCGGCGCTGATGGCCATGATGGTGCCGTGGGGCATCGTCGGCTGGGCCTTCCCGCCGGCGCAGGCCAGCCGCATCATCAGGCTGGCGCCCGACGCAGCGCCCATCGTGCTGTCACTCAACGCTTCGGCGCTCTATCTCGGCGTGGCGCTGGGCGCCGTCGTCGGCGGCGCGGTGCTGCGCTATGGCGCGCCGGCTGATCTCGGCCTGATCGCAGCGGTGTTCCCGATCCTGGGTCTTGGCGTCATGCTGGCCGGCCACCGGGCCGCCCGGGCGGTGGCCATGCCGGCGGAGTAAAGGAAGATCGCGGAAGCGTGGCGCTGTCCTCATCGCGCTGCCGGGCAGAATTTGGGTTCCGAGCAAGGAACTCAGGTCCTGTAACCCCACACTACTTCCAGGTCCGGCGCCTCTCGATCTCGGCTTCGGACGGCTGTTGCTGGGCGAAGGATCCAGTCTTGATCTCACCGGCGCGTTCATAGCTCGCTATGATGACGCCAGTGGTCGATGCCTGTGAGCGGTTCAGCTTGAAAGCCGCCGGGATTGCGCCGCTGCCAAACAGCCGCTTGCCCTTGCCCAGCACCAGCGGGAAGGTCAGCAGGCTGATCTCGTCGATCAGGTCGTTGGCGAGCAAGGTCTGGACGAGTTCGCTCGATCCCTGGATGAGCAGGTCCGGCCCGTCCTCCTGCTTGAGCTGGAGCAGGGTAGCCACGACGTCGTCGCCAAGCGACTGGCTGTTTTGCCACGACAGCGTGTCGGGCCGGTGGGTGGCCACATATTTGGTGACGGCGTTGAAACGGTCGGCGATCGGATCGTCTTTCTGGTACGGCCAATGCGCGGCGAAGATGTCGTAGGTCTTGCGGCCGAGGAGCAGCGCGAAGGGTTTTGCGAAGGTCTCGCCAATAAAGGCGCCCCCGACGTCGTCCCAGTAATGGAACGTCCAGCCACCGAATTCGAAGCCGCCGACCGGGTCTTCTTGCGGCCCACCGGGCGCCTGCATGACGCCGTCGAGGCTGACGAATGTCGCAGTGGTGATCTTCCTCATTGGATTCTCCCTTTAATCATCCGAGCCGTTGCCGCCGGATTTCGGCCAAAGGACGTGCGAGCGGACGCCTGTCCGACAGGGCCGGAAAATTTCTGGGCTCCGGCGCATGTCGAGCGGCAAGCACGGGACGCCTCGACGCGGCGACGTCATTGCGACCGCCTGCCGCCAACACTTTGCGACGAGAACCAGACGTCGCCGATGACGGCGGTGGCGGTGCGGTCCGGTGCCTTGTCGGCCGTCAGCCAGATCTTTCGGCTGCGTGCCGCCTTGTCGCGGTCGATTTTTGTCGAGGCCGCCGAGGCGCCGATGCAAGGGATAAACCATGATCGCATGAACGGATCGCAGGCAAACCCCTTATCCGTGCGTGTCACCATCACCGCGAGGCCAATGCGCTCGGCCGGACGCCACGGAAAGACCATGCGGCCGCCGGGCTTCAGCGCCTTCAGCCATTCGGCTGGGGGTGCCGCAACGCCGGCATTGACATAGATGATGTCGGACGGTGGCAGGCCGCCGACGACCGCATCGCCATGGATGGCGGTCACATTGCCGTAGGCTTCGAGATTCTTGATCGCACGTTCGGCGAGACTGGAATCCAGTTCGAAAGCGGTGACTGCGCCGCCCGGCGAAACCAGTTTTGCCAGCAGAGCTGTGTAATAGCCGGTGCCGGCGCCCACATGAGTGACGGCCTCGCCGGGTTTTGGCGCCACCTTGCCGATCCACATGGCATGCAGGAACGGCTCGCCATTGTTGATGCCCTTTTCGGCGTCGAGCGACACCAGCACGTTCTGATAGATGTGAACAGGATCGGCGCTCGGCGTTTCTACCTTGCCGTTGCCGGCGACGACCGTCCACGGCCCGGGCCCGAGAAAAGCTTCGCGCGGCACCGCGGCGAACACGTCCTCGAGACGCGGATCGGTCGAACCTGCATTGGCAGCCATCAGTCGCGCGTAGAATCTTCTGGCTTCGGCAATTCTGGTCATGTCGCGTGAGAAGATAGCGCGATTGACCGAATTGTCGCGCAGCCCCACGAGCTCACTCAATGCATGGTCGAGAAAACCCTCAGCCGACGCGGCGAAGCGCGGCGCCGTGCGCTGCTCAAAGATTATATGCAGCTTGTCGCCGACCTGATCGAGAACGGCAACGAGGCCCGGTCGACATCGCGGCGCGGCTCGGCGTCGCCCAGCCGGCGGTGGCCCAGATGCTGACGCGGCCGACAGTCCTGCCGGAACCGCCGCGCTGCCGCGGCGTTTGAGATCGTGCCAGCAATTGGCGCGAGACCGAGGAGGATACGATGGGCGTTGAACAGGCACCGACAGCGAAGGGCAAGCAAGCGGCCAAGGGATTGAAGCAGGCTGCGGCGAAGGACGAACGCAAGACCGAAGCGGATACTGGACGCCCGCTCAAGAAGGGCGGGGCCCGCTTCGAGGAGCGCTCGAAAAGCTCGGACGGCAAGAGCGCGGGCACCAAGCAGAAGATCTGAGCGTGACTGACCAAGTCCAAGACCAAAAAAAGCGCCGGCAGGGCTCTCAGCCGCGGGTGTCGTGCACGGACTGACCCCAGAGCCGGCGGCCCCGTCATGCGAAAAATACTGTGACTTGGCGCAACCATTGGGATAATTGTTTGTTGGGTCGGATCGGGCCATGAGATCGGCAAGGTACCGATACGTGCATCGCGGGGAGTTGCCATGCTCTGGAAAGGTCGTCGTCAAAGTGACAATGTCGAGGACCAACGCGGCCAGGGCGGCGGGCTCAACCTGCCGCGCGGCGGCCCCGGCCGTCTCCGCATCCCGATCGGCGGCCGCTCCGGCGGCGGAATGTCGCTGTCGACCATCATCATTCTCGTGGTCCTCTATTTCGGGCTGAAGGCCATCGGCATCGACCCGCTTCAGATCCTGGCCGGTGGCGGCTTGGTGCCGGGTGGCGGCGGTCAGATCACCGACAACAGCGGAGAACAGGGCGGTGGCACCGGGGCACCCGCCTCCGACGAGATGAAGCAGTTCGTTTCGACTGTCCTGGCCGAGACCGAGGACACCTGGACCGGCATTTTCCGGGCCGAGGGCCTGACCTACGAGGACCCCAAGCTGGTCCTGTTCAGCGGGCAGATCCGTTCGGCTTGCGGCTTCGCCTCGTCCGCGGCCGGCCCGTTCTACTGCCCCGGCGACCGCAAGGTCTATCTCGACACCACCTTCTTCCAGCAGCTCGATCAGCAATTCGGCGCTTCGGGCGATTTTGCCCAAGCCTATGTGATCGCGCATGAGGTCGGCCACCATGTCCAGAACCTCACCGGCATCCTGCCCAAGTTCAACCAGATGCGGCAGCAGATGGGCGAGGCCGAGGCCAACCACATGTCGGTGCAGGTCGAGCTCCAGGCGGATTGCTTCGCCGGCGTCTGGGCGCATTTCACCGGGCAGAAAGGCATTCTGGAACAGGGCGACATGGACGAGGCGCTGAACGCCGCCCAGCAGATCGGCGACGACACGATGCAGAAGAAGATGCAGGGCTATGTCGTGCCGGAAAGCTTCAACCATGGCACCTCGCAGCAGCGTCAAACCTGGCTGGCACGCGGCTACAAGAGCGGCAAGCTGTCGGACTGCGATACGTTCAACACCCCGATCTGAGGTGTTTGGGCTCTCGTTGAAATGGCGTTGAAAGCGGCGGCGATGCAGCCGCGCTCATGTCGACAGTTGATGTCAGGATGAAAATTCCTGGCCTGTTCCCTTATTGTTCTGTGTGGCTGACTCGCCTATACAAGGCCCTTCCGCCTTCGCTGCGAGGCGGCTCCAGGAGTCGATACCGTCATGATCGAAGCCAAAACCGCCAGGCGGGGCCTTGCGCTTGTTTTCACCACGCTGCTGCTCGACATCACCGGCATCGGCATCATCATGCCGGTGCTGCCGGCCTATCTGCAGGAACTGACCGGCGTCGGGGTCAGCGAAGCGGCGATCGAAGGCGGCTGGCTGTTCTTCGTCTATGCGGCCATGCAGTTCCTGTTCGCGCCGCTGGTCGGCAATCTCAGCGACCGCTTCGGCCGCCGTCCGATCCTGCTGGCCTCGGTGCTGACCTTCGCCGTCGACAATCTGATCTGTGCGGTGGCCTGGTCGTATTGGGTCCTGTTCATCGGCCGGGTGCTGGCCGGCATCAGCGGCGCCAGCTACTCGACCGCCTCCGCCTTCATCGCCGATGTCAGCACCGACGAGAACAGGGCGAAGAATTTCGGCCTGCTTGGCATCGCCTTCGGCGTCGGTTTCGTCATCGGTCCGGTGCTGGGCGGGTTGCTCGGCGAATTCGGGCCGCGCGTGCCGTTCTGGGGCGCGGCGGTGCTTGCTCTGATCAACTTCATCGTCGGCTGGTTCTTCCTGCCGGAAACGCTGGAGCAGCATCACCGGCGCCGCTTCGAATGGCGCCGCGCCAATCCTCTAGGCGCCCTGAAGCAGATGCGCAATTACAAAGGGATCGGCTGGATCGGGCTGGTGTTCTTCCTGATGACGCTCGGTCACATGATGTACCCTGCCGTGTGGTCGTTCGTCGGCAGTTACCGCTACGGCTGGAGCGAGCAGCAGATCGGCTTCTCACTCGGCGTCTTCGGCCTTGGCGGGGCATTGGTGATGGGTTTTGTCCTGCCGCGCGTCATCCCACGGCTCGGCGAATGGCGGACCGCCGCCATCGGTCTTGCTTTTACCGCGCTCGCCGCCTTCGGCTATGCCGCGGCGTGGAAGGGCTGGATGATCTATGCGGTGATCGTGGCGACCTGCCTCGAGGCGCTGGCCGACCCGCCGCTGCGGAGCCTGGCGGCGGCCAAGGTGCCGCCCTCCGCGCAAGGCGAATTGCAAGGTGCGATGACGAGCGTGTTTTCGATCACCAGCATCATCACGCCGCTGCTTTATACGGGAATCTTCGCCTGGTTCACCGGGCCAAGCGCGCCGATGACGTTCGGCGGCGCGCCCTTTGTGCTCGGCGGCATCTTTCTCGCTCTGTCGCTGATCGCGTTTGTGCTCAGGGTCGAGAAGCCGAGCGCGGTGAGGGACGTCACGACGGCGACGGTGCGAACCTGAATCAGGCGCGCTCCGCCAGCGCCGGCTCGCCGCGCTTTTCGCGGATGAGATTGACGAAGCGGCGGAACAGATAATGCGAGTCCTGCGGGCCCGGCGAGGCTTCGGGATGATGCTGGACCGAAAACACCGGCCTGCCGGTCAGGGTGATGCCGCAGTTCGAGCCGTCGAACAGCGAGACATGGGTTTCTTCGACGCCCGTGGGCAACGAGCCGGCATCGACGGCAAAGCCGTGGTTCATCGAGACGATCTCAACCTTGCCGGTGGTGTGATCCTTGACCGGATGATTGGCGCCGTGATGGCCTTGATGCATTTTGGCGGTCCTGCCGCCAAGCGCCAGCGCCAGCATCTGGTGGCCGAGGCAGATGCCGAAGACCGGGATGTCGGTCTTCAGCAAGTCCTGGATGACCGGAACGGCATAGTCGCCAGTGGCTTCCGGGTCGCCGGGACCGTTGGAGAGAAAGATGCCGTCGGGCCGCATGGCGAGGATATCCTCGGCGCCGGTGTTGGCCGGCACCACGGTGACCTTGGCGCCCAACCCGGCGAGCAGGCGCAGTATGTTGCGCTTGACGCCGTAGTCGATGGCGACGACATGCATGGACGGATCGGTCTGTTCGCCAAAGCCCTCGTCCCAGACCCAGGGCGTCTCGCGCCAGACCGAGGATTGGCCGGACGTGACGTCCTTGGCCAGGTCAAGCCCGATCAGACCGGACCAGGCGGCGGCGCGGCGCTTCAGATCGTCGATGTCAAAAATGCCGTCGGGCGCGTGCGCGATGACGGCGTTGGGCATGCCCTTTTCGCGGATCAGCGCGGTCAGCGCACGGGTGTCGATGCCCGAAAGCGCCACGATGCCGCGTTTCTTCAGCCATTGGTCAAGACCAGAAGCGGCGCGATAGCTGGATGGATTGGTGACGTCGGCCTTGAACACGGCGCCGACGGCGCCGGCGCGGGCAACCGGGTTGAGATCCTCGATGTCCTCGTCATTGGTGCCGATATTGCCGATATGCGGAAAGGTGAAGGTGACGATCTGGCCGGCATAGGACGGGTCGGTGAGGATTTCCTGATAGCCTGTCAGCGCGGTGTTGAAGCAGACTTCGGCGACGGCGGAGCCAGTGGCGCCAAGGCCGCGGCCCTCGATGACGGTGCCGTCGGCCAGCACCAGCGAGGCGGTCGGCTTCTCGGTGGCCCAAGTGGGGGTCGACGCGGCGGTCATCGTTGCCATGGCGGCACTCCTAAAGGCTGCGCCCTTCAATCGGTCCGGCGAACCATTCTGCGCAGCAAACCGCGCGCAGCGGCGATTTCGCAGCCAGCGCGCGCAACAAAAACTCAGTTCATGCAAGGCCCAGTACATAGGGGAAGGCGCCAGAGCGGTCAATGACGCTACGCCCGCAGGCGCGATTTATTTCGTCGAACAATATCAGCGGTTTGCCGGGCGGCGTCGAATTTGCCTTGGGCTTTCGGCACGGCTATTGTCCGTCGCATTCGAAGGAGAAAGCATCATGCGCGGCAAAATCGCCGAATCCCTGAAGAGCGCGATGAAGGCGCAGGACAAGCGCCGGCTGCCGACATTGCGGCTGATCCAGGCGGCCATTCACGATCGCGACATCGCCAATCGCGGCGCCGGCAAGGAGCCGGCCAGCGACGACGAGATCCTGCAGATACTGGCCAAGATGGTGAAGCAGCGCGAAGAGTCGGCCAAGGCTTTCGACGACGGCAAGCGGCCGGAGCTTGCCGCGCAGGAGCGCGACGAGATGGCCATCATCCGCGATTTCCTGCCGACGCAACTGGGCCAGGCAGAGACCGAAACGGCGATCCGCGCCGCCATCGCCGAGACCGGCGCCAGCAGCGTCAAGGACATGGGCAAGGTTATGGCCGTGCTCAAGGAGAAATACGCCGGCCAGATGGATTTCTCCAAGGCGAGCGGGATCGTCAAGGGACTGCTGCAGTAGGATTTTGCCGCTGCAGCGAGCTCGTAAGGCATTGGAGGAGGCGACAGCGAGGAGCCAGCCCTGGCCGCATATGATTGATTCTCAGGCGCTCTTCGGTTTCTGAGAGCGGGCGGGGCGGGCGGCAGCTCGCACCGACAGGTTCAGTGCCACGGCGGCGCGAATGAGCGCCTTCAACGCCTCTTCATCGATCTTGTCGCCCTCATGGATGTCGATGGCGCGCCTGGTGTTGCCTTCGAGGCTGGAGTTGAAGAGGCCAGATGGGTCCTCCAGCGTGGCGCCCCTGGCGAAAGTCATTTTCACGACATTCTTGTAGGTCTCACCGGTGCAGATAATTCCGGCGTGTTCCCACACCGGAACCCCTCTCCACTTCCACTCCTCGACCACTTCGGGATCGACCTGCTTGATGAGGGTTCGGATCCGAGCGAGCATCTCGCCCCGCCAATCGCTCAGCTCTTTGATTCTCGCATCTATCAATTGAGAGGGGGTGTCTCCTCCTGCTCCCTCCGTCGAGCCGCCCTTCTTCATGGCTGTTGTCGCTTTGGTCATGATTGGTCCCAGTGGCTTTGTGAACGTTCGACGTCCGGCGTCTGGCGTACGCATCCATGCGGCGAGCCGTTTTCCGTTCAGGCGCGAGCAACAAACTCTCGACGTCGAAGAGGAACCTTCGTCGCTCCAGACCCGTTTTGCAACCAGGATCATACGAAAAATGGAGCTTCGATTTGGCGGCGCGTTTGTTGAACATTTTCGGCGCCGCCACCAGCGCCGGCGCCTATTCGCCAGGGCAGGAACAAGCCCCCGCGGTGTTTCGGCGCCATGGGCTCGCACAGGCGCTCGCGAGCCGAGGCAGAACCATCAGGGATCATAGCGATGTTGCATCGTTCCGGTGGCGACCGGACTCTTCGCGGCCGCAGGCCATGAACCTGGAGGCCGTGCGCGGGGCCTGTGACTTGGTCGCAAGCCACGTGGCGACGGCGATTTCGGCGCAGGAAGACGTGCTTGTTTTGGGCGGCGATTGTACCGTGGAGTTGGGCACGGTCGCCGGGGCGAACACGGCCGGCGCGCGGATCGGACTCGTCTACATGGACTTTGACGCCGATCTCAACACACCTGACACGAGCGACGGCGCCTTGGACTGGACTGGTGTCGCCCATCTGCTCAACATCCCGGGATGCGAGCCTTCGCTCGCGGGGCTCGGCCCAACGCGTCCGATGCTCGTGCCTCAGCAACTTCTCTATTTCGGCGTCGAGAATATCACTCCGCCTGAAGCCGCCGCGATCAGAGATCACGCGATCAAGGTCATTTCGCGTGAGGAAGCTTTGATTGATATCGAGGCGGCGGCGGCGCGCGCGGCCGAATGGGCGGCGCGCTTTGACTGTGTGCTTATTCACTTCGATGCCGATGTGCTCTCCTTTATCGATTTCCCGATTGCTGAGAATGTGCGCCGTTGCGACGGTCTCAAACTGGAGCAAGCCGCCTTCGTGCTAAAGCAGTTGACTGCCCTGCAGCAATGGCGCGGCCTGACCGTCACAGAAGTTAATCCGGCCCATGCGCCAGACGAGCCCACCGCGTTCGCACGCCTGAATGAGGTGCTTGCAGACGCATTTGGCTAATTCGTGATGCATCTCACAGTCGCTCGCCTGGCAATTGGCTGGCTTGCTTCACCCAGGCGGCGAACTGGGCTTCGTCGAGCTGGTCCTCATAAATGTCGAGGTAGCGCACGTCCTTGTGCCTGGACTCGCCGGGAGGAACAGGACGCAGCGACGTGCCCCGGAAGAAGGTCACTTTGATGTAGCGGGTGAAGACATGAAACGACAGGAACCAGCCCTGCCCCTCGATGCCGTAAAACGGCGAGTTCCATTTGACGGCCTTGTGCACGCCGGGGACGGTGCGCGCGATGATTGCGTCGAGACGGCGCCCGACGTCGCTTTTCCAGCCCGGCATGGCCGCGATGTAGGCCTGCACGGGAGCGTCGCCTTCGGCCTTGGCGATCTGGGGGTTGCCGCCTGCGAGGAGTGCCGGCTTCGCTTCCTTGCCGGACTGCGGCTTCGGCGTCGCCTTGCGCGGTTTGGTTGCCGCGCCCCGCTCGGCGGCGGCCTTCGCCGACTTCTCGGACCTGTGGTCGGGCATTGTGTTCACTCCAAAGTAGGTGGACCCAATCGATGACATTTGATTTTAGAAAGCCGCCCCTGAAGATCAACTTCAGAATCCGAGGGCGGCAGCGGAGCGATCGTACGTCATGGTTGAACTCGTCAAACCGGCGCTTGAACATCTGCCGTCGTATAAGGCCGCCCTTGAGCGCGGCTGGTCGCCGGACAATGTGCGGCTGATGGAGGCGACGCGCGAGCAGCTTGCGGCCATCGAAAAGAATCCAACGGCCTTCCTCGCCGATCTCGACGACCCCGATGCCAAGGGTGGTCCGGTCACCTTGCCTGATGGGACGAACGTGCCGCGCCTGCCGGGATTCCGGCGCTGGATCTGGGACGGCGAAGTCGCCGGCTCGATCGGCCTTCGCTGGCAGCGCGGCACCGCCGAGCTGCCGCCACATGTGCTCGGCCACATCGGCTATGCCGTAGTGCCATGGAAGCGGCGGCGCGGCCATGCGACAGAGGCAGTGAGGCTGATGCTCGGCGAGGCGAGGGCGCTCGGCCTGCCCTTCGTCGAGATCACCGCCAAGCGGGTAATCTCGCCTCGCAGAAGGTGGTCCTGGCCAATGGCGGACGGCTCGTCGGGCGATTCTTCGAGGACGCTGCCTATGGCGGCGCCGAAAGCCTGCGCTATCGCATCGACCTGTAGCGCCTGCCGACTATTCGGCAGCGGCCGGCAGCGGCGGCATCGTGTTTCGGCGCCACTCCCAGATATGCGAGGCGAGCGCTACCGCCACGGCGACCAGCATGGCCATAGCGCCAACCACCGGCAGGCTGCGATAGCCATAACCGGCATTGAGCATGGCGGCGCCGAGCGAGGCGGCCAGCGCGATGCCGACATTGAAGCCGGCCGGGATAAGCGATGAGGCGAGATTGGAGGCGTCCGCCGTCCAGGTCAGGATACGGGTCTGGATCGGGGTGCCGATGGCAAAGCTGAGACCACCCCAGATAGTGATCGCAACGACCATCGGCACCGGGTACGGGCTGGCGGCGTAAATGACGGCAAGTGTCACCGCCTGCATGAAAAGCATGGTGATGAGCGACGGCATCAGTTTCCAGTCGGCGAGCCGCCCGCCAAGAAAGACGCCGATCGTCGCGCCGACACCGTTGAGTAGCAGCACCCAGGGCACCAGGCCCTCGCCGAGGCCGGTGACTTCAAGCAGCGTCGGCGTGATGTAGGTGAACAGGCCGAACTGGCCGATCATCAGCATCAGCATGAGGATTAGCGACGTCCAAACCTGCTGGCGTGCGAGCACGCGGACCTCGCTGCCGAAACTGACGGGCCGGCGCGACGATCCCGTCCGGCGCGGTAGGAGGGCGGCCATGGCGGCGATGGAAACCACACCAAGCGCGCACATCACCCAGAACGTCGCGCGCCACCCCCAAATATTGCCGATCGCCGTGCCGGCCGGCACGCCGATGACATTGGAGACCGTGAGGCCCGACAGGATGAGCGCCACGGCCATTCCACGCTGATCCTGGCGGACCAAGCCGACCGCAACCACCATCGCGACGCCGAAGTAGGCGCCGTGCGCGACGGCCACTGCAATCCGCAACAGCAACATGGAGGCGAAGTCGGGCGCAAGGGCGCAGGCGGCCTGGCCGATGGTGAAGGCTGCGGCAAGGCCAAGCAGCAACGCCTTGCGGGAAAGCGTCTTGGTGGCGAGCGTCAACAGCGGTCCGCCGATCGCGATGCCGCCGGCGTAGCCGGAGACGAGGTAGCCGGCGGTTGGGATGGAGACGCCAAGGCCGTCCGCCACCTGCGGCAGCACGCCGGCGATGACGAACTCGGTGGTGCCGAATGCGAACGCAGCGATGAACAGGGCGATGAGGGGAAGCATGGCGCGGGAAGGCGATCCTTGAACGAGATGGCTCAAATCACGGACGAGAGCGGCGGGCAATCCAGAAGTTCTCGACGCCGCTTTAGGTTTTCTTCATCGGTTCAGCCAAGCTCCGGCCGCACAAGGCTAGACGGTCGTCGTCTTCCTTCCGTAGGGGATTTTCAACCACGCCCGCTCGTGAAAATAGTAGAGCAGCGATTTGGTGATGACCTCGGTCACGCCGATGGCCGCAGCGAGCTTGATGCTGCCCGTCACGATGAGCGAAATGATTATCGTGTCGACCGTGCCGGTGACGCGCCAGGAAAGCGCCTTGGCGAAACTGCGCGAATGGGTATCCATAGACTTTCTCCCGGCGGATTTTAAGCGATCCTTAGAGCGCCTTGCGTTCTGGTGGAACCAAAACCGCGCTCCAGGTCTTTGCTTGACGCGTGTTGTCCGACGCCAAGCGAAGACGGTTGGCTGAAAAATGCTCTAGCCGACAGACGGAAGGGTTAGCAAAGACTAATTTTCGCGCGCCGGCTCCAGGCAATTCCCGCGCTGGGCCCAATTTATCCGGCCTTCAGCCGCGAGCCGGTGAGCAGGCCGCGTTCCTCGAGCACGGGGTAGGCTATCGAGGCAAGCAGCGAATTGATCTGCTTCAGGTCGCGGATAGTGTCGAGATGGATGGAACTGGTCTCGACGCTCTTGGCGGTGCCGTCGCGCAGCCGCACGAAATGGCTGGCGCTGGTCTCCTTCTCGCGGTCGCGCAGCCGATCCTTTTCCAGCACCAGCTGGCGGGCGGTCTCCGGATCGCGCGAGACCAGCACGTTGAAGGCAAGCCGCGCGTTGGCGAGCACCGAAGCGTGGAAGCCGCTAAGCTCGCGCCAACCCTCGGGCGTGAACTCCAGCCCGCGCTCAAGCTTTTTCCTGACATGCACCAGCATGTTGCGCACGATGATGTCGCCGACCTGTTCGAGCTTGACGCAGGCGCCGATCAACTCCTGGCAGCGCAGCGCCTCGTCCTCGCTCAGCGGGTTCCTGGTGACCTTGGCCAGATAGAGCTTTATCGACGCATGTTTCTTGTCGACGCGGTCGTCGAGCGCGGCCAGCGCCTTGATCTTGTCGGCGTCGGCGCTTTCATAGAGCTCGATGATGCGCTTCAGCATGATCTCGACCGTCTCGCAGACCCGCACCACCTCACGGGTGGCGTTGGCCAGCGCCTGGCTCGGCACATCAAGGGCGCTGTCGTTGAGCGCGGACAACTCGACGACGTCGAGCGCTTCTGCCGGCGCCGGTTTGGTGCCGAGCGCCACGATCTTTTCCGAAACGCGGTAGACAAGGCCGGCCAGCGGCAGGCCGGCAACCAGGATCAGGATGTTGAAGAGGATGTGGGCGTTGACGATCTGGTCGGGCACGGTGGCGCCGAGAAAGGCGACCGGCGGCTTCAACCACAGGAACAGGATCAGCATGGCCAGCGAGCCCATGCCGCGCATCAGGAGATTGCCGATCGGTACGACACGCACGCCCGGCTCCGCATTGCGGGTGAGCAGCGGCGCGATGATCGACGAACCCAGATTGACGCCGAGCACCAGCACGATGCCGAGTTCGGGCGGGATGAAGCCGCGGCCGGCGAGCGTCACCATCAAAAGGACCGCGGCGATCGAGGAATGGAACAGCCAGGTGACCAGCGCCGCCAGGAGATAGGCGGTGACCGGGTCGCCGGAGAAGTAATCGACGACGACCGGCATCAGCGTGCTCTGGCGCAGCGGCTCCGAGGCCTGGCCGATCATTTCCAGCGACAACACCAGCAGGCCGATGCCGACCAGGATGCGGCCGAACTGGCGCCAGTCGCGCCGCTCGGTGGCCATGAACATGACGGTGCCGGCGACAAGACAGACCGGCACCAGCAGCGACAGGTCGAAGGTGAGCAGCTTGACCACCAGCGCCGAGCCGATCTCGGCGCCGCGCACGGCAAGCTGGCCCGATATACCGCTGACGATGCCGGCGCCGGCGAAGGACCCGACCAGCAAGGTGACGGCAGTGGAGCTTTGCAGGGCGATCGCCAGGCCGCAGCCGGCCAGAACCGCCATGAAAGGATTGCGCATGGTGGCGCGCAGCTTGTGGCGCAGCACATCGCCATAGGCGCGCTCGACACCTGTCTTCACCAAGCGGGTGGCAAACAGCATCAGCGCCACCGCGCCGGCAAGATGCAGCAAAACGACCGAACCGCTCATGTCAGGCTCGCATTCCGACAGCCACCAGCAATATGGGAGCCGTGATGGCAAAGGCGCAAAAGAGGGGGCGAATCAAGGACATTGCAAAGGTCGATACTACTCCGATTACTTTTAGCCGGATAATAAATTTTGCCCAATTCGGCCGGCTGTTGCGCGACAGGGCGTGTCGGAAATGGATGGATCGCAAAATGGTTGCATCGCCGGCCGGCTTCTTGATGGTCGCGCGCTAAAGTGCCGACGACCGCTTCAGATCAGGTTTGAGCCGAGTGTTGAGTTAGATGTTATAAATACATGAAATCATTACAAAAACGTAATCCGCGTGTTCAGTTTCGGTTCATTCTTCGGGCTCTATTGCTTTGGCATCGACAACCAAGGAGTACCCCGTCATGAAACGCATCATTCTTTCCGCAGTCGCCGTATCGATGCTGGCTGCGACGTCCCTGCAGGGTCAGGCAGCGCCGCTGAACGCGCCGAATGCACCGCAGTCGACCTACAGCCAGGTCGACTGGAAGAAGCCGGACAGGCACGTCAAGACGCGCGTCGTGGTGAAGAAGAAAGTCGTCGTCAAGAGGAACCATTGGCGCAACGGCCAGAGATATTCGAGTTGGAGGCGCCACCAGCCGGTCCGCGACTATCGCCACTATGGCCTGCGTCGTCCGGGCCGTGGCCAGGAATGGATCCGCGTCGGCAACGACTATCTCTTGGTCAGCGTCGTCTCCGGCATCATCTTCGGCGCGATTGCCGCGCACTGACCGTCAAAAACGTCGACCGGCACAATGCCGGATAGGAAGGAAGGCGGCTTGCAACGGCCGCCTTCTTTTTGCCCTGTGAAAACCGGGTATGGTTCGCATTAGGAGTCGTCGGGTTTCGCCGGCGTGATTATATGGAGGCAAACGAGCCGTTCCCGATGCGCTTTCCACCTGCCTTCCTCGACGAGATACGCGACCGCGTGCCGATTTCCTCGGTGATCGGCCAGCGCGTGGCGTGGGACAGGAAGAAGACCAATGCGCCACGCGGCGATTATTGGGCGTGCTGTCCCTTCCATGGCGAGAAGAGCCCGTCCTTCCACTGCGAGGACAAGAAGGGACGCTATCATTGCTTCGGCTGCTCGGTTTCGGGCGACCACTTCAAATTCCTCACCGAACTTGACGGAATGAGCTTTCCCGAAGCGGTCGAGAAGATCGCCGTCATGGCCGGGGTGCCGATGCCGGTGCGCGATGCCCAGGAGGAACGGCGCGAAAAGGAACGCGCCAGCCTGACCGAAGTCATGGAAATGGCGACCGTCTTCTTCCAGGAGCGGCTGCAGGGGCCGGAAGGCGCAAAAGCCCGCGCCTATCTGCGCGACCGCGGGCTGACGCCGGCGACGCAGCAATCGTTCCGGCTCGGCTATGCACCCGATAGCCGCAATGCGCTGAAGGAGCATCTTGCCGCCAAGGGCGTGCCCAAGGCCGATATCGAGGCATGCGGGCTGGTGCGCCATGGCGACGACGTTCCGGTTTCCTACGATTGGTTCCGCGACCGCATCATGTTCCCGATCCCGGACTCCAGAGGCAAGATAATCGCCTTTGGCGGGCGGGCGCTGGCGGCCGATGCGCTCGCCAAATACATGAATTCGCCCGACACCGAGCTCTTCCACAAGGGCAACGTGCTCTATAATTTCGCCCGAGCGCGCCAAGCGCTGGGAAAGGGGGCGCTGGCCAAGGGCGGCACGGTGATTGCCGTCGAGGGCTATATGGACGTGATCGCGCTGGCGCAGGCCGGTTTCGAAAATGTCGTGGCGCCGCTCGGCACCGCGCTGACCGAAAACCAGCTTGAACTGCTGTGGCGTATGGCCGGCGAGCCGGTGCTGTGCTTCGATGGCGACCAGGCCGGACTGAAGGCGGCATGGCGCGCCGCCGACATGGCGCTGCCGGCGGTCCAGGCAGGCCGCTCGGTGCGTTTTGCGCTTCTGCCCGAAGGCAAGGATCCCGACGATCTGGTCAAGGCCGAAGGGCCGGACGCGTTTGGCGCCGTGCTTTCCGAGGCGCGGCCGCTGGCCGACCTTTTGTGGATGCGCGAAACGGCCGGCGGCATCTTCGACACGCCGGAACGACGGGCGGAACTGGAAAAAACGCTGCGCGAACTGACCAGCCGCATCCGCGACGAGAGCTTGCGCTATCACTACCAACAGGAAATGCGCGAGCGAGTGCTAAGCTTTTTCGGTGCCCAGCGCGGCGCGCGCCAAACCTATCAAGGGGGGCGCCAAGATGGGCGGTCCGGCGGGCGCTTTCAGGGCAAGGGCTCAGCTGCTGGCGGGCAGTTCGCACGCGGCGGCAATGCCGGTGGACGCACCGCGATCACCGAAAGCCTTGGCCGCTCGGCGCTGGTCAAGCGCGGCAGCGAGGGGATGTCGGTGCGCGAGGCGACGATCATCGCAGCTCTTGTCAATCATCCGGCGCTGATCGACGAGAATTTCGCGCATGTCGAGTTCCTCGACCTCGCCAACACCGATCTGAAGCGATTGCACGCGGCGATCCTCGATGCGATGGCGCATGACATGGCCAACGACCGCAACGCGGTGATCGCGACGATCGAACGTGCCGGCTGCGGCGAGATCTGGGCGCGCGTGGTGGCGCTGATCAAACGGGCGCGGCAATGGCCGGCGCTGGAAACAGCCGGACTTGACGATGCCCGCGACGCCTTCAGCCAGGCGCTCCACTTGCAGCGCAGCGCGCGCACATTACATAAGGAGCTGAAACAGGCAGAAGCGGCGCTCGCCAGCGATCCCACGGACGAAAATTACCGGCATCTCGTCGAGATCCAGGCGCAATTTCGTGATGTGCAGGCAACGGAGGCGCTGATCGAAGGGTTCGGCGTGTCTTCGGGCAGGGCCGGGCGGGTGTAGGTCGAAGCTTACGAAAGAGTGAAAGTGCAGACCGTGCTTGTGCGCCGAATCAGCCGCGGCGCTTTAAGTCGGGTAATTGATTCGCTTTTTTCATGCGAATCATGCGAGAGGCGCTTGACCTTCTGGCAGAATGACGGAATCAGGACGATTCGAAACGTTAACCCGCGCCGGCGTCGACGGAAATGCAGCGATGTGAGGTACCGGTCACTGGACAGGCAGTCAGCCTGCCACAGATACCAGGGTTAATCTGGACTTAACGAGAGATGCAGTTACTGGCCCGGGGAAACGCGTTCTAGCGCGAGCGCATCTGATAAACCGGTACGGCAGCTTACGCGGCTTGATACTTATGCGGCTAGATACCTGGCCGCTTGGAGAAAATAAAGAATGGCGACAAAAGAAAAGGAAGAGGTCGAGACCGAACGTGAAGGCGCCACCGATGGCCCTCTGCTCGACCTTTCCGACGATGCTGTCAAGAAGATGATCAAGGCCGCCAAGAAGCGCGGCTATGTCACCATGGACGAACTGAATTCGGTGCTGCCCTCGGAGGAAGTCACCTCCGAGCAGATCGAGGACACGATGGCCATGCTCTCCGACATGGGCATCAACGTGGTCGAGGACGACGAGCAGGGCGAGGAGCCCGAAGCCGCCGACGCGGCTGCCGACGCCGAGGAAGACGCCAACGAACTGGCCGAGCAGACCGGCACCGCCGTTGCTGCGACGACCACCAAGAAAGAGCCGACCGATCGCACCGACGATCCGGTTCGCATGTATCTGCGCGAGATGGGCTCGGTCGAGCTTCTGTCGCGCGAGGGCGAAATCGCGATTGCCAAGCGCATCGAGGCTGGCCGCGAGACGATGATCGCGGGCCTGTGCGAAAGCCCGCTGACCTTCCAGGCCATCATCATCTGGCGTGACGAGCTCAACGAATCGAAGATCCTCTTGCGTGAGATCATCGACCTCGAAGCGACCTATGCCGGACCGGAGGCCAAGCAGGCGCCGGTGGTCGAGCGGATCGAGGAAGCCAAGACCGACGACAAGCCGCGCCGTTCGCGCGAGGACGAGGACGACATCACCAATGTCGGCGGCGACACGCGCGGTCTGACTGATGACGACGAGGAAGACGAGGACGAAGCCAGCCTGTCGCTGGCGGCGATGGAAGCGGAGCTGCGCCCGCAGGTGATGGAGACGCTCGACGTCATCGCCGACACCTACAAGAAGTTGCGCAAGCTGCAGGACCAGCAGGTCGAGAACCGGCTCGCTGCCGCCGGCACGCTGTCGCCCAGCCAGGACCGCCGGCTGAAGGAGCTGAAGGACCAGCTGATCAAGGCGGTGAAGTCGCTATCCCTGAACACGGCGCGCATCGAGGCATTGGTCGAGCAACTCTACGACATCAACAAGCGCCTGGTGCAGAACGAAGGCAAGCTGTTGCGGCTGGCCGAAAGCTATGGCGTGCGCCGCGAGGAATTCCTGAAGGAGTATCAGGGCTCGGAACTCGATCCCAACTGGACGCGCTCGATCGGCAATCTGACCTCGCGCGGCTGGAAGGAATTCACCAAGAACGAGAAGGACGCGATCCGCGACCTGCGCGCCGAGATCCAGAACCTCGCCACCGAAACGGCGATCTCGATCCTGGAATTCCGCAGGATCGTCAACCAGGTGCAGAAGGGCGAGCGCGAAGCCGCGATCGCCAAGAAGGAAATGGTCGAGGCCAATCTGCGCCTCGTCATTTCCATCGCCAAGAAATACACCAATCGCGGCCTGCAGTTCCTCGATCTGATCCAGGAAGGCAATATCGGCCTGATGAAGGCGGTCGACAAGTTTGAATATCGCCGCGGCTACAAGTTCTCGACCTATGCTACGTGGTGGATCCGGCAAGCGATCACCCGCTCGATCGCCGACCAGGCGCGCACCATCCGCATTCCGGTGCATATGATCGAGACGATCAACAAGATCGTGCGCACCTCGCGCCAGATGCTGCACGAGATCGGCCGCGAGCCGACGCCGGAGGAACTGGCGGAAAAGCTCGCCATGCCGCTGGAAAAAGTGCGCAAGGTGCTGAAGATCGCCAAGGAACCGATCTCGCTCGAAACGCCGGTCGGCGACGAGGAGGATTCGCATCTCGGCGATTTCATCGAGGACAAGATGGCGATCCTGCCGATCGACGCGGCGATCCAGGCCAATCTGCGCGAGACGACGACGCGGGTGCTTGCTTCGCTCACCCCGCGTGAAGAGCGCGTGCTCAGAATGCGCTTCGGCATCGGCATGAACACCGACCACACGCTGGAGGAAGTCGGCCAGCAGTTCTCGGTCACCCGAGAGCGCATCCGCCAGATCGAAGCCAAGGCGCTGCGCAAGCTCAAGCACCCGAGCCGCTCGCGCAAGCTGCGGAGCTTCCTCGACAGCTGATGCCGGGCAACGAATAACAATTTAAAGGGCGCTGCGGCGCCCTTTTTGTTGTGCGCCAGGCATGGCGCGTGGTGCGCAAGCACCGTTTGGCCGGGGTGGTATCCGGTCGATGACTTGGAGGTGAAAGTCCTCTGCGGACCCTGGTGATGGGAACCGCTAGCCGAACAGCAAGGGCGTCGTCGCGAGGCGGGGTCTGAAGGAAGCTGCAAGCAAAGTGCCGGCCTGACGAACAGGAAGCGCATATGAGGCGTCCGCATCCGGGCGAGGGAGCAATGAAGTCCGAAGCCCGATATCACCCGGAGGGTGTGGCCGTAGATGCGACAGGTATTTGGCACGAAGGTCACGCGTCTTACCCTGGGAGGCCTGCCGGCCTGCCCCCGGAAACGGGTGTGCTACCGCCGCCGAGAGGCGCCGGGAAGGGTCGGCAGGAGTCAGCAGAGGCCGTAGTAGCCGGACCAACCGGTGAAGGGCTGAACGTGTCGATGGAGGTCGGACTTCATTTCCGAGCGCCTTGGGCAGATACCTCGCGAGAGGGCCTTAGTCGGAAGTAGCGGGCGGAACCCGCAAGATAAGGCTGGGCGCCAATAGGGCGGCGGGCATTGAGGACCTCAAGCCGAGCGCGACACGAACCGCCGTGTACGGGACCGTACGCACGGTGGTGTGGGAGGGGGGATGCCGCAAGGCTCCCTCCTACCCGATCAGGGATTGTCTCGCCGGACGGTGCGGTTGTTCTTGCAGCATACTGGCTGTGGGAGGATAATCGCGTGTCGGATGCTTTTTCTGGGCGACAAACCCCGATGCCCGCCCCGGCGGTGACGCCGCGCTCCGAGGCCTCCGGAGGGAGGTGTGCATGACAACCTATATCGTGCTGATCAACTGGACTGAGCAGGGCGCCAGAAATGTGCGCGAGTCGCCGAAGCGGCTCGATGCCGCCAAGAAGCTGCTGGGAGACATGGGCGGCTCGTTCAAGGCGTTTTATCTCACCATGGGCGAATGCGATATGGTGGCGGTCGTCGAAGCGCCCGACGATGCGGTGCTCGCTCGATTCTCGCTGATGCTGGCGACAGGCGGTAATGTGAGGACGCGGACGCTCAAGGCCTTCCCGGAATTGGCGTATCGCGAGATCATCGCCTCGCTCGGCTGAGGCGTGCGCGGCTATAGACCCGCGCAAGCTGCCGGTCAGGCGCCGCTTGACGGCGCCCGGCCAATCTCGAAGGTGGCTGGCCGAAGTGGCTTGCCCGAAATGTTGCGGGGCGAAGGTGTTTCCTGGATAGTCAGCGCAGCACTTCAACGCGCGTATCGAGACACATGCCCAAGCCTCTGCTGACCGTCTGGTACAATACCCGTTGTCCGGTTTGCGATGCCGGCATCATCAGGCAGAAGCGGCGGCTGGTCGAGGCGATCAAGGCCGGGCGGATCGCGTTTCGCGACATCAATGCCGAACCGGCGGCGCTGGCCGGATACGGCGTGTCGCTGGAGGACATCCGCCGCCGGCTGCACGCAACCGATGCGGACGGCAGGCTGCTGGTCGGCGCCGACGTCGCAATTGCCGTCTGGCTGAGAACGCCGGGCGAGGGCTGGCTGGCAGCGCTGTTCGGCAATCGCGCCGTGCTGCCGCTGACGCGCTATGCCTATGATCGCTTCGCCGATCTTCTCTATGCCTGGAACCGGCGCAAGGGCCGCTGGTAACCGATATTAGCCAAGCTCGGTGACGAACTCAATCTGGTGGCACCGTTCTCAGATACATCGTAAGATATATCTTGACTCAACGGCCTCATTCGCATAATTGAGATATATCGTAAGACATAACTCAAGGAGCAGACAATGCACGGACATCATCATTTCGGCGAGCATGCCGAGCGCGTTTTCGTGCATATGGCCGGCAAGTTCGGCGGTCGTGGCGGCGGCTTCGGCCCATTCGGCCACGGCATGAGGGGCGGCGGGCGCGGCGGGCCGGGCGACATGTTCCGCGCCGGGCGTATGCTGGCCGACGGCGATCTCAAGCTGATCACGCTGTCGCTGCTGGCCGAGGCGCCGCGCCACGGCTATGACATCATCAAGGCGCTGGAGGAACGCACCAGCGGCGTCTACAGCCCGAGCCCCGGCGTGGTCTATCCGACGCTGACCTTCCTGGAAGAGGCCGGCTATGCCGTCTCGTCGGCGGAAGGCAACAAGAAGGTGTTTTCGATTACCGAGGCAGGGCAGGCGCATCTCAATGACAATCGCGAGATGATCGACCATGTGCTCGATCATCTCGAGCGTTTCGGCCGCAAGATGGCAAAGGCGCGTGACTGGTTCGGCTGGAACGACGATGGCGAGGATAGCGGACGTCGCGGCCGCGGCGGTTCGGAAAAGCGCGACGAATTCCGCGCCGTGCGCCACCGGCTACGCGCAGCCCTCGGCGACATTGTCGACGCGCCCGCTGAAAAACAGGCCGAGGCGATCGCGATATTGAAAGGGGCGGCCGAAGCCCTCGAAGCGCTGTCGCGCGACTGACTTCCAGGCCGGATGCGGGCCTTGCCCGTTTGCCTAAGGACCGCTAGTGAAATCATCCTGCACCACGCTATGTGATACAGGATGATTGCCGTTGGAGGGCGCGCTCATGTCTTTTCTGAAACGTCTTTTCGGCGGCGGCGGCGACGCGGGCGAGCCAAAGAGTGCTGCACCGGCAAAGCAGATCGAGCACAAGGGATTTTTGATCAGCGCCACGCCGTACAAGGCGGAAGGCCAATACCAGACCTGCGGCGTGGTTTCCAAGGAGATCGACGGCGTGATGAAGGAGCACAAATTCATCCGCGCCGATCGTTTTGCCGGGCTCGACGACGCTGTCGACATCTCGATCAAAAAGGGCATTCAGCTGGTCGACGAACAGGGCGAGAAGATGTTCGGGTGAGACCCGATCGGTCTCCGGCGCATCTTGAAACGAACAAGGCAAGCGCCCTGTCAGGCGCCTGCCTTTGATTTCAAGTTGCCGACGGCTGGCGGCCTACGCCGCCGCAGCCTGTTTGCTTACGGTCGATGTCACCAAGGCATCCACCTTGGCTGATGCCTTGGCCAGAGCGGCAGTGACCGCATCCGGCCCCATGCCGACGCCTTCGATGCGGATGACTTCGACGTCGGTCATGCCGATGAAGCCAAGCACGCTGCGCAGGTAAGGGATGGCGTGGTCCATCTGCACGGCAGCGCCTTCCGAATAGATGCCGCCCGAGGCGAGGACGATGTAGACCTTCTTGCCGGTGACGAGGCCCTTCGGGCCATTCTCGCCATAAGAGAAAGTCTTGCCGGTGCGGGAGACGTGGTCGACCCAGGATTTCAGCGTCGACGAGATGCCGAAATTGATGAATCCGGTGGCGAGGATGATGGTGTCGGCCGCAAACAGTTCGTCGAGCACGCCGTCGGAAACGCCGACGACCTCGGCCTGGCGCTGGGTGCGGGCCTCGGCGGGCGTATAGATGCCGGTCGAATAGTCCGGATCGATGTGCGGCAGCGGGTTTGCCACGAGATCGCGTGCGACCAGCTTGGCCGAAGGATCGGCGGCGAGCAGCTTTTCCGCAAGTTCAGTGGCGATGCGGGTCGAATGCGAGGCATTGCCGCGCGGACTGGATGTGACGAGAAGGATGGACATGGCGGGTCTCCAGGGTTGGCTGAACTGTCCCGACCTATATGGGCGAGCTGACCCATTTGAAAAACCGGTATATTTTATGTATGTTCCATCCAAATAGTGGATAGAACGATGCAGCCAAACCCGACGCTCGATCAGCTTCAGATCCTTGTCACCGTCGCCGACACCGGCAGCTTCTCCGCCGCCGGCCGCAAGCTCAACCGAGCGCAGTCGGTCATCAGCTACGCCATCGCCAATCTCGAGGCGCAGCTTGGGCTGAAACTGTTCGAGCGCGAGGGCACGCGCGAGCCGCATCTGACCGATGTCGGCCGGGCGACGCTGGAAGATGCGCGGCGCATGGTCGGCGTATTGCAGCGCATCCGCTCTCGCATCGACAGCCACAAGCAGGGCCTGGAGGCTGAAGTCGCGCTGTCAGTCGATGCGACGCTGCCTTCCACCGTGCTGGTGCGCGTGTTGAAGGCGTTCGAGGCGCAATTTCCAACCGTGATGCTGCGCCTGCATATCGGCACGCTCGGGCTGATCCCCGATCATGTCGTCAATGGACATGCCGATCTCGGTATTGGCGGCCTGCTGGGCGAGGTCGACGCGCATCTTGTGCGCATTGGCTTCATGTCGATGGTGCCGGCGGCCGCGCCAAGCCATCCGCTGGCGCTGCTTCCCAAGCCGGTGCCGCTGGAGGAGGTGCGCGAACACATCCAACTTGTCGTCAGCGACCAGTCCGAGCGCACCAAAGGGCGCGACTACGGCGTCTATGCCTACCGCACCTGGCGACTTACGGATATGCGAACCAAGCATGCGCTGATGCGCGAAGGGTTGGGCTGGGGCGGACTGCCGCGATGGTTGATTGCTGACGATGTGGCCAACGGCCGGCTGGTGGAACTCGATCTGGAGCCGTATCGCGAAGTCCGCGCGCCGCTTTATGCCATGCACCGCGCCGACCGCAGCCCGAAGCCGGCTGCGGCCTGGCTGATCGACCAGTTCAAGCGCCAGCTTGGCTGTTTCAACGAGTTCGAGCCGAACCAGGGGCCTGGGGCGACAGACCATCAATCAGCGCCATGAGAACGGCACGGTAGTCCTCGGTCGAAGCGCCTGCTTCGATGGCGAGCGCCGCGCGGTCGAAGGCGGCGGCAAGCAGCGCGGTCAGCGCTTCCACCGGCAATCTCATCATGGACTGCGAGCGCATCGCGGCAACCAGGCCTTCGCGCAACGAGCGGTTGCCGTGGCGGTTGTCGATCTCGTCCATGGCGGCGCGGCCGAGCACGGCCGGCCCGTCGAGCAGCAGCAGCCGGGTGCGGCCGGGTGCGCGCATGGCGGCAAGATAGGCATCCGAGCCGGCGATCAGTGCGTCGCGGGCAAACAGCGAGGGCGGCGAGGCGCGCTCGATCTCTTCCGCCACAGCCGCCGCCTCCTGCTCGACCACTGCGGCGAACAGCGCCTGCTTGTCGGCAAAGTGATGATAGAGCGCGCCGCGGGTGACGCCGGCCGCAGCCACGATCTCGGGCGTGCCGGTCTCCGCATAGGACTTCTCGGTGAACAGTTTTCGCGCCGCAGCGATCAGGTCGGCCCGCGTCGCTTCGGTGCGATCGCGGTTGGAGCGGCGCGCGGATTCCTGTTGCATACATGCAGCCTGTATGTTAATACGCATTTACATGCAGACTGTATGTTATTTGACGGGAGAAGGAAAGATGAAGACGACAAGCTATTACCCGGTGCTGATGACCGGCGACGTTGCCGGCACGAAGGCCTTCTATGTCGCGCACTTCGGCTTCAAGCCGCTGTTCGAGAGCGACTGGTACGTGCATCTGCAATCAACCGAGGATCGCCGCGTCAATCTCGGCATCGTCCAGGGCGATCATGAAACCATTCCTGAGGAAGGGCGCGGCCGGACCTCCGGCCTGCTGATCAATTTCGAAGTCAAGAACCCGGATGCTATCTATGAGCGGGTCATCGCCGCCGGCCTGCCGATCCTGCGAACGCTCCGCGACGAAGCCTTCGGCCAGCGTCATTTCATCACCAAAGACCCCAATGGCGTGCTGATCGACGTGATCAAGCCGATCCCGCCGAGCGCCGAGTTTCTGGAGCAGTTTGTCGAAGGCGCGGCGGGCTGAGCGAGACAGGGGCTGGCAGGAATTGTCTGTAGATATCAGCTGAAGCCTTCAGCCGCGTGGCCGGTCATGTCTTTGCGGTCTATGCTGAGCTCATCAGCCTGGGCCCATTCCATGCGTGAAATCTGCCTTGTCCGCGCACCCTCCAACCTTGGCCTGCGTCCGCTGAGGCCAGGTCATATTCCGGGCACGTGGCGTGCGCCGCAGGCGTTGACCGAAGCCGGCCTGATCGAGACGCTTTCGCCCCTCAAAGTGGTTGATCTTGATCGGCCCGCCTATAACACGGAGCCGCAGCCGGGCACCCGGCTGCGCAACGGCAATGCGATACGCAGCTTCAATCTCGGACTCGCCGAAGTGGTTGCCGGCGCGCTGAGACGAGGCGAGTTCCCGCTGGTCGTCGGCGGCGACTGCGCGGTCCTGCTTGGCGCGCTGGCTGGTGCACGGCGATCCGGTCCGCTGGCACTGGTCCATGTCGATGGCCATAGCGATTTCCGCCATCCGGGCAACTACGACGTCGATGCTTCGCTCGGCTCGGCCGCCGGCATGGACCTTGCGCTCGCCACCGGACGTGGTGAGCCGTTGCTGACCGACTGGCCTGAGATCGCGAGCCCACTTGTTGCGGACGAACAGGTGGTTCAGATCGGCGAACGCGAGAACCGCAACCCCGACTTCGCCTGGCCCGACATCACTTCGACCGCGATGACGCTGATCGATGTCTTTGCCGCGCGGGAGCTCGGCGCGGCAGAGGTCCTGGAAAAGACCTTGACCACGCTGGCGCGAACCGGCTGGCCCTATTGGGTGCATTTCGATGTCGATGCGCTCGATCAGACGGTGATGCCTGCGGTGGATTCACCAGGCAGCCCCGGTATCGATCCCGACGATCTCATCGCCGTCCTCGCGGCGCTGGTGGCGGATCCGCGCTGTATCGGAATGGACATGACGATTTTCGATCCGGACCTCGATCCGACCGGCGAGTTGGCAGTGCTGTTGGTTTCGCTGCTTGGCCAACTGTTTGCGCCGCGATAGTTATTACGTCCGCGCCACCGGCATCAGCGGGACCTGAGAAATGCCGGAGCGGCGCACCACTGTGCACAGCGTTTCGCGGCCGATGCGCTCGGCGTCGAGCATGCGCACCAGATCGTCGACGCCGGTGACCGGGCGGCCGTCGATGGCGGCGATGATGTCGCCCTCTTTCAGGCCGGCTCTGGCGGCCGGGCTGTTCGCCTCGACACTGCGCAGGCGCACCGCCGTGCTGCTCGACACTTGCGACAAAAGGGCGGCGCGACGCGGCAGGGTTGTCGTGTCGGCCGAGACACCGATGAAGGCGCGGCGGACGCGGCCGAAGCGGATGATCTCCGAAATGACGAAATTGGCGGTGTTGGAGGCAACCGCGAAGGCAATGCCTTGCGCGCCATGGATCATGGCTGTGTTGACGCCGATAACCTCGCCCGCCGACGACACCAGTGGTCCGCCGGAATTGCCGGGGTTGAGCGCTGCGTCGGTCTGGATGACATCGTCGATCAGCCGGCCGGTGGAAGCACGCATCGAGCGGCCGAGCGCCGAGACGACACCTGATGTGACGGTCCATTCGAAGCCGAGCGGGTTGCCGATGGCAATGGCGATCTGGCCGCGCCGCAGGCGCTTGGAATCGCCGAGTGGCGCGATATCGCCAAAGCTGCCGTCGGCACGCACCAGCGCGATGTCGGTGTCGGGGTCGCGGCCGAGAACGCGGCCTTCTCTGGACACGCCGTCCGGCATGGTGACGCGGACGCTGCGGGCATCGCCGACGACGTGGAAATTGGTGACGACCAGCCCATCCGGCGTGATGACGAAGCCGGAGCCTCGGCCGCCGGCGCCACCGATGCGCTCGATGCGGCAGACGGCGGGACCGATGCGGTCCACGGCATCGGCGACCGTTGCCGAATAATCGTCGAGCAGCGCATCGTCGAACTGCAATTGCTGGGCGGGGAGGGACATGGCAGGGCTCCGTGTCTTTAGAGCAAGATGAAGGATGCCTATATGTGCGGAACGGCCGGATCGGCCGCGACCTGACCAGATGGCCAGTCCAACGCCCAACTAGCCGTCAGGCGAGTACCCGCCAACGCGCTGCCGAGCGATATCTGGGGTAGAGCGATGAGCGTCCATTGGACGCTCAAAGTGCGCTCTAAGACTTTGAGTTCTCGCATCGTGCTTTCCGACAAATCGATGCCGATTTTCGGGCCGATGCGAAAAAGACCCAGGAGACCGACATGAGCGACTTCAATCTGAGCGCATTTTCCGACGCCATAGCCGATATCGCCGCCGCAGCGGCGCCGGCGACGGCGAGTTTCGCCACGCATCAGCATCGCACCGCGACCGCCTTCCATTGGCGCGACGGCTATTTTGTCGCTGCCGAGGAGGCGGTTGAGGCCGGCGAGGAGATCGAGCTGACGCTTTCTTCGGGCGACAAGGTGAAGGCTGAGCTGGTCGGCCGCGATCCATCCACCGGGACCGCCCTTCTGAAGCCGACCGGCGCACCGGACGTGCCGCCGCTGGCCGAGGCAGGCACGGCGCGGCCGGGCCATCTGGCCATTGCCGTCGGCAATAGCGACGGTGCGTCGCTCGCTGCATTCGGAACGGTTGGTGAGGTCGGTCCGGCCTGGCGCTCTATGCGCGGCGGCACGATCGACCGGAGCATCAATCTGGCCGTCAATGCCGGTGGCCGTTTCGAGGGCGGCCCGGTGCTCGACGCCAAGGGCGCACTGATCGGCATGCTGCTGTTCGGGCCGCGCCGGCGGGCGCTGGTTATGCCTTACGAGACGATCGAACGGGCGGTGGCGACGCTGCGCGAGAAGGGCCATGTCGCGCGCGGCTATCTCGGCGCCGGCCTGCACCCGATCCGCAACGGCGACACGCATGGCGCGATGGTGATGAGCCTCGACGACAATGGCCCGGCGAAGGCGGCCGGCCTGCATCTTGGCGACATCATCGCGTCGTGGAACGGCGAGGCCGTGCACGGCCCGCGCGAGCTGATCCGCAGGCTCGGGCCGGACAGCGCCGGCGCGTCGGTGACGCTCGGCGTGGTGCGCGGCGGCGAACGGCGCGACGTCGTGCTGACCATCGGCGAAAAGCCGCTAAACTGAGAAGATCGATGGCAAGTCACAGGATCACGGGGCGGCGGCTGACGGTGCTGATCGCGCTCGATGACGTCGTGCGCGCCGAGCACCTGTCCACCGCTCTTGCCGCGACCGGCGATCTGCTGCCGATTGTGGCCGGTAGCAGCAATAGCGCCGACAGAGCGGATGTCGCGATCGTCGATGGCGTTTACCTGGAAAGAGGCGGCGTGGAAGGCGGGCCCAGCGATCCCGCGATACCTCGGGTGCTCCTGTCGCAACGAGCGAGCCGGCAGCGGCCGGCCGATACCGTGTTTGCCGTGCTGCCGCCGGCAGTGGACGATCTGCTGATCGCTGCCGCCGCGCGACTGGCGGCGGCTGGCTATCGGATCTCGGGCGAGGGCCGCCCCTTGTCCGATCGACATGACGATTTCGCCTTCCATGACGACGATCTCTCCGACGAGGAGCCGGTCGGCGACAGCGCCGGCCGGCCGGTGCTGTCGCCGCGCGAGAGCGAAGTGCTGGCGCTTTTGGCCGAGGGCGCGCCCAACAAGGTGATCGCGCGGCGCCTGAACATTTCCGTGCATACGGCGAAGTTTCACGTCGCGGCGATCCTGATCAAGCTAGGTGCGGCCAACCGCACCGACGCCATCGCCATCGCCATGCGGCAAGGCCTGGTGCTGGTTTAGTGAATGACGGCAGGATGTAGGGCGGGTCTTGTCTAAGTTTGCGCTGCCCCTCATCCGCCTGCCGGTGTCCAGTTGATAGATGGGTAACACTTTGAACCGGATACATGGGTTACAGTTTTCCCCC